>CANGEG010000019.1 GCA_947452725.1 Comamonadaceae bacterium | reverse complement strand
CAATCGGAGCGTGACCTCTGAACGCAAAGCCCTGACCGGCACCGCCTTTGCCACCTTGCTGTTGCTCGCCTTGATGATGGGGGGTAACCATGTGGCGGCGCGCTTTGCGTTCAACAGCGGCGTGGACGTGGTCACCGCGGTGAGCTGTCGCAGTGCGGTCACCGCCTTGGTGGTCGGCGTGCTGTTGTGGCAGCAAAAAGTTTCGTGGGTCACCACGGCTCGGCAAAAAAAGTTTTTGTTGCTGATCGGCGCACTGATTGCGGTGCAAAGCGTGTGCTTGTATTCGGCCGTGGCTTGCTTGCCTGTAGCGCTGGCCTTGTTGGCGTTCAACACCTATCCCTTGTCTACCGCTTTGTGGGCGCGGATTTTGTACGGTCATCGCGCCGAGCGTGCCGTGCTTTTGGCCATGCCTTTGATGTTGTTCGGTTTGGCGCTGGCGCTTGATGTGCTCGGTGCCGCCTCAGGTTTGGGGGCGGCGGCGCACTGGAGTCAAATCGGTGCAGGCATTGCCTACGCATTGGCGGCCTCGGCGACTTTCGGTTTGGCCATGGTCTTGACCCAACATGAGGCGGGTAGCCTGGACGGTCGCTTGCGCACCTTCTCGACCATGGGCTTGGTGGCGGTGTTCGCCATGTCCGTGGCCATGTCGCAAGGGGGATTTCATTTGCCCACTGCGCTGTCCGGTTGGTGGGGTCTGGGTATGCTGACGTTTTTGTACGGCACGGCTTTCAGCATCATGTTCACCGTGTTGCCGCGCTTGGGCGTGGTGGGCAACTCGGCCATCATGAATGTGGAGCCGGTGTTTGCCCTGGTGCTGGCCTGGGCGCTGCTGGACCAAGCCATTGCGCCCATTCAGGTGGCCGGCGCTTTGTTGGTGGTGGCCACCGTCATGGTGCTGGGGTTGCGCAAGCGCTAAAGAGCTGGGGGTTCCGGGTCGGATCAGTCCGGCTTGGCGTTTTTCAGCTGCAGGGCTTGGTCGTACAGGGTGTTTTTCGATTCGCCGCTGATCTCGGCTGCCAGTTTCACGGCAGTTTTTAAAGGCAGCTCGGGCAGCAGCAATTGCAGCACACGCAGGCCATCACCCACCGCCGCGACGGTTGGCGTATCGTGGATCACCAGCACAAATTCACCGCGCTGGCGCTCGGGCTTGGCGGCGAACCAGGCCGGCAGCTCGCTGGCGCTCAGGGTGTCGATGTGCTCAAACTGTTTGGTCAATTCGCGGCCCACCGTCACGCGGCGTGCGCCCAATACGCTTAAGGCCAAGGCCATCGCTTCGATGCGGTGCGGTGCTTCTAGCAATACCATCGCGCGTTCTTCGCTGGCCAGGGCATGCACGGCGTGTTGGCGCTCTGCAGCTTTGCTGGGCAAGAAGCCAATAAACACAAAACCGTTAGCACCCGTCATGCCCGAGGCGCTCAAGGCGGTGGTGACGCTGCTGGCCCCTGGCAGGGGCAGCACCCGAAAGCCAGCTTGGCGCGTGGCGTCCACCAAGCGCGCGCCGGGGTCGCTGATGGCCGGGGTGCCCGCATCGCTCACATAGGCTACGCGCTGGCCTTGGGCCAAACGCGAGACCACGGTTTGCGCGGCCTCGTGTTCGTTGTGCTGATGCAGAGCCAGTAGCTGGGCGCTGCTGCGATCAATGCCGTAGGCGCGTAAAAGCTGCTGCGTGTGGCGCGTGTCTTCACAGGCAATCACGTCGCACAGACTGAGTACATGCAAGGCGCGCAAGGTGATGTCGGCCAGGTTGCCAATCGGGGTGGCCACCACATACAGTGTGTGGGTGGGATGGTTTTGATGCGCGCTGGTGTCATGCGCCGCAGCCAAAGCCCGCGACCAAGCCGAAGCCCCTGAACCCGAAACAGGCGTGGGGGCAGCGTCAGGGGCGGGGGCGGCGATCTCGTCCGAAGCAGTCAAGGCAGGCAAAGTCAATGGAGTTCCTCAAGAAAACGCAAACCACCAAGCGCAAATGGGGGATACAGCCCAAGAGACGGGCTTGTCTTATTTGCAGGGCCAAGGTTTGCGTTTGTAACAGCGTAATTATCGGACCCTTGGCCCGGGTGGGGTGAAATCGATTGGATCGTGCAAAAGCCGCACAGTACAGCGGTGTTTGTTTGGGTGCGCCAAAGGGATGTGGGTCTAGCCGCGGCGCATTCCTAATGCCGCGCGTCAACACCTGATGCGCTCGCGCCGCTTGTTGTCGGCCCGTTTTGATGTGGTGCTGCTCAAAGCAAAAGGGTTGCAGTGGTTGCACGCTGCAATTGACAAAGTGGCAGCGGCTGAGCGCTTCACAGGACAGACACCTTGAAGGGTTATCATCGAAGACCATGTTAGACCTCCGTATTCAGCAGCACTTCATTGACAGCGCCGACTTGCAATATCAGGCGGCAGAGCCCTTGGTCAAGCCAGTTGAAGCCGGTGTTCAGGCCTTACTGGCCTGCGTCACCAGCGGCGGCAAGGTGTTGGTCGCTGGCTGGGGCGGCACTGCTGCTTCGGCGCCGTATTTCGCCAGTTTGTTTGTCGGCGGCTTTGAGCGCGAGCGACCCGAGTTGGCGGCGCTGGCCTTAAACGCCGAAGGCGCGGCTTGGACGACCTTGCCGGATGATCAAATTTTGGCACGCCAAGTGCGCGCCCTAGGCCACATGGGCGATGTGTTGATGGTCTTGACCGCAAGCGGTGAAGAGGTCGCGCTGCTGCAAGCGGTACGAGCTGCGCACGAGCGCGACATGACGGTAATTGCCTTGACTGGAAAAGGCGGCGGTGCTTTGGCCAAGTTACTGCGCGAGACGGATGTGCATGTGTGCGTGCCCCATGATCGGGCAGCGCGAATTCGTGAAGTGCAGCAGTTAGTGTTGCACTGTCTGTGTGACGGGGTGGATGCCCAATTGTTGGGTGAACAGGAGTTAAGTGAATGAAGCAATCAATTCAAAAAATCATGGGCACGGCTTTGACGGCACTTGTGTTGCTGTCAGGCTTGTCGGCTTGCGCACCTTTGATGGTCGGTGGCGCAGTCATGACTGGCATGGTGGCAGTGGACCGCCGCACGTCAGGTATTCAGCTGGAAGATGAGGGCATAGAGCTGCGCACCGCTCAAGGCCTGCGCCAAAATTTGAGCGAGAACAGCCACACCAATGTGACCAGCTACAACCGCCAAGTGTTGTTGACTGGCGAAGTGGCCACGGCCGCACAAAAAGAGCTGGCCGATAAATTGGCGCAGAGCCAAGAGAACGTCAAAGCGGTGGCAAACGAGTTGAGCATTCAAGCGGTCAGCTCGCTGACGCAGCGCTCCAAAGACGTCATCATCACTGGCCAAATTAAGGCCTTGTTTGTTGATGCCAAAGACCTGCAATCCTATGCCTTCAAAGTCGTGACTGAGCGCGGGGTCGTCTATTTGATGGGCCGCGTGACCAGCCGTGAAGCTCAGCGTGCCACCGACATTGCGCGCAGTGTCAGTGGCGTGACCAAGGTCGTGCGCGTGCTGGACATCATTTCGGAAGAAGAGCTCAAGCGATTGAGCTCGCAGACCTCTGCCAAATAACGAACTTGCATCCAGCGCCTGCGCCAGTAAGTAAGTAAGCATGCCTGCAATTTTGCGGGCATGCTTACTTTAGCGAAGACGCTTGATCAGGCTGGATGTATCCCAGCGGCGCCCGCCCAGCTGCTGGACATCGGCATAGAACTGGTCGACCAGTGCGGTCACGGGCAAGCGCGCCCCGTTGCGTTTGGCTTCGTCCATCACCAGGCCCAGGTCTTTGCGCATCCAGTCCACTGCAAAGCCAAAGTCAAATTTGTCGGCCACCATGGTTTTGCCGCGGTTCTCCATTTGCCAGCTTTGTGCCGCGCCTTTGCCAATCACGTCCAGCACCGCGTTCATGTCCAGGCCAGCGTGTTGGCCAAAAGCAATCGCCTCAGACAGGCCCTGCACCAATCCTGCGATGCAAATTTGGTTCACCATTTTGGCCAGCTGACCGGCGCCGGTATCACCCAGTAAAGTGAAGGCACGTGAAAACGCCATGCCCGCAGGTTTGACCTTGTCGAAGTCAGCCGCCTGGCCTCCGCACATGACTGTGAGCATGCCGTTTTGCGCACCGGCTTGACCGCCTGAGACCGGAGCGTCGACAAAAGCCAGGCCCATGGCTTGGGCTATGGCACTGAGTTCTCGTGCCACGCTGGCCGAGGCGGTGGTGTGGTCCACAAAAATAGCGCCTGGGGCCATACCCGCAAAAGCGCCATCGGCGCCCAGTACAACGCCGCGCAAATCGTCGTCATTGCCGACGCAGCAAAACACGATCTCGGCGTGGGCGGCCGCTTCGCGTGGGGTGGCTGCGTGCTTGGCACCGGCGGCATCGGCAAACTCGGCGCACCAGGCCTCGGCCTTGGCTGCCGTACGGTTGTACACCGTGACATGATGGCCGGCGCGAGCCAAGTGACCAGCCATGGGGTAGCCCATCACGCCTAAGCCTAAAAAGGCAACGCGGCGGGCAGGAGTGGTTTCGTAGGGTTTGGTGTTCAAGCTGCTCATGTGCGTGCCTCAGGTTAGTCGGTTGAAAATGTGAAGTATGTAATTTAGCAGGTGGCACCGCTTTGCGCCGGACCGGGTCAGAGCTTAGTGCGACACGTTGGCGGCAAACCGAGCTTGGCAGCGCATGGGCTGTTTGTCAGGTGGCCAAGAGCAACTGGCCGGATTTGGGAGCCGTCAACGCCAAGCGAAGCGCCGCCAGCTCGGACAACTCGCCCATCAAAATCACTTGCGGTTCTTCATAAGGCCTTACTGATGCGCTCTTTAGGATGCATCGTTGAATTTGGTAACCTTGCAAAAATGATGTCTGTGATTGCTGAAAACCTCCAGAGCGTGCAAACGCGCATCCAATTGGCTTGCCAAGCGGCGGGCCGTGATCCGGCCAGCGTGCGCTTGCTGGCGGTGTCCAAAACATTTGGCGCCGACGAAGTTCGTCAAGCCCATGCGGCGGGACAAACCGCCTTTGGCGAAAACTACATTCAAGAAGGTGTGGACAAAATCCAAGCCTTGCAAGACTTGGACTTGGAGTGGCACTGCATCGGACCGATACAGAGCAACAAGACCCGTTTGGTGGCCGAGCATTTTGACTGGGTGCATTCGGTCGACCGTCTAAAAACAGCCCAACGTTTGTCCGCGCAGCGCCCCGCCTCCATGCCGCCTTTGCAGGTCTGCATCCAGGTCAATATCGACGGTGGTGAAAATAAATCGGGCGCGTTGCCCGATCAAGCCCTGGCGCTGGCGCAGGCCGTGGCCGCTTTGCCGCAGTTGCAACTGCGCGGCCTCATGACCATTCCCGAGCCTCAAGGAGATGTGGCCTTGACGCGCGCTGTGCACGCGCAGGCCCGTGCGCTTTGGCTGCAGTTGCAATCCCAGGGCCTGTATTTGGACACCTTATCCATGGGCATGACCGCTGACTTGGAAGCTGCCGTGCAAGAAGGCAGCACCATGGTGCGGGTGGGGACGGCCATTTTTGGACGACGCTGAGCACTGGGCGGCGGATGCCGCTGGCGGCCAACGAGGCGCCAAGGGGTAAATATTTGTACGTTTGGAATTCATAATTGCATAAAATGAATTCCTAAATGTCAAATTACACGCTCCTCCCTCTGAGTCAACGCCTTGTCGCGCACGTATTCGCGCTGTGGGTGCTAATGGCCCTGTGTGGCCTTTTACTGGGGGCGGGTCCTGTCCGTGCGCAAGACGTGCCATGGCATTTGGGGAGCCGTATCGGCCAGTTGCCTGCACCCTCGGCCATCAACACCATTCAAGACAAACCCGGCCCCAACCGCATCGTGGTGGCGGTCATTGACAGCGGTGTGATGGCGGAGCACCCCAGCTTGGCCGGGCAACTGCTGCCGGGTTATGACATGGTTTCAGCCGCCCAAAATTTGCGTAATAAGCGCTCTGAAAATTTCAGTCCTGACGAACGCGGTGCCCGCTGCGGCGCCCGCTTGATGGCCAACTCGTTTCGAACCCATGGCACAGAAGTCGCCAGTTTGGTCGCAGGCAATGGTGTGGACGGCGTCTTTGGTGTCAACCCCGAGGCCAAAGTGTTGCCGATCCGCGTCTTTGGCGCTTGCGCCATGTCGCGCAAAGATTTGCTTGATGCCATCGCTTGGGCCGCAGGCATTTCTGTGGAGGGTCTGCCTGATAACCCTTACCCCGCCAAAATCATCAACCTCAGCATGGCTGGTGGTTTTGCGGTGTGCGGTGCTGATTTACAGGCACTGCTCGATCGGTTGGTTCAGGATCACAAATTTATCGTTGCGGCAGCGGGCAACAACTTTCATAAACCGCTGCACGAACCCGCCAATTGCGCCGGTGTGATTGCTGTGGGCGCGCTGAATGCTGAAAACCGCATCGAGGTTTATTCCGCGCTGGATCCGCGCACCTATGTCTATGCGCCAGGTGGCGGCGCCTCCTTGCCTGTGAACGCTGCGTGGGCCGTAAACAAACTCAAAGTTGCCACCTACGAGCTTGATTTGCTGGGCAACGAGCGCGCCACCACCCGTTTCAGTGGTGTGGGGACCAGTTATTCAGCGCCTGTGGTGGCGGGCTTTATTTCGCTGTGGCTTTCCCATTATCCAGACAAAAACTTTGCGGACTTTTTGCGCGAGAAGCCCAAGTTTGTGCGCAATGTCGAGCCCCTTGAGCAGTGTGCCCAGTGCCGCCCCTTGGGCCTGGTCAATCTCGAGCGATGGGAGGGGCCATGACTTTGCCGCTGCTGCGTTACTGCGGACTTGTCATGATGGCCGTCTTCCTGGCTATGCCCGCGCTGGCTGAAACCGTTTGGCACTGCTCGCGCACGCCTGCGATAGATGTGGCCATCGACAACCGGCCCGACCCCGGCGACTTGTTTACGCTGGCTGAACAAGGCGTCGCCGACGATGTGATTCGGATCTCGGTGCGTGACTTGATTGACGTTTATTCGGGTGTCAACGTCAGGCTCAGCGGCGTGCCTTTATCAGCTTGCTTCATGCCGGTGAACGATCCCGTGACGGTCAAGGCCTTAGGCGATTTGGGTTTGAGTGCCGACGTGCTGTCTGCCTTGGCACGTAAGAGTGCCATCACCAAAAGCCAGTTGTACCGAGTCACCGATGAAGCGGAAATGAGGGCCTGCATCATGCGCCATCAACCGGCCGTAGGTTATTTGAACCGGCCTCAAAGTACCGAGCAATTGGCGCCATGTTTTTAACTTGTCTTTGTGCTCGCAAGTTTAGGGGGGCGGCAGTTTGTGGGCTAACTTGGGGGTTGTTTTTTTGTGCTTCGATGGTCCAGGCCGATGGCCTCAAAATCAATTCGACCTTCGAGGGTGGCATCGATGCTTGGGCGATCACGCCGCATCGGCCCGATCCACCACCCCCTGGGACTCGGCTCATCAATGGCACCGCCTTTGAAGATCACAACAGCCTGGCTTTACCGGACGCCGACACCAAGTGGAATTACCGGTCGCTCTCACCATGGATGCGCTTGTCCAGTAACGTCAGGCTCAGTCCCAATTTTGAGGTAAACCTTAAAGTCAGAGCCGATCAATTGATGGGCGCCCATGTGGATGTGGCCAACATCGATTGGGGGCCTTCGCCTTATTTGGGGCTGCGCGCTGGCGTGGTCAATTTCAACACCAATTGGTGCCGAACCTACGATGTGGATTCCCCTTGGCTTGCTGAGCCCGATGTATTTTGTCGGCGCAAAGATTTCACGAATATCAACAATGCGGCGCCAGGGCTTCAGGCCTATACCAACACCACATGGGGTGACTACCAGTTGCAGACCATCGTCGGTGTTTACCGACCCAAGTTGTTTTCCTATGAAACCAGGGAGTTTGGCTTCAACAGTGAATCTTTAGGCCCTGATTTCAAGATCGGCTACAACCGCAAAATAAGTGCAGCTGCCAATTTCCTGTATTTGAAAACCGGATCGCAGCTGCGACTGGGAATGATGCGCACGCAAGAAAGTGGCGCCTACAACCCCAGGCCTGTGCAAGAAGGTCGGGCCAGGCTTAACTTGGTCGATAACTACTATCTCGGCATTGATGCCTATTTGCGCCCCACCTTGCGCTTGCGCTATAGCGCGTCCAAATTTGCTTCGCGCGATTTTTACGATGACTTGCTGGTTGTGCATGACAAAGACAGTTCGCAAACCTGGGAGCTTATTTACGAGTGGCGCTCGGCAGACCTCTTGGCCTTAGGGTGGTCCAAATTTAGCGTTGCGGCCGCTGTCGATGACGTGCGTTTGAATTACAGGGCGGATGACTATTACTACCTCAGCAACTCAGCGTGGATGACGTCTTGGCGCCATCAATGGGGCAAGGGCCTGTACAGCACCTTGCAATGGACGCACGCTTCGCAAACCAACGGCTATGAAGGCCGGCGCCGACCAGGCAGCGGAGACGCTGTGGGCCTGCGTTTAGGCTATCAGTACTGAGTCCGGCTCAAAACCGTTCCAACTCTGGATGCTTGATGGCCCCTGCCCGCACCAGCATCTTGCCGTATTCGGCGCAGCGGTTTAGCGTGGGAATTACCTTGCCGGGATTGAGTAAACCTTGAGGGTCAAAGGCGCGTTTGATCGCGAACATTTGCTCGTTTTCTTCAGCTGAAAACTGCACGCACATGCTGTTGACCTTCTCAATGCCCACGCCATGCTCGCCCGTCACCGTGCCGCCCATGGCCACACTGGTTTCTAAGATTTCTGCACCAAACAATTCACAGCGGTGCATTTGGTCCGCATCGTTCGCGTCGAACAAAATCAGCGGGTGAAGATTGCCGTCGCCGGCATGAAACACATTCAGGCAACGTAGCGCGTATTTTTTCTCCATGGCTGAAATAGCTTCCAAAATATCGGCCAAACGTTTTCGCGGAATGGTCGAGTCCATGCACATGTAGTCCGGACTGATACGGCCTGAAGCAGGAAAGGCATTTTTTCGACCACTCCAAAATTTCAGGCGCTGCGCTTCATCTCGGCTCACGCTGATGGCGGTCGCGCCACAGCGGCGCAACACCTCGCTCATGCGGCCAATTTCTTCTTGCACTTCCTCCGGCGTGCCATCGCTCTCGCACAGCAAAATGGCGGCAGCGCTCAGGTCGTAGTCGGCGTGCACAAAGTCTTCGACGGCCGCAGTCATGGGGCCGTCCATCATTTCCAGCCCGGCGGGGATGATGCCTGCAGCAATCACGGCGGCTACGGCCTCACCGGCTTTACGCACATCGTCAAAGCTGGCCATGATGCAGCGAGCCAGTTGCGGCTTGGGCACCAGCTTGACGGTGACCTCTGTGGTCACGGCCAGCATGCCTTCGCTGCCCACCATCAGGGCCAGCAAGTCGTAGCCGGGCGCGTCCAGCGCCTCGCTGCCAAACTCGATCAACTCGCCTTCGATGGTGAAGCCTTTGACTTTGAGCACGTTGTGCAAAGTCAGGCCATATTTAAGGCAATGCACGCCGCCAGAGTTTTCGGCCACATTGCCGCCTATGGTGCAAGCAATCTGGCTGGATGGATCGGGCGCGTAGTACAGGCCGTGCTTGGCGGCCGCTTCTGAGATGGCCAAGTTGCGTACGCCGCACTGCACCACGGCCGTGCGGCTCAAAGGGTCCATGCGCAGCAGCTGATTGAACTTGGCCATAGACAAAGTCACGCCCAGCTTATGGGGCATGGCGCCTCCCGACAGGCCCGTGCCTGCGCCGCGCGCCACTACCGGAACTGCCAAGCGGTTGCAGGTTTGCAAAACGGCTTGCACTTGCGCTGAGGTTTCGGGCAAAGTCACCACCAAGGGCCGCTCGCGGTAAGCGGTTAAACCGTCGCATTCGTAGGGCGTGGTGTCTTCGGGGGTGAACAAGATCGCGTGCTCGGGTAGAACCTGACGCAAGGCCTGCACCACCTTTCGCTGCAGCGCTGAGCGGGTGTTAGTGACTTCTCCGGTTTCCGTGGGCTCTGTGTAATGGGGCAGAACTGTTGTCATGGCGGGCGCACCTTCAGAAATATCGATTGGTTCTCACTTTACGTCGAAATGGGTCGCTGTGCCATGAAGAATCTGGGGCCTGAGCGTGAATTTTGCTGGATCAGGGTTGCTCACAAGCTTCCATTGGCGTGGCGTTGAGCGGCCCGTTCAGGTCAGGTGAGCAATTTCCGCTTCCAGCATGGAGGTGGAGATGGGTTTGGAGACGTAGCCATCGGCGCCATCGGCTAAAAATCGTTCGCGGTCGCCGGTCATGGCGTGGGCCGTGACCATGATCACCGCGCAGCGCGGGCGGCCTTGCGCTTCCAGCTCGCGCAGATGTTTCAAAGCCGTGATGCCGTCCATGTTCGGCATCATTACGTCCATCAGCACCAAGTCGAAATGGCTTGCCGCCAGCGCTTGCAGGGCCTTTTCGCCATCGTCGACCAAGACGCATTCATGGCCCATCTGTTTGAGCAAAATGGCCGCCAGCTTTTGGTTGATCGGATGGTCTTCGGCAATCAGGACTTTGAGGCAGCGCGCCGCAGCCGCTGGCACCGTAAGGGCACCTGCCAGCGGTTGTGGCTGGGTGTTGGGCACTGAGGCCATCACGGTGAAGCTGAAAGTGGCGCCTTGGCCGGGTTGACTCAAAGCGCTGACCTGTCCGCCCATGAGCTCAACCAGGCTGCGGGTGATGGCCAGGCCCAGCCCGGTGCCGCCAAAAGAGCGCGTGATAGAGCCATCGGCTTGGATGAAAGGCGAGAACAGCTGTTCGGTCTTGGCCGGGTCAAAGCCGATGCCCGAGTCTGCGATGGTGAACTTCAAGACCACTTCAGCGCCGTTGGAGGCCGCGTTGAGCTCCAGCCCAATGCGCAGCCCCCCCCGGGCGGTGAACTTGATGGCGTTGCCAATCAGATTGGTCAGTATTTGACGCAAGCGCACGGGATCGGCCATCACTTCACCAGGCACATCTGGGCCGATGTGCATCTGAACTTCCAGGCCCTTGGCTTGGATCTCAGCTGCAAAGCTGCGCAAGGTGTTTTGCAGCACCAGGGCTGGCCCCATGCGAACGGGCTGCAGGGACAGGTGCCCGGCCTCAATTTTTGAAAAGTCCAAGATGTCGTTGATGATGGACAGCAGATGAAGGGCCGAATTGTTGGCCAGCGTCAAATACTCACGTTGCGTGTCGTTGAGTTCGGTCTGCAAGGTCAGCTGCGTCATGCCGACAATGCCGTTCATCGGCGTGCGAATTTCGTGGCTCATGTTGGCCAAAAACTCACCTTTGAGCAAATTGGCTGATTCCGCGCGCTCTTTGGCCAAGGTCAACGCCGCTTGGCTTTCGCGCAGACCTTGTTCCATTGCTTCGCGTTGCTGCATCTCGGCTCGCAGTGCCCTGTTGCTGTGTTGATTTTTTTGCGATACCGCTTGCGATGTATTCAATGTTTTGCGCAGTTGCCGCAAGGAAAACCATACCAAAGCCAAGCCCGCGATCGCTGCGGCGACCAACATGCCAAAGGACCTGCGCAGCAAGGTGCTGGCTTCGTTTTGCCAATGGTCAATGGGCATCGCCACTTCGAGTGCGCCGCGTACATCGCCCACTTGCCAGTCGGTTTTGGGTGAGCCTGGGTAAGTGTTATGGCAGGCCACGCAGTTGGCTTGCATGCGATCGGCTTGTGCATAGCGCAAATAGGTGCGGCCCTCACGCACTTCTTCGCGTGTGTAAGGGGTTTCTGGGTGTAGCTTCAAATGCGCCAATGCCGCTTTTTGAAAGTCGTCCAAATGCCGCTCGGCCACGCGACCTGGAAAAGGCAAATCGCTGTACAGCGCCAAATGTGTGCCGTCTTCCACCTTGCGCATGTACTGGCCAAAATCAATCACAAAGGTGGCGGGCAAGGGCAGGGCATGCGGCAGGTCTTTGTAGTTGTCGGTGACGGTGAGGCCGGCGTTTTGGGCGCGTTTGACAATTTCAGCGCTGTAAAAATTGCGAAAGTGGGTGATGTTCTGGGCTTGGTGTTCAATCGCTTCGCGCGCAAAGCCGCGCACCACCTGGTCGGCTGTATCCAAGGTGTACCAGCCGAGCAATAGGACCCACAACAAGAGCAGCACACCCACCGCAGGAATTCCAACGCGCTGCAGTTGCTCCGTTCGACGGTTGTTGGGCTTACTCTTTTGAGCTGGAGCTAGGGTTGGCATGATGAATTTTCAAGCGAGCGCATGCTTGAGCCATTCCGCAAAGCTGGCGCATTCCCAGCGGTCCATGGTGCCGGTGCGCCAGCACAGGTAATGGGCGTGCGGGCTGGGCACGCTTCGCTCATACAGGCGCACCAACTGCCCGCTGTCCAGCCAAGGCGCGCCCAGTTTGGTTCGAATCAGCCCAATGCCCAGACCTTGGGCTGCGGCATCGCACATCAAACCAATGTCGTTGAATGAGGAGCCGTCCATCGGCTCGGGCCAGTCCAGGTGGTGCGCGGCAAACCAGGTGCGCCAGGGCTCCAAAGGGCTACGCAGCAAGGGCTGACCCAGAAGGTCTTCGGGCGTGCTGAACGGTCCGTTTTCACGCAGCCAAGCGGGTGAGGCCAAAGGCGTGATCTCATCCTTCATCAGGCACACGTGCTCCACATCGGCGTAGCGACCGGTGCCAAAGCGCACGATCAAGTCGGCGTCCTCGGCCACCACGTCCAACAGGGGGATACTCACCTGCAAGGTCAGGTCGATTTCGGGGTAGGCTTCAATGAATTGCCGCAATCGCGGCATCAGCACCGAGCGCGCAAAAGTCGGGGTGACGGCCAGCTTGAGTTTGCGCCGCCCGGGTGAGTTGCTGGCGCCAGGGAATTTTTCCAACGAAGCCAGACCTTCACGCACATGCGCCAAATACTCAATGCCTTCAATGGTGAGGGAAAAGTCGGCGCGGCCAAACAGCTTGGTGCCAATGATTTGTTCTAGTTGTTTGACGCGGTGACTGACCGCGCTGGGGGTGACGCACAGCTCCTCAGCAGCTTGCGTTACGCTGCGCAACCGCGCCAAAGCCTCATAAGTCAACAGGCATTGGATGGGCGGAATGCGCGACGTCATGCGCTTTTTTATTTAAAAATCACGGTTTTGTGGCCATTCAGCAGCACCCGGTGCTCGCTGTGCCATTTGACGGCGCGGGCCAAAACTTGACTTTCGGTGTCGCGCCCTTGGGTGGTGAAGTCTTCCACCGTTTTGCTGTGGTCCACGCGGGCCACATCTTGTTCAATGATTGGGCCTTCGTCCAAATCTGCAGTGACGTAATGCGCGGTGGCGCCGATCAGTTTCACACCCCGTTCGTGGGCCTGGTAATAAGGCTTGGCGCCTTTGAAGCTGGGCAAAAAAGAGTGGTGGATGTTGATGGCTCGACCAGAGAGTTTGCGGCACAGGTCGTCGCTCAAAATTTGCATGTAACGGGCCAGCACCACCAACTCGGCGCCTTCGGCCTGGATGATCTCGTACTGCTTGGCCTCGGCCTGGGCTTTGGTGGCTGCGGTGACCGGAATGTGGTGAAACGGCACGTTGTAACTGGCGGCGAGTTGGTAGAACTCGCGGTGGTTGCTGACGATGGCGCGAATGTCTAGTGGCAGCAAACCGCTTTTCCAGCGAAACAGCAAGTCGTTCAGGCAGTGGCCTTCTTTGCTCACCAAAATCACCGTGCGCATGGGCTGGGTGGTGGCGTGCAGGTGCCACACCATGTCAAAAGGCTGGGCAAAAGCAGTCAGTTGGCTGCGCAACTCCTCTTGTGCGACTTGGTCGCAGGCGAACTGCACCCGCATAAAGAACAGGCCGGTGTCATGGTCGTTGTACTGCGCGGCTTCTTCGATATTGCCCCCGCGTTCCAGTAAAAAACCCGAAACGGCGTGCACGATGCCGGTACGGTCAGGGCAAGAAAGCGTGAGGATGTAGGCGTGGTTCATGGTCACTGAGGGTTGCGAGGGCATGCCGCCGGCATGAAATGATAGCGTTTGGATTGTAGGTCAAGGCTGTCAATGGGCCTGGTTGGTCCGAGCCCGCCAGTCGTGATCATTTTTGGAGCATGTGACCGGATGATCTGCCAGGCGTTTGTCCTGGCAAGGCAGAGGAATTACACTGAACGCTGTCGCGCATACGCAACTTGAAATTCAATTCAGGAGAAGGACCCATGACCCAGCCCACCTTCAATATGGACCATCAGTGGTTGCCGTTCACCGGCAACCGTCAGTTTCGCCAAGATCCGCGCGTGATTGTGGGGGCCGAGGGCCTTAACTTCACCACGCATGACGGGCAAAAAATTCTGGACGGTATTTCCAGCCTGTGGTGCGTGACGGCGGGCCATAACCGCAAGCCCATCAACGAGGCGATCAAAAAGCAGCTGGACACGTTGGATTACGCCACCGCTTTTCAGGTCAGTAACGACAAGGCGTTTCAAGCCGCCGCCATGATCGCCGAGCTGGCGCCTGGCGACTTGAACAAGGTGCTGTTTTGCAGCTCGGGCTCCGAGGCGGCCGACACGTCGTTGAAAGTGGCGCTGGCCTACCACCGGGCGCGCGGCGAGGGGCATCGCAACATGTTCATTGGCCGCGAAAAAGGCTATCACGGCGTGAACTTTGGCGGCATGAGCGTGGGCGGACTGCCGGCCAACCGTAAGGTGTACGGCGCGCAGTTGCTGCCGCGTGTGGACCATATGCGCTTCATTCACGATCCAATCGACAATGCCTACATTCACAACCAGGAGCCGGTGTGGAAAGAGGACCCGCTGCTCGAATTGGAAAACCGCATCTTGGCGCTGCATGACCCCAGCAACGTGGCCGCCATCATCGTCGAGCCCGTGGCCGGCTCCGCTGGCTGGTACTTGCCACCGCAGGGTTACCTAAAGCGCTTGCGCGAGATCTGCGACAAGCATGGCATTTTGTTGATTTTTGACGAAGTGATTTCTGGCTTTGGTCGCATGGGAACGAACTTTGCCGCCGACTATTACGGCGTGGTGCCCGATATGATCAACTTTGCCAAGGGGGTGACCAACGGCGTGATCCCTTTGGGCGGGGTGATCTGCCGCGACTTCTTGTACGAGGGCATGATGAACGCCGGTTCGCCCGAGCATGTGATCGAGTTCTTTCACGGCTACACCTACTCCGGTCACCCGGTGGCCTGCGCCGCAGCCATCGCTACTTTGAACCTTTTTAAAGAAGAAGCGCTGTTTGAACGCGCCGGCGCCATGGCCCCGTTGCTGGGTGACGCCATGCATGCCGCCTTTAAAGGCCTGCCCAATGTGATCGGCATCCGCACTTTGGGTCTGGCCGGTGCGGTGGAGCTGGCGCCTATGGCCGGTGCGCCGGGCAAGAGGGCATTCAATATTTTCCTGGACTGTTATCACCACGGCGTGCTGGTACGCGCGGCCGGTGACAACCTGGTGTTGTGCCCGGCCTTCACGGTGGATAAAGCCCAAATTGAGCAGATGGTGGGCACGCTAGCCGATAGCATCCGCCGCCACGCTTGATAGCGTCTGGCGCGCACTGGCGTCGCGCGCTGCAGATCGCGCTTACCCTGTGGGTTGCTTTGTGCGCAGCTTTGCTGTGCCGGTGGTTGCGAACGCCCATACCCTGGATGATCGGCCCCATGCTGGCCACCGCGGCCTGCTCTTTGAGGGGCTGGCCGACGCGCAGCGCCGATGTGCTGCGCAACGCTGGGCAATGGATTATCGGCACGGCGCTGGGTTTGTATTTCACCCCACAAGTGGGTGCGCTGGTGCTGAGCTTGTGGTGGGCGATTGCGCTGGGCATTGTTTGGGCGCTGGCCTTGGGCTATGGCTTTGGCGCTTGGTTGCACAAGCGCCATGCGCCGCAGCTGATGCAGGGCATGGGCACGGGCACGGATGCTGGTGCTGGTGCCAGGGCTGAGCGGCATTCCGCAAACGCGGTGCGCGCCACCAGTTACTTTGCCGGCGCAATTGGCGGCGCCTCCGAGATGACTTTGCTGGCCGAGCGTGCCGGTGCGCGCACCGACTTGGTGGCTGCTGCGCACAGCCTGCGCCTCTTGCTGGTGGTCATTCTGCTGCCCTTTGGCATGCAGTGGTTTCAGGCGCATTGGGGCTTGCACGTGAACAATGCGTTGCTTCCTGGACCCCGCATGGCGCAATGGCCAGGCTTGCTGTTTTTGGCCTTGGCCACCGCTGCCGGGGCCTGGGTGATGCGATGGCTCAAGCGGGCCAACCCCTGGTTCATGGGGGCCATGTTGGTGTCTATGGGGTTGACCTTGTCGGGCCAGCAGTGGTCGGCCATTCCTACAGAATTTTCAAATGCAGCGCAGTTGGTGATTGGCATCAGCTTGGGCGTGCGATTCCAAAAAGAGTTCATTCATACCGCGCCGCAGTGGATGGGCTCGGTGGTGGTGGGGACATTGCTGATGATGTTGGCCTCTGCAGGCCTGGGCTGGGTCATGGCCGAAGTGACGGGCTTGCATCCGGCCACCCTGATGTTGGGCACGGCCCCTGGGGGCATTGCCGAGATGGCGATCACAGCCAAGGTGCTGGAGTTGGGGGTGCCGGTGGTGACCGCGTTTCAGGTCTGCCGGCTGGTGGCTGTGCTGCTGCTGGTCTCGCCCATTTACACCTGGTGGGTCTCACCCAGTGAGTCGGATTGAGCCGTCAATGAAGGGTCAGTGAATTTCAGTGAACGAGCACGGGTTGCTGCGCCAGACCGGCGTAGCTTTCCAGCGTGTCTTCGACTTCTTCTTGCGTGGGGGTGTGCTGTTGCCAAGCGTGGATGTGTTGCTGGAACATCTCGGCCCAAGAGCCGTCCAAGTAAACCTCTTTTCCCGAGCGCTTGTCTACGATTTCAAAACCGTGGCGTTCCAGTATCGGGCCCTTAGCGATCGCGGCTTCACCCTCGGCATTGGCCAGCATGTGCATCACGGTGAAAGAATCAGATTCGTAAAGCAGGTTCATAGCGTCATTCTCACTCAACTTAGGCTTTGCAGTTGAGTCCGACTGAGAATATTTCAAGTGCAAAGGGCTATTCAGTTGGTTGCGCTTGGGCTGACCAAGGGCGCCAGGGGCTGGATGCTGTCCATGTTCATGTCGATGAAGCTGCCGCTGACTTGGGTGATTCGAATTCGCACTGGCATCCAGGCGTGCGCGCGCGAAAGCCACAGTTCCACCTGCGTGTCGAATTTGCCGCGCGGCAGGCACACCCATTTGGTGGTCGCGACCGGCTTGCCCTCCATTTGCAAAGTCTCTTCGGCCTGTAGGGTCAAGGTCCACGGAACGGCGTCGTTGATGGTGGCTGTTTGGATGCTCACACTGCTGCCGGGTTTGTACCGCTCCGGATCGCTCCCCATGGCCGCCGCGAGTTGGACATACAGGCTGACCTGGTCTTGCGCGCCCGGCTGCAACTCGGTGCTGGGTTTGTTGTTACTGAAGTTGATGCGGTGGTTCTCGGCATCAAAAAGGGTGGCTTTTTCTCCACGCCATTTGTCACCATGGCGCAAGGGCATCAGGCCCTGCGGGCCCACAGAGCCCGTGCTTGAAAACACACGCGAGCCCACCAAAAATGCTTTGATGGTCAGGCTCGCTTCGTAATTCGTAGGGTTGTGCTGCCAGCGCAACTCACCGCTGGCATAGTAGGTCAGCCCCCGCTCTTGGCCGGTGAGTTTGTAATTGATCTGCGCGGACGGGGGTAAGGCGCCGACCCCCAAAGTCATGGCCGGCGGAGTTGCCGGGGGCAAAGGCTCGCTGGGCGGCGCTGGCGGTGGGCTGGCCTCGGCTGGGGCCATCGTTTCATCACCTTCAGCGTCAGCCACTGGCTGTGCAACGGCAGTGTTTGGGGCCACGGTGCCCGTGGTCACTGTGGGCGCCATTTGCGGGGGGGGCTGGGGCTGGGCTTTCGCTTTAGGCTTGTGTCTTGCCGCGATGGGCGCGTGCGCGGCGCTGACCGGGGCCGGTGCAAGGGTTCGTGTCTGGAACGTTTGCGTGCTGATGGCTTGGGGGCGCAGCGACACATGCAAGGCATCAGGCCCGCCCAGCAGCATCGCCATGTGCACCACCACCACCAAAGCCGTGGTGAGCCCCAAGGTGGCGAGCGAAGGGCCTATGCGGTGCGTGCTCATGCGTGCGCTTACTTGCTGAATCAAGTGCGGTGACCCAGGTCTTGTGAGAGCTGGCGCGTCATTTGCAGCAGAGCTTGCACCAAGGGCCCTTTTAACGAGGCGTCGAAAGTGGCTGAAGAGCCCAAGGCCACCACGCCCAGTGCCAAGTGGTTGTCGGCATCAAACACCGGGGCACACAGCCCCGAGACGCCCGGCAGCAACACGTTCACTACCCGGCCCAAACCTTGTTGGCGTGTTTCGCTTTGAAGCGTGCGCACGGCGGCCAGCGTGGCCGGCACATCGGCGCGGCCCAGCCTGTGGGCCAACGCCATTTCTTCTTTCAGCAAAGGCGTGATCTTGTCCAACTGGCCCTCGGGCCTTAAAAAAGCAGTGAAGCAGCGGCCTGTGGCCGACGACAGCAAGGGCATCACATCGCCCAGTCGCAAATTCACCGACACCGCCAGAGGCGACTCCTGCCAATGCACCAGCGTGGGCCCGCGGTTGCCCCAGACGGCCAGCGCCAGGGTGTGATTTACATTGTCCATGAGGGCTGGCAAACGTTCGCGCGCCATCTTCACCGCATCCAGGCGCGACAGGGTGGACAAACCCAGGCGCAACGTGGCTGGACCCAGCTCGTAGCGGGTGCTGGCGCTGTCTTGCACCACCATGCCCAGTCGCTGAAAGCTCACCAGGTAACGATGGGCTTTGGCGGCGCTCATACCGGCTGCCCCCGCCAGGTCGCGAAGCATCAAAGGCGCTTGCGCGTTGGCCAAAACATCGAGCAGGGCAAAGCCCACTTCAACCGATTGAATGCCGGCTCTTTCCTTGTCGTTGGCGGGGCTGCGCGGTGCGTCCATATCCACTAGAATGTTATTTCGTTTAGTTAAATTGGTTTAACAATGCGTAATCTGCGGCGTGCTCTCCACTGTAGCGGATTCCCTTCTCAAGAGATATCCAGTCCATGAAATTAGCCACTTACAAAGACGGTTCACGCGACGGGCAACTGGTCGTGGTGTCGCGCGATTTGACCATCGCCCATTATGCGACCGGCATCGCCAGTCGCATGCAGCAGTTGCTGGACGATTGGAACTTCATCTCGCCGCAATTGGAAGACCTGTACCAGGCCCTGAACAGTGGCCGCACGCGCCACGCCTTCCCGTTTGATCCGCAGCAATGCATGGCGCCATTGCCTCGCGCCTACCAGTGGGCCGATGGCTCGGCTTATTTGAACCACGTGGAGTTGGTGCGCGCTGCACGCCAGTCCGAAGTGCCGCAGAGTTTTTACCAAGACCCCTTGATGTACCAAGGTGGCAGCGATGATTTTCTGGGCGCTTGCGATGATGTGGTGTGCCGCGACGAAGCCTTTGGCATCGACTTTGAAGCTGAAGTTGCCGTGATCACGGGCGATGTGCCCATGGCCACTTCGGCAGACGAGGCGCTGGAGAGCATTCGCTTGGTGATGATTGCCAACGATGTGAGTTTGCGCAATTTGATTCCGAACGAATTGGCCAAGGGCTTTGGCTTTTTCCAAAGCAAGCCGGCCACCGCCTTCAGCCCCGTGGCGGTGACGCTGGACGAGTTGGGCGAGGCCTGGGAGCACGGCAGGCTGCACCTGACCTTGCAGTCCACTTGGAACGGGCGAAAAGTGGGGATGTGTGAGGCCGGACCTGAGATGACGTTTCACTTTGGCCAGTTGATTGCGCACATGTGCAAAACGCGCAACGTGCGCGCTGGCGCCGTAGTTGGCAGCGGCACGGTGAGCAACAAAAGCGTGGAGGTCAACGGCCACAAAGAATGGCCCAAGGGCTACAGCTGCATTGCCGAAAAACGCGCCATAGAAACAATTTTGGATGGCAAACCCAGCACCGAGTTCATGAAGTTTGGTGACACGATCCGCATCGAAGTCAAAGGCAAAAACGGCGACAGCTTGTTTGGCGCCATCGATCAGCAGATAGTTCAGCTGGCGTAAACCGTTTCCAGCGACTCAAACCCTTTGACCTCGATCGGATTGCCAAAGGGGTCGAGGAAAAACATGGTCCACTGCTCGCCGGGCATGCCGGCAAAACGCAGCTGCGGCGCGATCACAAACGCCGTCCCTGCCGATTGCAGGCGATCGGCTAGCACTTGCCAATCGTTTCTTTGTAATATCAAACCGAAATGCGGCATGGGCACTAAGTTCTCGCCCACATGGCCGGTGGCGGCCGTGGGAAAGGGCGTGCCCAGGTGCAACGAGATTTGGTGGCCAAAGAAATCAAAGTCCACCCAGGTGGCGGTGCTTCGGCCTTCCTTGCAAGCTAAAACGCGGCCGTAAAAGCGGCGCGCTTCTTCCAAGTCGGTGACGTTGAAGGCAAAGTGGAACAGGCTTTTCATGCCCGCCAGCATAGCAGTCTTATGGCTGCAAGGTGTTCGCTGGGGGCATGGTTTCAGGACGTCATGGACGGGTCGGCCGCCATGTTGTCGAACTTCTTAAAGTACTGCTTGGCCATGGCCACCAGTTGAGCATCGCTTGGGTGATCGGTGGTGACGCTGTCCACAATGCTGGACGCAGTGGCGTGATGGTGCTGCACACACCAGTCGCGAAATTGTTGACGCGCCAAGCCAGGACCCGTCAGCAAGATTTCTTTGCAGCCCACCAGTGCGTTGGCCACATCGGTAAACAAGGCGCTCAAGTCGGCCCCTTTGCCTTGGTGCTTGTGGTGGCTGCGCGAGCGGATGCGCTGGGTCTCCACATGCGCTTTGTCAAACATGGCAACATGCGCTTCGCTGTGATCGATCCAAACGACTGCGTGAAAAGTAGACATGTAATTTCCCTTCGGGTATGAGTTAAAAGTGCTTGTGGTGGGCTTCGTAGGTCGATTGACAAGCGATGCAGCGCAGCGCGGTGGGCGTGGCCAGCAGTCGCGGTGCGGGGATCTTGACTTCGCAGTCGATGCAGTTGCCGTACTCGCCCTTGCGCATGAGCTCCAAGGCGCGATCGATGTCGGCCAACTCGGCGGTTTCATGTTCACTCATCGCAAAGTTAGTTTCGCGCTCGGTGCGAAGTTGTGCGTTGTCGCTGGGAGCGGTTTCGTATTGCTCGGCAGCAACTTCTGCGCGGCCCACCACGCCGCCGCGTTCGTGGGCCATACGGGACAATAATTCTGCACGCTGGGCCAGCAAGCTGTCGCGTAAGACGGTAAGGTTCGGGGCTTGTGATGAATGCTGGGTCATGGATGAAAAACCTCTTGAATGAGCATTCATCGTAGGCCTAGTTTCACTGCACAATATTGAGCCGCGTCAAGCTTTTGCGCATTGGTGCAAAGCGCCTAGATCGTCACTACATCAATGGAGAAATGGCATGAATGCATCGCCCGTGGACTACAGCCGCTACCAAACTTTGAACCTGACGCGCAAAGGCGTGGACGGTGCCGTCTTGGACATTCAAATGAAAGCGGCAGGGCCTGGGGGCAACGGCAAATTGCCCACTGCCGGCCACGAGGGGCATTGGGAGTTGGCCGAAATTTGGCGCGATGTCTCGCGCGATGACAGTGTTCGCTGTGCTGTGTTGCGCGGCGAAGGTCTTGGCTTTTCAGGCGGTGGCGATTTGAGCTTGGTGCAAGACATGGCCAACCATTTTGAGGTTCGCACCCGGGTTTGGAAAGAGGCGCGCGACTTGGTCTATAACGTGATCAATTGCGACAAACCCATCGTCAGCGCCATGCACGGCCCGGCGGTGGGCGCCGGTCTGGTGGCCGGCTTACTGGCCGACATTTCGATTGCCACCAAGAGCGCCAAAATTGTCGACGGCCATACCCGTTTGGGCGTAGCGGCGGGAGACCACGCCGCGATCATCTGGCCGCTACTGTGCGGCATGGCCAAGGCCAAATACTATTTGCTGCTGTGCGAGCCGGTGAGCGGTGAAGAGGCCGAGCGCATTGGCCTGGTGTCGCTGGCGGTGGAAGATGACCAGCTTTTGCCCAAAGCTTATGAAGTCGCCGACAAGCTGGCGGCAGGTAGCCAAACTGCGATTCGCTGGACCAAGTACGCGCTGAACAATTGGCTGCGCCAGGCGGGGCCAAGTTTTGACGCCTCGCTGGCGCTGGAGTTCATGGGCTTTGGCGGCCCCGACGTGCAAGAAGGCGTGGCCAGCCTGCGCGAACGCAGGCCGCCGCGTTACTGATGTTTGAGCCGTTGCCGCCTTAGGGCTTGGCCTTCATGCGCGACATCATCAATTCCATATTTGCTTTGCGGTCGGCGTTGATGGTTTGCATGTGCGGGCGCTCGCCCATCATCTTCAGGTATTCGCGCGCAGGCAAAGCGGCTAAAAAGTCTTTGCCGTAAATGATTTTGGTGGCGCCCGAGACCAAAGGCAGGTGCGTCACAGCGGCGCAGTCGGCCAAGGTCAAAGTGTCGCCCGCCACGAAGGGGGCAAACTTGGCCAAGTTTGCGAAAGCCGCCACGTTCTTTTCCAGCTGCGCGCCGACTTTTTCTTTCACCGAGTCGCTCACCTTGCCGCCAAAAAATGCTTCGGGGTAGAGGTTGCGCGCCACCAACTCCAGGTGCAAGTCCAGAAACAGTGCCAACTCGCGAACCTTGGCCGCAGCGAACGGGTCGGCCGGCAAGAGAGGGTTTTGTGGGTAACGCTGCTCAATGTATTCCAGCATCACGGCCGATTCGCACAGCGCGCCTTGCTCGGTCTTAAGGTAAGGCACTTTGCCCAAAGGGCTGGCGGCGGCATCGGTTTGGCCAACCCAGGCCAGCTCTTCTTCAAAAGGCACACCCTTTTCAAGCAAGGCGAATTTGACTTTATTGTGGTAATTGCTGGCTGCAAAGCCGCAGAGTTTGAGCATGAGGGAACTCCATAAATGAGGCAGATAGATTAATGTTGAAATCTGCCTGCGGTGGTCGCGCAGATGACGCGGCTTATTGCAATTTTCGGTACAGCGTTTGCCGGCTGATTCCCAATTGCCGGGCCGCAGCCGAAACGTTGCCGCGCGCATTTTCGAGCGCTTGCTGAATGGCTTTGCGGGAGAGTTCGTACAGATTTTGCGCAGGCGCTTCTGCAACCTGAAGCTTTGTACTTGTTTGCAGATCTTGGACCACGTCATCGGGCAGGTGTATCCAATGGATTTGCGACTCGTGCGCGTCCATCAAAGCGACCGCGGTGCGCAAGACGTGGCTGAGTTGGCGCAAATTGCCTGGCCAGTCAAAGGCCAACATCGCGCTCATAACTTGCGGTGCAATGCGCAAATCCATATCGGGTGCAAACTCTTGCAGCATGCGCTCGGTTAAGGTCTCAAAGTCAGAGCGCTCTCGCAAGGCCGGCAATTGAACGGTCAGGCCATTGAGCCGGTAATAAAGATCGCTGCGAAAGCGCCCCGCTTCTGAGGCTTGGCGCAAATTTTGATGGGTCGCGCAAATGAGGTTGAAGTCCACAGGCACGGGGGTGCTGCTGCCCAATGGAGTGACCTGGCGCTCTTGCAGCACACGCAGTAAGCGGGTTTGTAGGGACAAGGGCATGTCACCAATTTCATCCAAAAACAAAGTGCCCCCGTTCGCTTCACGCAGTCGCCCTGGGGCGCCTTGTCGCGTGGCGCCCGTAAAGGCGCCGCTCACGTAACCAAACAATTCTGCTTCAATCAAATGCTCCGGCAGGGCCGCGCAATTGATGGCGACAAAGGGCTGGGCTTTGCGATGTGAGCATTGGTGCACCGCTTGGGCGAATAACTCTTTGCCAACGCCAGACTCGCCTGTGATCAGCAGCGCAATGCCTTTGTCGATGACGCGGCGCGCTTTATCTGCTGCGCTGCGCCAAAGCCGATCCCCGCTGTCGAGTTGGCTTAAAGCGTCTTTGGCGGGGGGCGCACAGTGGGTAATTTTTTGTTGAATTCGACTTTGATGGTGCAGTTGTGCATACAGCGCCTTGCCCTGAGGGGTGTGCAAAAGACAAGGGCGATTGCCGTGGCGCTGTTGCAGGCCCAGCATGCGCTGGAAATCCAGATCAAATAAGTGCGACCACAGGGTGGCGCCAATATCTTCGTGTTTCAGGCCGATGAATTCCAAGCCCTTGCGGTTGGCGCCAACGAGCCAGCCGTCCTCTGAGAAGGCAATCATCCCTTGTGCGACTGTGCCGATGCCTTCGGGGCGGGTGTGCAGTTGCAGCAAAATTTGTTGTCGGCACGCGGAGAGCACGAGACTGTTTTCGATCATCCGTGCAGCGGTGGAGACCAGCCCCAAGGTGTGGGGGTGTCTGCTGCGGTGATCTCCCGAGATATCCAGTATTCCCATGAGCTGGCCTTGCGCCGACACGATGGGTGCGGCCGCACAGGTGAGGAATCCGTTGCGCTCCAGATAGTGTTCTGCACCGTTGATTTCCACGTCATGTGTTTCAGCCAAGGCGGTGCCGATGGCGTTGGTGCCACGTTGATTTTCTGCCCAAGAGGCCCCACAGCGCAACGCAACTCGCTCGGCTTTATTGAGAAAGTCCAGATCGCCCAATGTGTGCATCAACACGCCTTGCGCATCGGCCAATATCACCATGCTGTGGCTGTGGCTCACTTGCTCAAACAGGTATTCCATGACCGGTTCCGAATGACTGATCAACTCATGGTTGATTGTCCGAGCACGCTGCAGACTGTTGCCAGCCAAATTGTCATTGCAGTCGAGCCGGCCGATGGGCGACAGACCGGCTGCGAGGCTGCGGTGCCAAGAACGGCAGACCAATGCATCCACCACGGGTGCAGGCGAAATACCTTGTTCGACCAGTTGAAGTCTGGCCTGCCTGAGTTGAGGTGCGGGCAAGATGGAATGAACGCGCATGGATTGTCTCCGGTGACCGAGGTCTTGTTTGTATTGCAGTCTAGGTGCTGGTGTTGTTGCAACAAGCGCTGTCGTTCACTAGAGGCTTCAACTGTCCCAATTTGTGACAGGTGTTGCTGACAACCCGCGGACACCGGACACAAGAGGGGTTGCTCGGCTTGGTACTAACCCTTGGGTTGTGGCTGGGTTTGGGGGTATTGACTGTGGCTTATTGGTGTTAACCCTTGACTTTCCAGGACTGGCATTTGTTTTGCAAAAACAATGAGGTGCAGCGCCTGGTGTGCTGCGCTGAATGTTCACTTTGAACCCCAAACTGGAGACCTCATGATCTATGCAGCACCCGGCGCCGCTGGCGCCAAAATTCAATACAAAGCCCGTTACGACAACTTCATTGGCGGCAAGTT
>CANGEG010000018.1 GCA_947452725.1 Comamonadaceae bacterium | reverse complement strand
GTTAAGCGAACGGCCGAGTCGGTTTTGTTAATGTGCTGACCGCCTGCTCCGCTGGCGCGGTAGGTGTCGGTGCGCACGTCGGCAGGGTTGATGTCGATCTGGATCGAGTCGTCGATCTCAGGGTATACAAACAGGGAGGCAAACGAGGTGTGGCGGCCACCCGAGGAGTCAAACGGGCTCTTGCGCACCAAGCGGTGCACACCGGTTTCAGTGCGCAGCAGGCCGTAGGCGTATTCGCCCTCGATTTTGATCGTTGCGCTTTTAATGCCTGCCGTATCGCCAGGGGTTTCTTCTTCCACTGTGGTTTTAAAGCCTTTGCGCTCGGCATAACGCAGGTACTGGCGCAGCAACATGCTGGCCCAGTCGCACGCTTCGGTGCCACCGGCGCCGGCTTGGATGTCGACAAAGCAGTTGAGCGGATCAGCCTCGTGGCGGAACATGCGACGAAATTCAAGGTCCTCGACCAGCTTTGTCAGCTTGGCCGCTTCGGCTTGGATGGTCAGCAGGCCATCGTCATCGCCTTCTTCCTTGCTCATCTCAAACAGCTCTAAGTTGTCAGCCAACTCGCTGCTCAAGGAAGTAATGGTCAGCACCACGCCGTCAAGGGATTTTTTTTCCTTGCCCAGTTCCTGGGCTTTTTTCGGGTCGTTCCAGACTGCAGGATCTTCGAGGGATGCGTTGACGGTTCTCAGCCGTTCTGACTTTGCATCGTAGTCAAAGATACCCCCGTAACTCGTGCGTGCGAGCGGTCAGGTCAGTTAAAGTAGTCCCGATGAGGTTAATGTGTTCTGCGTCCATGATTTTTCTGGTGTCCGAATCTGTAAAGACACCGATTTTCTCATGAATGCCTCGCCCTCCGGCCCCCAGGGGCAGCGGAGCGCGAGTTAAAACGTGTGACCGTAGGCGAACATCAGCCCTGCGGTGCCCAGCACCAGCAATTGGGCCGAATCCGTGGGCGTCAATTGGTAGCCCACCGAGGGGATGATGCCTGGTGAAAAGCCTTTGTAGTTGTAAGGCACTTTGTCTTTGTACTGGCCCACATAGCCGTAAAAAATACCGGCTGTGATTTTGGCAAACAAATTGGGATTGCCTATTAACGAGTCCCAACGCTGGCCCACGTACACATAGGTGGACGGCTGGCCGAAAGAATTACTGAAAAAACTCAAGCCGCACAAACGGTTGCCGGGCGCTGCACGGTCCAGCGAGCTCAGCACCACAGGCTTGTGCTCAGGGCTGGACTGCCAGTGCAGAGTGTAGGGAGAAAGCGTCAATTCCCAACGCTTGTTGGCCGCTGGTGCACTGCCGCTTTCTGTTGATACCCAGTCAGGGCAGGGGGTGCTGTTTTGCCAATCGTTAGCTGCATTGGATGCGCTGGATTGCGCCCACACGTCAGGCAGGCTGCTGGCCAAAAGAATGGCCACAAGGGCGTGCTGCAAAGTGTTCATGGGCGGATGTACTGAATTTGAAGATTTTCGGATTTTAGTCAGTCCCTGTGTCAAGTCTGTAAAAAGTCTTCCAGCATATCGGCCAGCACTTGCGGCTGGTCATGGTGCAGCATGTGACCGGCGTCGGGCACCAGGCCTTTGCGCAAATCGGGCACGGCTTGCAGCCGTTCATGAAATTCAGCCAGTGTGAACCGGCCTTCCCACCAGCCACTCAAAGAGTCGTCAGAGGCTTCGATGAACAGGGTAGGGGCGCTGATGCGTTTGTAAATTTCCAGAATTTCTTCCACCCGCGAAATGTAGGGGTTGATCACCTTGTGCGCAGCATCGCCCAAGATGCACCACTCGCCGGCGTCATTGGGCGCTGCCCAATGCTGGGCCAACCAGTGGGCTTTGTCGGGCGTTAGGCGCTTGTTAGTTTTCATCAAGCGCGCTGCCACGCCAGCTGCATCCGGATAGGCTTTCAGGTTGGATTCGCCATTTTTTAAGGCCTTAAGCTCGTCCAGCCACTGCGTCAGGCGCTTGGGGGCTTGGGCTGCGCGAGTGGCCGGCATGCCAAAGCCTTCTAAGTTCACCAAGCGGCTAATCCGCTCGGGCCGGCAGCCAGCGTAATGCATCACCACATTGCCGCCCATGCTGTGTCCTACCAGGTCAATGGTTTGTCCAGGGCAAAGCACATCGAGCAAGGCGTCTAGGTCTCCCAAATAGTCGGGCAACCAATAGCAATCGGTGGGAGGGCCTTCGGTCAAGCCGTAGCCGCGCCAGTCGGGCGCAATGATCTGGCGACCGTTCGCAAAGGCCTCGCTCAGCGCGTCGACCATGAATTGCCAGGAGGCCGCCACGTCCATCCAGCCGTGGGCCAAGACCAAAGGCGTGCTGCCCGGAACGGGCTGACCCCAGGTGCGCACGTGGTAGCGCAGGCCGCGCAAGGGGACCCATTGGGTGATGGAAGTTCTTCTTTCTTTGTACATACTTTGGATCATAAGGAGAATATAAATTAACGGCTGCCGCGGTAAATGTACTTTCAGCCGTAAATAGACCGTCCGCTTTGATAGCCAGTTGACCAACTGCAACGCGCATCTCAAGCCAAGGTTCATTAACAAGGCAAGGAAGACAAATGGTGCATCTGCCCGCAGTGGCAAGACACAATCGAGCATACCCAGAAACTCCTCGCAAAGAAATCTGCCACTTCAGGGGACCCGGACTTTAGCGCTGCAAGCAGTGGGTCCCTAACGCACTTCGGGATATACAACATCGTAAGGTGACGCGCCTCATCCTAGGACACTAATGACCCGCACCCCGACATTTAACGCCTCACCTTTTGGATACACCGCAGCCGTGCATTCATAGGAGGCGGGGGTGGAAATCAACGTTATTTGCGCCTGGCTGGGGCCAGTCAACCCTTACACCACAAACGGTATGCCAGCTGAACCTTCGCAATAAGGCCGAAGTACTTCGAGTTTGCGAGTTGACGTTGGACGCTTCCGCGTCGTTTCGCACTTGTACAGCTTTGAAGGATGACAAAGGTCTACTCGAAGGGCTAATTCCTTTGGCACGTTATGCGCCCTTACCGCCGCCAATGTTGCGAAACACCCGCAGATGCAACTGAGCCCAGATTTCAAGATCGAAGTTGGGTGACCACTCGAGAAAAAATAATTACATATTTAAATGATAAATATATCGAATTGCTTTACTTTGGTAGTACTATTCCATTTTTAAGAATCTTATTTAATGTATAAAACACTATTTTTGAGTGTTTTATTGCGGTAGCTTGGCCGAAACATTCATTTGCCGAGGGTAAACCCTTGATTGACCCACTGGTCACTGCCGATTCACGTTCACCGCTGCGCAAGCTGACGGGGTACAAAACGTTCTAGGTTTGTGAGGCGGCACCTCGTGTTACCCGCCCCCATGCATCGCAGATCCTGCCAAAACTTTGGTCAATAAACGCCCTTGAGCTCCAGGTGGAAAAGGCAAGTAAACGCATTGCCAGGCAGTCATGGAAAGCGCATGGCTGTGTTGGTTCAGTGGCGGTGGCCTGTCTACGTAGTCGTGTGCGGGATTCCATCAACTCGTGAACTGCTTAATTCTGATTTTTAAACGCATGCTGCCTATGTCCAGACCCTTGATTCGCGTTTTAGCGCTCCTTTCGGCCAGCCTTGCACTGGGCGGTTGCGCTCTGGCTCCCGGCATGTATGTGGGCGACTCGTTGGACCCTGAGCAGAATGAGTTTGCACCAGATGCTCCGCCGCCCGGCCGAGTTACCCTCATTACACCCGCCCTCATTAAAGAGCAGCGTGCCAAGCGCAGTATCGAAATTCCGGCGGAGGTTGAGGAACTGTTTGGCCGGCCTAAGCCCTACTTAATTGGTGCAGGCGATGTGCTCAATATTTTTGTGTGGGACCATCCCGAGTTCGCCATCACGGCCGCAGGCGGCCTGGGATCAGACGCTGGCAGCTTGTCACCTGTAGGCAATGGCTACAACGTCAGCACCGAGGGCTTGATTCAATACCCTTACGTCGGCGTGCTTAAGGTTGGCGGCCTGACCGAGAACGGTGCCCGCGAGTTGCTTATCACTCGACTGGCTCAATACATCAAAGCGCCCCAAGTGACTGTTCGGATCCAGTCCTTTCGCAGCGGGCGGGTCTATTTTGACGGGGAGGTGCGATTGCCTGGGCTGCAGTCCATCAACGATATTCCCTTGACTCTGCCCGAGGCCATTGGCCGTGCCGGCGGCTTCACGGCGACAGCAGACCGCTCGTCTATCGCCCTGACTCGAAATGGCAAAACGGTCAACATAAACCTCCCCATGTTGATTGAACGCGGTGTTAACCCGGCCCGCATTCTGATGAGTAATGGCGACCTAATTAACGTTCATAGCCGTGAAGAAGCCAAGGTCTTCGTGCTCGGCGAGGTGCAGCGTTTTGGCACACTCCACCTGCGCAACGGTCACCTCACCTTGAACGAGGCGTTGGGCGACTCTGGCGGTGTCAACCCCAGTTCGGGCGATCCACGTCAGGTATTTGTCGTGCGCGCAGCCAACTCCGATCAACCCGAGATTTTCCATCTTGATGCGCGCAGCCCAATAGCCTTCGCACTGGCTGAAGGTTTTGAACTGCAATCTCGCGACGTCATCTATGTCGACCCTGTGCCGGTGGTGCGCTGGAACCGCGTTATCAGCCTGATCCTACCTAGCGCACAAGCTATCACCACCGTCAGCGCCACACGCAGCAGCATTACCCCATGAAGCGCATTCTCACGCTTTGCATCGGCAACATCTGTCGCAGCCCGCTAGCTCAGGCCCTGTTAGCGCGCGACTTGCCACACCACACCGTATGGTCTGCAGGCTTGGGCGCCATGGTAGGCCTGGGGGCTGACCCACTTTCTATCAGAGTTGCCGCTGAGCATGGGCTGGACATCACCCCCCACCGGGCTCAGCAAGTCACGCGCTGGCTATGCCAGCAAGCTGAGCTGATTTTGGTCATGGAGCAGGCGCACAAAATTAAGCTTGAGAAACTATTTCCCACGGTGCGAGGCAAGGCGTTCATTCTTGGTCAAAAAGGCAACTTTGACATCGTCGACCCCTACCAACAATCTTTAGAAGCCTTCGAGACAGCCTATGCCGCCCTAGCCCAAGGTGTGGCCGACTGGGTACCGCGCATTCGTCAGCTTGGCTAAGCCGGGCCCATTTTTAGAGACCAACCCTGCGCATGAAATCACGTAACCAAGCCCAAGGCCCTGTCCCGGCCCTGCGATCACCGCAAGACAACCAAGATAGTATCAATTTGTTGGATTGGCTAGACACAGTCATTGAGCAGCGCTGGATTATTGCCAGTGTGACTGCGCTTGCGTTGGCGCTGGGCGGAGGCTACGGGATGATGGCCACACCCATTTACGAAGCCAACACTTTGATTCAGGTGGAAGAAGGCAAGGCAGGCGGATTGGGTCTGGCCGAGTTGAACAGCACGTTTGAAACTAAGACGCCTGCGTCTGCGGAAATGGAGATACTGCGCTCACGCCTCGTCATGGGCCAGGCGGCCAGCAACCTCAACCTGGCCCTCACCGTCACTCCCAAATACCTGCCGCTGGTTGGGCGCTGGCTTGCGCGGCACGCCACAGCACCCTCAACCCCCGGGTTCCTTGGGTTTAGTGGCTATATCAAAGGCAACGAGTCGCTGCAAGTGGCTCACCTCAAGGGCCCTAAGTCTTTGAATGGCCAAAAATTCAGTGTGCTGTTAACGACACAAGGCTACATCCTGATCTCACCCAGTGGCGATCCATTGGGTAAGGGCCAAATGGGTGAGCCCTTGGCTTTCAACTTTGATGGGCAGTCCGCGTCGGTGCTGGTGGCCAGTGCCGTCGGCATGCCTGGGGCTGTTTTTTATGTCACCAGCAACTCGCTGTTGCGCGTGACCGAAAAGCTGCAAAGAGACATCAAGCTCGTCGAGCAAGGCAAACAGTCCGGCGTCATTACTGCCAGCCTTGAGGGAGACAACCCGGCGCTGACCGCAAACATACTTAATGAAGTTGGCTCCCTGTACGTCAGCCAAAATGTGGAGCGGAAAGCTGCGGAGGCTGAAAAAGCCATTAGATTTCTGAATACACAGCTACCTCAGCTACGCCTCGAGCTGGAAGCATCTGAGAGCAAGTTCAATCAGTTCCGCAATCAAAACGGCACCTTTGACCTGGGCGCCGAAGCCGGTGCACTGCTGGGCCAAGCCGTAGGCCTTCGCGTGAAATTACTGGAGCTACAACAAAAACGCAAGGAGGTTGACGCTCGCTTTACCTCCCAACACCCCAGCGTCCAGGTCTTGGATGCGCAAATCAAAGAAATCAGCGCCCAGCTTGAGGGGGTGGAGCACAAATCTAGAACCTTTCCCAACGTAGAGCAAGATCTGCTGCGAATGACCCGCGACGTCAAAGTTAACAACGAGCTTTACACCAGCCTGCTCAACAGCTTTCAGCAGTTGCGCCTAGTGAAAGAGGGAAAGGTTGGTAACGTGCGCATCGTTGACGTGGCCGCTGTGCCCGAGAGTCCCATCCGGCCTCAGCGCGCCGCACTCCTGGCTACCTCTGGACTGCTTGGACTGCTGGCCGGTCTGTGCCTGGCCTTTGTGCGAAGCAGCCTACACCCGGGCATCAAAAACGCGGAGGACATTGAGCGACATATTGGTCTAAATGTGTTTGCCACGGTGCCGCATTCCAAGCAACAGGCGGGGCTCACGAACACGATGAATGCTGAAAAATACGGCAACCATCTGCTGGTCAATAAGTATCCCGAGGACCCCGGAATAGAAGGCCTTCGCAGCCTGCGCACGGCCTTGCAATTTGCAATGCTGGACGCGTCCAACAACATTGTGCTGATCACCGGTCCTTCGCAGGGCATTGGCAAGTCGTTTATCAGTACCAACTTTGCCGGGGTACTGGGAGCTGGCGGCAAGCGGGTTTTGATAATCGATGCTGACATGCGAAAAGGCCACATTCACAAGTCATTTGGACTAGTGCGCGGCCATGGTTTGAGTGAACTCATTACCGGTAGCCAGAACCTGGATCAGGTGATACGTAAAGACGTTTCGGCACAGCTGGACTTGATTACCACAGGCACCCTGCCACCCAATCCGGCCGAACTCTTGATGTCTCCGGTCACTGCACAGATCCTGAAATTTCTGTCAAGCCAGTATGACCTCGTGTTGATTGATACCCCACCAGTGCTGGCTGTGTCAGATACACAAGTGCTAGCGCCCTTGGTCGGCGCTGTGTTCTTGGTTGCGCGGGCCGAACTCAGCACACTGGGTGAGTTGCAAGAAACCTCCAAACGCCTGGGTCAGGCCGGTGTGGCGGTGCGAGGCGTGATCTTTAACGATGTGAACATCCACAAGCGGCGCTACGGCTATGGCAACGGGTATGGCTACAAATAAAGCCATTTTCGATACACCGCGCAATAGAAAAAATCCATCAAATCGTGATGCAAGCAAGTTAAGTCGAGCTCATGTTTTCTAACTACGTCGCCATATTTACTGTCACGCTGATGTGCAGTGTGTTCCTAGTGTGGAGCCAGCGTTGGCACGGGCACTTCAGCCTGGACGCTGCAGGCGGTGTACAAAATCACCACAAATTGCCCACGATCCGCATCGGTGGTGTCAGCATCGCAATGGGACTGCTGGTCGCTTGGCAGGTCGCAGAGCCCGATGTGCGTGTCATCTTAGGCCCCATGTTGATGGCAGGCTTATTACCGTTTGCCTTTGGCTTTGCAGAAGACATTACCAATAAAGTAGGAATTTTCCCCAGGCTTATTGCGACCATGGCAAGTGGATTTGTGGCGTGGCTCTTCTCTGGGGTGGCCATGCGCCACACCGGCTTGCCCCCGCTAGACTGGCTGTTGCAATTTACCCCACTTGCGGTGATTTTTACGGCCTTTGCCGTGGGTGGTGTGGTCAACGCGATCAACATCATTGATGGCTTTAACGGTTTGGCCGTTGGCTCGGTAGCCATCATGTTGAGCGCCATGGGCTTGATGGCCTTGCGTGAAGGCGATGCTCCTTTGGCCACACTGTGCTTTTCATTGGCGGTTTGTGCGCTGGGCTTTTGTGCTGCCAATTGGCCTTTAGGAAAATTATTTTTGGGTGACGGAGGTGCCTACCTTTTGGGATTCTTGGTGGCCTGGGTCGCAGTGATGCTGCCCATGCGTCACGCTGAGATAAATGCCTGGGCCACCATATTGGTGTGCGCCTATCCTGTAGTAGAGGTGGCATTTTCAATACATAGGCGCAAAAAGCGTCAACGCAGCCATACTGGGCAAGCGGACAAACTGCATCTGCACCACTTGGTTCACCGTCGCCTAATCTGCCAGGTTTTGCCGGATCTCAGTGCAGAGTTGAAAAACGGCTTCACCAGCCCTTTGTGCTGGTTATTTGTCGCAATGCCTGCGGCCGTAGCAGTCCATTTTTCTCATGACACCGCAATGCTCGCTTTAGCTTTTGGGGGGGTTGTACTGACCTACTCTGCCATCTATGCAAGGTTGTCGCAGTTTCGATGGTGCCTCACCGCTTACACGCTTCGTCACAGCAAGAGTGAATTGCAACCATGACCACAGTATTTGCAAATTCCGTGGCCCTAATAAGACCCATTAATAAAAATATGAATAACCTAAAAATAGCGATTATTGGATTGGGCTACGTCGGACTCCCACTGGCAGTTGAGTTTGGGAAAATTCGCCCGGTTGTCGGCTTTGACATCCACCAAAAGCGCATTGACGAACTTAAAGCGGGGTACGACTTTACTTTGGAGGCAGAGCCGGCAGAACTGCAAGCTGCGCGACACCTGCGTTTCAGCAGCAACCTGGACGATCTGCGTCCCTGCAACTGCTTTATCGTGACCGTACCCACGCCCATTGACTCGCACAAGCGCCCCAATCTCTCACCCCTAATAAAGGCCAGTGAAAGCGTAGGCAAGGTGCTTAAAGCCCGCGACATCGTCATTTACGAATCGACCGTGTATCCAGGTTGCACTGAAGAAGACTGCGTGCCAGTACTTGAAAAATTCAGTGGTTTAAAGTTCAATCAAGACTTCTTTTGCGGCTACAGCCCCGAGCGCATCAACCCGGGCGATAAAGAACACCGTATTACAAGCATCAGAAAAGTCACTTCAGGCTCCACCCCGGAAATCGCGGATTTAGTGGATGCGCTATACAACCAGATCATCACCGCTGGCACCTTCAAGGCTAGCAGCATCAAGGTGGCTGAAGCCGCCAAAGTGATAGAGAACACCCAACGCGATCTCAACATCGCTCTCATCAACGAGCTAGCTCTCATCTTCAACAAAATGGGGATAGACACCGAAGCTGTATTAAAGGCTGCTGGCAGTAAATGGAATTTTTTACCCTTCAGGGCTGGACTGGTTGGTGGACACTGCATTGGCGTGGACCCGTACTACCTTACCCATAAGGCTGAGTCTATTGGCTACCACCCCCAAATTATTCTGGCGGGTCGACGCATGAACGACAGTATGGGTACCTACGTGGTGACAGAACTGGTGAAGGCCATGACCAGACGCCGCTTGCAAGTTGACGGTGCTCGGGTGCTGTTGATGGGACTGACCTTTAAAGAAAACTGCCCTGATTTGCGCAACACCCGTGTGGTCGACATAGTCAAAGAACTTGCGGACTACAACGTCCAAGCTGATGTGATGGACCCCTGGGCTAACGCCGCAGAAGCGATGAGCGAATATGGAATTCACTTGGTGCAGGAGCCCGCGCTTGGCAGTTACGACGCCATCATCATCGCCGTGGCTCACCACCAGTTTAAGGGCATGGGCGCAGAGGGCATTCACGCCTTGGGCAAGCCCGGACACGTTCTGTATGACTTGAAGTATCTGCTGCAAGCGGCGGAGAGCGACCTTCGTTTATGAATCATTACGCTCAGCTCCAAACCCGACTGCAGTGCCAGCCTCACACCTGGCTAGTGACAGGGGTGGCTGGCTTTATCGGCAGCAACCTGCTCGAAACTTTGCTCAGACTCAACCAACACGTGGTGGGGCTGGACAACTTTGCCACCGGCCACCAGCGAAATCTGGATGAAGTGCAGGGCTTGGTGCCGCCGGAACAATGGGCCAACTTTCACTTCATAAACGGCGACATCTGCAAGCTCGAAGACTGCCAGCGCGCAATGACCTGGCACCTTGCAGGCGCTGGCGTTCCATCAATCAGCCATCCCGTCAACTATGTCCTCCACCAAGCCGCCCTGGGCAGCGTTCCCCGCAGCTTAAAAGACCCCATCACAACCAATACAACCAACATCAACGGTTTTTTGAACATGCTCGTGGCCGCGCGGGATGCCCATGTGCAACGCTTCATCTATGCCTCCAGTAGCAGCACCTACGGCGACCACCCTGTCTTGCCCAAGGTCGAAGCAAACCTCGGCCATCTGTTAAGTCCCTACGCCGTCACCAAATACGTGAATGAGCTTTATGCCGACGTGTTTGCCCGTTGCTATGGCTTCAACACCATCGGCCTGCGTTACTTCAACGTTTTTGGCCCGCGTCAAGATCCTGATGGCGCATACGCCGCAGTCATTCCAAAATGGATTTCCGGCTTGATTAAAAACGATCCTATCTACATCAACGGTGACGGCGAAACGAGCCGGGACTTTTGCTTTGTTGCCAACGCTGTGCAAGCCAACCTGCTGGCCTGCACCACGCCCAACCCCAAAGATGTCAATCAGGTTTACAACGTGGCTGTGGGCGACAGCACCTCTCTGAATGAACTCTACTCCCAGCTCCACAAAAATTTGCTGCCTTTGTACCGCCACCTTCAAGACGCACAACCTGTCTACAGGGAGTTTCGGGCCGGTGATGTGCGGCATAGTTTGGCCGACATCAGCAAGGCTGTTACCCAGCTCGGCTATGAGCCAACTCATCGCATTGGACAGGGTCTGGCACTGGCCATGCCTTGGTACGTAACACAGCAGGCCAGATAACAGCCGATGAAACTCAACAAAAGCAGTTATCGCCCCGACATTGACGGGCTCCGCGCTGTTGCCGTCTTGGCCGTGGTGTTGCACCACCTGTCTGTGCAATTCATGCCAGGCGGTTACGTTGGTGTGGACGTATTCTTTGTCATCTCTGGTTATCTGATTACAGGCATCATCAGCCGTGAAATGGACGAGGGCTCTTTCACCTTCGCTCGCTTCTACGAGCGAAGGGTGCGGCGCATTTTTCCGGCGTTGTTTGTCATGTTGACTGTCTCGCTGGTTGCGGGGTATGAGATTCTTCTGCCCGGCGACTATGCCTTGACCCTTCGCGGAGCGCTGGGAACGGTGTTTTTCTCATCCAACATCGTCTTCTGGCGAGACATGGCAGCCGGTTACTTTGCTGCAACAGATGCAAGTGTTAACCCGCTGCTGCACACCTGGTCATTGGGGGTTGAGGAGCAGTTTTATGTCTTCTTCCCCATCTTGCTATTGCTGTGCTACCAACACTTTCGCAAGCATATCGCCATGGTGCTTATGGTCTGCGCATTGGTCTCGTTGGCCGGCGCGGCAATGCTGGTGAGTAGCAAAAGCGTTGCCGTTTTCTTTCTCTCGCCGTTTCGAGCCTGGGAGCTGCTGGTGGGGGCACTACTTGCACTGAATGCCGTGCCGCCTTTCAGCTCTCGCACCCTTCGTGAAGTGGCCTGCGGGGTAGGACTGTTGGCTATATTGCTGGCCTGCTTTGTATACGATGAGCATACCGACTTTCCAGGTTTTGCGGCCTTAGCACCGGTGCTGGGTGCCGCAGCCATCATCCACTCAGTTGCCAGCGGCCCCTGTGGAGTGGGTCGCTTGCTGCAGTGGCGGCCTCTGGTTTATGTCGGCCTTATCTCCTACTCGCTTTACCTGTGGCATTGGCCCCTCATCGTGTTGACGCGAAATGCCATGGGAATGGAATCCATTACGCACTACATTCCGGTGCTGTTTCTCGCCTCTGTTGCCTTGGGCAGCTTGTCCTACCACTTCATCGAGCAACCATTTCGCAGCGGTAAGCGTGTCTCAAGTAGATTCGTTTTTTCATCTTCTGCGGTATTGGCGTTGGTACTTTCCATGTCGTCTGTCTTTGGTTTGGTTCGCGGTGGATTTGAGGCGCGTTTTTCGCCAGCAGTATTACGACTAGATGCGGCACGGTCGCCTCAAATACCATTTGTCGACTGCCGCAACCCGCCTGTCGGTGTGCCTTGCATTCTGGGTAAATCTGACCGAGGCCCCTCAATACTCCTGTGGGGCGATAGCCATATGCTGGCTTGGGCTCCAGCAATGAACGAGAGCCTTATCAATCAGAACAAACAGGCGGTCCTTGCGTATAGCTCGAGTTGTCCGCCTCTCTTGGGAGTCGATCAAACCTATAAGGCAATCTGCCGTATGCAGAACCTCGAAGTCAGTAACTATCTACTTGCTCACCCAGAAATCCAAACGGTGGTCATGGCAGCTTACTGGAGTGAATATTTTCGTAAAGATGGCCCACTTATCGCTTCGAATGGAAAGCCGTCTACCAACGGCGTTGAAGCGGCAAGCAAGGCTTTGGTTTTAACCCTGCAGTGGCTGCATGACAACGGAAAAAATGGGGTGTTGATAGGCCCAGTGCCCGTTTACGATAAGAACGTACCGCTGGCCTTGGCGCTGGAACAAGCCACGGGACACCAGTTTAGACACTCCACCATGAATTTTCAACGACAAAAGAACGCTCCATTTTTTACGGCGGTTGATTCTTTGAAACGGGGTGTGAATTTCCTATTTCTGGACCCCATTCAATGGATGTGTGCGGATGAGTGTGTGGTGATGAAGAACGGTGTACCCCTTTACCGCGATGGCCATCATTTAAGCGTGGCCGGATCAATGGCATGGGTTGGTCACTTATCCTTAAATATTGCCAACCCATGAGTATTAAGAAACATACAGCACGCAACCTGCTGGCAGCCGTTACTTAAAGTCCCAAGTCGGTGAACCAGGGCAGCAACGCTGTCTTGGGCGACCGCACCACACTAAACCAACTCTTTACGCTGGTGCGCTATACCCCGGCCGCGCATGGTGCGGCGCCTAGCACACACCCTCAATACTATGACTTTAGGGCATGCCCGACACAGCCAGGAAGACATCGGGAAGGTCCAACGTCTTTCTACAAACATCACAGTTCGATATCAAAGCCGGCGTAAAAATAGCCATGGTTTGGTATGTCCGATTTCAAAAAATTTCCCTTGAAAAGAGAATGGCGCTTTTTGCCTATTGACCACTTTGAAAATGTCCCCCGACTCAAACCTGTATCTGCTGCATAGACTTTGGCATCATCTAAAACCACGTCGTCGTGTCCAATTCGGACTGCTACTGGTGCTGATGATTTTTGCATCGATCACTGAGGTTCTTTCCATCGGTGCAGTGCTGCCATTTCTAGGTGTACTGACTGCGCCAGATCGTGTCTTTAGTCACCCCATTGCACAGCACTTCATTCACAGGCTGGGCATTTCTAGCTCAGACCAATTGCTGTTGCCACTCACGATGGCCTTTGCTGCTGCTGCACTTTTAGCAGGTTGTACCCGGCTTTTATTGCTCTGGGCAAGCATGCGCTTGTCATACGCAGTTGGTGCGGATCTGAGTTACAAAATTTACCAGCATACGCTTTACCAGCCCTATGCCGTACACGTGGGACGTAACAGCAGCGAGGTTATCGCCGGCATATCCACCAAAATTGGAGTGGTCATCAAAATTTTGATGGAAGTGCTAATTTTCTTTAGCTCAACCATGCTGTTAGTCAGCATTTTGTTTGCTTTGCTGGCCATTGATCCCTTCGTTGCACTGACCGCCATGAGCGGATTTTCCTGTATTTACTTTTTTATTATTTGGGTCACCCGTCACCGCGTCAAATCAAACAGCCATCGCATTGCCCGTAACTCATCCCAAGTCATCAAAGCATTGCAAGAAGGATTAGGCGGTATTCGCGACGTGTTAATCGACGGCAGTCAAGCAACTTATTGCCAAATCTACCGCAGCGCTGATCTGCCACTGCGCAAAGCGCAAGGCAGTAACTCATTTATCAGCTCAAGCCCGCGCACCGGCGTTGAAGCACTCAGCATGGTGTTGATTGCTGCATTGGCTTATACGTTGTCTAAAGACGCTGTTGGTTTTGGTAAAGCCATTCCCTTGCTGGGCGCTTTGGCCCTGGGGGCGCAGCGCTTATTGCCCGCCATGCAACAAGCCTATGCGGCTTGGATGTCCTTGCGGGGAGAACACGCATCGCTCAAAGACGCTGTCGACCTACTCAATCAGCCCCTGCCTGATGATGTCTATCAATCTCCACCAATGCCCATTGTGTTCACTCAAAAAATCACACTCAAGCAAGCGGGTTTTCGCTATTCCAGCCAATCCCCGTGGATATTTCAAAACCTTGACCTCACAGTAGTTAAAGGGAGTCGCGTTGGCTTTATTGGAGCGACAGGCAGCGGTAAGAGCACCTTGCTTGATATTGTGATGAGCCTGTTGGCGCTTACAGAAGGCACGTTGGAGGTGGATGGTCAGGTTATTACCCGCGCCAATCAACGAGCTTGGCAGACCCGTATAGCCCATGTGCCTCAAGCCATTTTTTTGGCTGACAGCTCTATTGCTGAAAACATTGCTTTTGGCGTAGCCAAAGAAAAAATTGACTATGCCCGAGTTCGCTTGGTTGCCAAGCAAGCCCAAATTTCTGTAGCTATCGAGTCCTGGCCACAGCAATACAACACCTTCGTGGGAGAGCGAGGCATTCGGCTGTCTGGCGGTCAGCGCCAGCGTATTGGAATTGCTCGGGCACTTTACAAAAAGGCCGACGTGATCATCTTTGACGAAGCCACCAGCGCGCTCGATAACGATACCGAAGATGCCGTTATGCAAGCCATCGATTCCCTAAGCAAAGACCTCACCATTCTGATCATCGCTCACAGGCTATCCACCTTAGATAACTGCCAGTACATCATTGAGTTAGCACAAGGACAGACAAGCTGCAAACCTGCAACTTCGGTTAAACGACAACCGCAAGACATCACTCAATAAATGCTGTCATCCTTGCTTTTAGCCTCGGCCCCCTAATCGACTAGGAACCATCCAACTGCCCTTAGTCAAAGGTGAAACGCACCGGCAAGCTTATTTTTTGGAAAATTTTGAAAATGGATTTCCTCCAAGTCATCAACGGCTTTGTGATTTGCGATAGCTACACGAATATTGAATATTTCTTTGGAATTGAACGAGCGTACTAGCTTGTCCAGTACAGACTGACTCACCACTCATGCATAAAACATCTACGGTACTTATCACCGGCGCCGACGGCTTCATCGGCTCCCACCTGACCGAACTACTTGCCCGTGAAGGCTATAAGGTGAAAGCTTTAGCTCAATACAACTCGTTCAATAACTGGGGTTGGCTGGAAGACGTCGACTGTAGCAATGAAATTGAAGTCCTCAATGGTGACGTGCGCGATCCACACTACTGCAAGCACATCACCAAGGACGTGAACATCGTCTTCCACTTGGCCGCGCTAATTGCCATTCCCTATTCTTACATTGCGCCCGATAGTTACTTAGACACAAATGTCAAAGGCACCCTCAGCATTTGCCAGGCTGCACTAGAAAACGGTGTCAAACGTGTCATCCAAACATCCACTAGCGAGGTGTACGGTACCGCGCAATATGTGCCCATTGATGAAAAGCATCCCCTTCAGCCGCAGTCGCCATACAGCGCTTCCAAGATTGGCGCCGACGCCATGGCGATGAGTTTTTATAATGCCTTTGACCTGCCGATAACGATTGCACGCCCCTTCAATACCTACGGCCCGCGCCAGTCTGCAAGGGCAGTCATTCCCACCATCATCAGCCAAATTGCCAACGGCAAGCGGCAAATCAAGTTGGGTGACGTCACACCCACCCGTGACTTCAATTATGTGACCGACACTTGCCGTGGTTTTCTTGAGCTGGCCCGCTGCGATAAGGCCATTGGCGAGACGGTAAATATCGGTTCAAATTTCGAAATTTCCATTGGCGACACGCTGAACCTGATCCGAGAAATCATGAACTCGGACGTCGAATTTGTGACCGAGGACCAGCGCATTCGTCCTGGCAAATCAGAGGTCTTTCGGCTGTGGTGTGACAACACCAAGATTCGTGAATTGACGGGGTTTGAACCACAGTACAACCTTCGTGAGGGTCTGAAGTCGACTGTCGAATGGTTTACGCGCCCTGAAAACCTGACCAAATACAAGTCCAACATCTACAACGTCTGAGATCACTATGTTTGACTCCTTGATTCGTTTCGTCCGCGAACAATACCGTAGCGACGATTTCATCCCGCTTCATGCACCTGTCTTTCTGGGTCGCGAGCGCGAGTATGTTCTGGACACGATTGAGTCGACCTTCATATCCAGCGTCGGCGCCTATGTGGACCGTTTCGAAAGCGACATGGCTACTTATACCGGCAGCCCGCGTGCAGTGGCGTCGGTGAATGGCACGGCTGCCCTTCACATCGCACTGAAACTTGCCGGCCTCAACACCGGTGAACTCGTAATCACGCAGCCGTTAACCTTTGTCGCCACTTGCAATGCAATTGCCTATTGTGGTGCAGAACCGGTCTTTATCGATGTCGATCGCCACACTCTGGGGCTTTCGCCGACCGCTCTGGCTGCTTGGTTAGAGGAGCATGCCCAGAAAAACGACGAGGGGCTTTGCTGTACCAAGGGCGATAACCGTGTAATTCGCGCCTGCGTACCCATGCACACCTTCGGCCATCCAGCTGAACTGGATGGCTTGTTGACGGTTTGTGCCCAGTGGAACTTGGTGCTGATCGAAGACGCGGCGGAATCGCTCGGCAGTTTGTACAAAGGCCGCCATACCGGCACACTAGGTGCTATTGGCACCTTGAGCTTCAACGGCAACAAGATCATCACTACCGGGGGGGGCGGCATGATTCTTACTGATGAGACGTTGGGTGCCCGCGCAAAACACCTCACTACAACGGCCAAGACGCCTCATCCCTATGAATACGTACACGATGAGGTGGGTTACAACTACCGACTTCCGAACCTGAACGCCGCTCTTGGTTGTGCACAGCTCGACCAACTTGAGGTGTTCATCGCCAACAAACGGGAGCTGGCTGGCCGATACGCGGTCCACTTGAGGGGGAGCGACCTGCAGTTCGTCGCTGAGCCAGCCAACTGCCGCTCGAACTACTGGTTAAACGCGGTGGTTTGCGATAGCAGGGTTCATCGTGATGCGTTGTTAAAAGTCACAAACGAAAAAGGCGTGATGACACGCCCGATCTGGGCGTTGATGAACCATTTGTCGATGTACTCTCAATGTCGTCATGGTGAATTGACCAATGCCGAATGGCTGAACGCAAGAGTTGTGAACTTGCCAAGTAGCGTTCTTCCGCTCGCCTAGCATGAGCCAGATGGAATTTACTTGGACATCAGGTCTTGAAGGTGCATCTGTCCCAGTCTACTTCGGTCCGGCTTATCAAGGCCTGCTGGCTGATCACGACCATGCCCAAGCCAAAGTGCTCGTGTGCAGCGCCAAGGGCCAGGTCACCCACCTTCCATTGCTGGTTAAAAACCTTGGCAACGGATGTAAAGAGGCATATTCGGCGTACGGCTATGGTGGGCTGCTCAGTGGGTTCAGTCTATCGGATAACGATATCGAAAAAATGTGTCATTTTCTGTCATGTGAATCAGTAATGGCATTGTTTATTCGACATTCCCCCTTTCTTGCTAATCAACAATACTGGCCTCAGCGCCTTACGGAGCTCAACCGTCACACCTATTCCGTAACACTGAAAGCGAGTGAAAGTTTTGAAACCTACCTTACAGGTATCCCCCCAAAATTGCGCTGGTCGGTCAACTACGCGCGCCGATCAGGGCAGCAAGTTTTATTCTCAGATTTATCGCAATGCTCCACAGATCGAATTCGGGCCTTTTATCGGCTCTACTCTGGACTGATGTTGGAAAAGAAGACCTCTGATTACTACCTTTTTTCAGAAGATTTCTTCCTACAACACGCTATTGCGCTTGGTGAGTGCTGCGAACTGGCTGAAATCATTGATCCAATGACGAACGAACTGGTAGCCGCAGCATTCTTCTTACTAGATGAAAACGGTCGGGCTCACTACCATCTGAGCGCTGCGAATCAAGATGCCATGAAACTCAGAGGAATTGAGCACATTTTGGCCTCGGCCATTCACCGTTACGGCAATCTGGGCTATCACTCACTTCATCTCGGTGGCGGGCACAGGCTGGATGAAAGTGACGGTTTGAGCCTGTTTAAGTCAAAATTTTCCAATGAGCGGCTCGACTTCAGATGCACCAAGCTTGTCTGTGACCAGGCTGGCTACCAAAAGGAACGTGCCAGACTGCCACTGAAGAATCCAAATTTATTCCTCATATCGGATGCCCGCAAAATATGATTGGTGGAGAACACTATTTCAAGCCACCTCAGTCGGTTGAAAACAGCTTAGGCGAAATACTTGAAGAAAAAATAGGCGACATCGCCTTCTTTTCGACAGGGCGAGACGCGCTGTACTCACTACTGTCCAGTCTGCCACACCCAAGCATTTATCTTCCGGAGCTTATGTGTGCATCTGTTCACCGCGCCTGCGTTGCTGCGGGCAAAGTGGTCATCACGTACCAGCTAGGGCAAGACCTGTTAGATAGCGGGCAACTCAACTTGCAAAAGGTGGCGCCAGCATGCCTTTTAATAATGCACTATTTCGGGGTGCCCAACACACCGCTTCTATCCCGTGCAAGAGAAGCTGGAATAACGGTTATTTCCGACGTCACCCATATGCTGTTCAATCCTGGAGAGCTAGAAAAGACAGCAAGAGCATCGGATTACCTGCTTGCCAGTCTCCGAAAATCTGGGGCGTTTCCAGACGGCGGGTTTGTGTCTAGCCACACAGCATTCCAAGTCGAGGCTACTCTGCCCATCCGCGAAGAATTCTTCTCACTGCGCGCGGCGGGCCTCCTTTCCAGAGGCTACTCTGATTTGGGTGGTTTTTGCGATGATGAAAACATCCATCTGCTAAAAAAAGCCGAGGCTGTAATCGACCGATCCAGTCCAAGTCCGCATCAATGCAGCTACCTTTCAAGGCGGTTGCTCTTTACCGTGAACGTGGCCGCCGCGGCCCTAAAAATCCATGGGAACATGCAGACGCTGGCAAGCAGTCTCAAGGCCGTCTGCTCCACCCCTTGTCATCCCGGCTTTGCCTCGCCATACTTTTGCTGCATGTTTCGCAATCGGAAAGAGCGGGACATTGTGCGCACCCAACTTGCAGCGCACCAATTTTTTTGTCCCGTGCATTGGAATACATCCCAATTGCCAATGCCTAGTGCGTTATCTGAGCGATGCCTAAGCATCCCCTGCGACACACGCTACGAAGAGAGCGCCATGCAGGTCATTGCCAGCGTAATCAAATCATGTCTAAAAACATAAGGATTGCAATCCTGACAACTGCACGTTCGGATTTTGGCCCGCTCAAACGGGTTATCCGGATTGCTGCTGCGCGGTTTGACGTAGACCTGCTCGTCGCGGGCGCCCATTTTCTGTGTTCGCGCGGTGAAACCTTTCACGAGATCGAGCGTGAATTTGCAGCCTGCCCGAGTATCAGGATTGTTCCCTTGGATGGGATGAACGAGTCGACCACTCCCGCAGGACAAGTAAAGACGCTGGCAAAAAACCAATTACAGGCCTCCCAGTGGTTCGAGAATAACCACTACGACCTTCTGCTTTTTCTCGGTGATCGCTGGGAACTTTGGGGTGTTACCCTTGCGGCTTTTATGCACGGCATTCCGCTGGCGCACATCAGTGGCGGCGAGATCACCGAGGGTGTCATCGACGACTGCGTTCGGCATGCCCATACCAAAATGGCTAGCTTGCACTTTGCAGCGACTAATGAGTACGCACGCAATATCAGTTTGATGGGCGAAGAGGACTGGCGTATCTCGGTGGTGGGAGAGTGCGGGATAGATCAAATCCATGATGCCGAAATGGCCACACCAAAAGAAGTCAAGGAGCAATTTCAAGTAGATCTCGAACGCGAGATCATTCTGGTTACCTTTCATCCGTCGACTCTCGATTTCAAGACTCCGATCTCCGCGCAAATTGGTGCGCTGCTCAAGGCACTGTCTCATTTTTCCCGCTACCAGATCGTATTCACGGCACCGGGAATGGAGCAGGGCTCTGAAATTGTCTTAGAAGCTATTCGCCACTTTGTCGCCGAACATGCAAACGCGATTTTTGTCGATCATTTTGGCAGCCGGAACTATCTTGCTGTCATGAAATATTCGAAACTTATTGTAGGTAATTCCTCCAGCGGCCTCGTCGAAGCCTCATCCCTTGGCATACCGGCAATCAACGTTGGGCAACGCCAAAAGAACCGCCTGGCTGCAGACTCGGCGCAGCATGTTTCTTATTCACTTGCCGAAATTTGTGCCGCTGTCGAACGGGCGCTGACTGATGACTACCAAGACTACGCACGCCGATGTGTTAATCCCTACGATCCTTACCGTGATGGCAAGAACTCGCTAAGAATTGTGGACGCGCTTGAATCAGCCTTAATCAATCTGCCGCGCGAAATCCTACGCGTTAAGAAATTTGATACCCAGGTTGATCCCGAAAAGTGGAATCACTTACTGAAAGAAAGAGTTTGAAGTGACGCATGTTTATATCATTGCCGAAGCTGGAGTCAACCATAACGGGGATGTCACAATCGCCCGGAAACTCATCGAAGCGGCCCATGCTGCAGGGGCCGATGCGGTCAAATTTCAAACTTTCAAGACTGAAAAAATCCTGACGCGCAACACCGGTATGGCCGCATATCAGAAGCAAAATTTGGGCTCAGAAGACACCCAATTTCAGATGGTCAAGGCGCTCGAACTCAGCTACAAAGACTTTAGTGACCTGAAAGCGCACGCCAAATCTATCGGTATCGATTTCCTGTCGACCCCTGATGACGAAGACAGTCTCGACTTTCTGGTTGATGAACTGGATCTGCCTTGGATCAAGATCGGTTCGGGCGAATTGACAAACTTACCCTTTCTGCGCAAGATCGCCGCCAAGCAAAAGCCACTGATTGTCTCCACGGGTATGTCTAATCTCGGTGAAGTAGAGCGAGCAGTTCGGGTCATCCGCGGCATCAACACCAAAGAATTGATCCTCCTGCACTGCACCACAAATTATCCATGCCCACCTTGGGAAGTGAATCTTCTGGCGATGCAAACGCTCAAGCAAGCTTTTAAGCTCAGGGTCGGTTATTCGGATCACACCCTAAGCAGCGAGGTGTCCGTCGCAGCAGTCGCGCTGGGGGCCGAACTGATCGAAAAGCACCTCACTCTTGATACGAGCATGGCCGGACCCGACCACAGGGCATCTCTCAGCCCGTCTGAGTTCGGTGAAATGGTGCGACAGATTCGGGCCGTCGAACAGGCACTGGGAGATGGGGTCAAATGGCCAAATCCAAGTGAAGAAGAAATCAAACCTCTTGTGCACCGCCGCGTGGTTGCCGCGCACGATTTACCTATGGGCACCATCATCCAATGGGATCATCTCAGCTTCAAGCGCGCCAATGAGGGCATTTATGTTGATCAAGCCGACTACCTTATTGGAAGGCGCCTGAATGCACCTCTATCAGAGGACGCCTCATTGACATGGTCATGTATTGGCGAGCAGGTTGTATCAGCTCAAAAACAAGTAGACGAAGCCAGCTGAGATTGTTCGGTCACTTCGAAAATCAGCACTGCTAAATGGCGTGTTCAAAAGTCAAGTGCAGCCTCTTTCGCGCTAATGAATGAGGGTGCTGTGCTGCAGGCGGTTAATCACTAGCGCAAGGTCTGCCGCCACAGAAGATCGCTCACCCCGCCCGATGCCTGGGCACTCGTTAATTTCATCAGCGGTGGCGCCCAGCTGCTGCTGGCTTTTGATGTTCATATCAGCCTCTTTGTGCAGGTAACGGCCAACAGGGCCATTCATATTTTCGTTGGAGCCCCTTTGCCAGGGACTGTGTGAGTCGCAAAAGTAAACGGAAATTACCACGTGTTGAGTCAGCTTCTCATGCTTTGACATCTCTCGCTCGTGGTCCAAGGCCCTAGACACAAGCAGGGGCTGCACGATTGGCACCAGTTTTTTTCTGTCATGGCTGGCTGCACGTTGGCTGCGCTGTCTGGCTTTGAACGCGGGTAGCTTGACCTGCATCACTCAGCGGCCGGTGCCCTCGACTAACGGGGTCCACTGCTGCGCAACGGCCGGGATGCTGAAGTATGTTTCTCTGAGACTGGTGATGCTCAATGGGCCTTGAGGTTGAATTTTCCGATAGTGAGATGAGCTGAGTTGCATCTACTGACCTTGAAGGGGGCAGGTGTTGCACTTCACTTTTTAATCCGCCGTTATCTATGTATTGAAAATGAGTAGGGTACGTGAAAATTACTGAGAATATATGGCATAAAGCCATCGTTGCACCGAATGCCACGATTCAGCAGGTCATCAGCAATTTGGATCAGGTCGCCATCAAAATTTGCCTCATCGTTAATCCGACGGGCGCATTGGTCGGCACGCTTTCTGATGGTGATATTCGGCGGGGGTTGCTCAAAGGTCTTGGGCTAGCTAGCCCGATTGATAGTATCGTTCAGCATGACCCTTTGGTGGTTCCTCCGGATTTATCGCGAGAACTGGTCATGCAGTTAATGGCCGCCAACAAGATACATCAAATACCCGTGGTCAACGATCAGCATCAGGTGGTCGGTCTGCACTTGTGGGATGACATCACTACACCGCCAGAGCGCCCCAACTTGATGGTCATCATGGCCGGTGGCATGGGAACGCGACTTCGTCCGTACACAGAAACTTGCCCTAAACCGTTGCTGCCAGTGGCAGGAAAGCCAATGCTGGAGCACATCATCGAGCGCGCCAAGCTGGAGGGTTTTAGCCATTTTGCACTTGCCGTTCACTACTTGGGCTACATGATTGAAGAGCATTTCGGTAACGGCGACAGCCTGGACGTTCAGATTGATTATTTACGAGAGCAGTCCCCGCTGGGCACGGCCGGAGCGCTGGGGCTATTGCGGCCGCGACCCGATGAGGCTTTTGTGGTGACCAATGGGGATGTGATTACAGACATCCGATACGGAGAGCTGTTGGATTTTCATTTGCGTCATAAAGCCGCGGCCACCATGGCGGTACGCGTGCACGAATGGCAGCATCCATTCGGTGTGGTCCAGACCAAAGGAATCGACATCGTAGGCATTGAAGAAAAGCCTGTGGCCCGCAGCCATATCAACGCCGGCGTTTACGCATTGAGCCCCGAAACGCTTTGCGAATTAAAGACAGACGAGCGCTGCGACATGCCCATGTTGTTTGAACGGCTGCAAGCTGCAGCCCAAAGGACAGTGGCTTACCCAATGCATGAGCCTTGGCTTGATGTGGGGCGGCCAGACGATTTGGCTGCGGCGCGGGCTAATTCATCTAAGGTGAACATGTGAAAATATTGGCATTGATACCGGCTCGCGGTGGGTCAAAACGGTTGCCAGAAAAAAACACCAAGATGCTTGGCGAGCTACCCTTGATTGCTTGGACGATCAAAGCGGCACTTGCCAGCGGAGTTTGCACGGACGTCATGGTCTCGACCGATGACCTTGCCATCGCTCAGGTTGCACGCGAACATGGCGCTAATGTGCCTTGGCTACGCCCTGCGGAGCTGGCCAGCGATATCGCAACCAGTGTTGATGTCGCGATTCACGCCTTGGACGCTTATGAGAAGTCGAGTGAAGTTGTGGATGGTTTATTGCTGCTACAACCGACATCGCCATTTAGGGGCGCAGAGTCGATAAGAAACGCAGTAGCTCTTTTCGAGGCAAGCAGGGGAATGCATCCAGTCGTTAGCGTTAGCCAAGCACTTGCGCATCCAGCATGGTGCTTTAGGGCGACCGCACATGGAATGGCACCCTTCCTCGGGTGGAGAGAGCTGCAAAAGCGGTCGCAGGACCTTGAGCCAGCCTGGATGCTCAATGGCGCGATTTATGTGATTTCTCCGACTCGGCTTCGACAGCAAAAGAGTTTTTTGACGTCAGACACAATGCCGTTGTTAATGGACGACCCAAGTGCGGCTATTGATATCGATACGGCATCTGACTTTGCGCAGTGCGAGGCCGTCCTGTCCGCACAGACGGGCGCTACTTTTGAGTAAGATAAATTCGATTTCGCCATCAGATAAGTCTGCGTTGTTGTTGATTCGTACGCCTCTTCAGGCATGGCTTGCTAGGCAGGTACTTCAGGCCGAAGTTATTGCCGACTATGACTTGGTTTACTTCACGCACGACGACTCGAGTGAAGATCGGCATTACTTTGGTGAACTAGCGGCCAGGGCAAATGAGTCCCAGTATTGCCATGTACCGGTTTGGCGCTACGACATCCTTAGTCATCTTTACGCACTTTACCAAACACATTCGTGGCGGCATAGGCAATCACCTGATGTCGTTGTGCTAGCGAGTATCAATTCGCTGGTAATTAATGCCCTGGCCGCAGTGCATGCGTCAAGCGAGCTGGTAACTTTTGACGATGGGTTAGCCAATATTCTGCCAAGGGGTACCTATCATTGCGATAAATCATCAAGTCGGATGCGGCTGTACCGAAGCTTGCTGGGTGCGACTGATCTGGATGCCATAAAGAACCGTATTTCTCGCCACTACACCATTTATCCAGACTTCGACAATATCGTTGAAGTGTCACATCTACGTTACCTGGTTGGGTGGCGGCGTGATGAAAATCAAACATCTGCCCCTCGTAATGTGAGAACCTACTTTATCAGTCAACCCTATGAAGAGACGCTGACGTTTGATCAAGTTCGTGCGCTAGAGGCTCATCTAAGAACAATCGAAATTAATTGCTATGTACGCCATCCACGCGAACGCAGAGTCTTAGATATCGGTGTTCCAAATTTAGACAAGCATGGGCTCATTGCGGAGGATGCCATCTTGCGACACGCACAAGGCCAACCGTTCCATTTGATTGGCTGGTTCAGTACCGCGCTTTTCAACCTTTCAGCCGTTGCGCAGAGCAGCACGATGCTGCTTCTCCATTCCGATCCCAACTCACACGAGATGGCCTCACTTGCCTGCCGCGCTGGCTGCAAAATAGTACTAATTTGAGTACGTTTGAAGCGTTGCCACCAGCACCCTACAAATGAAAGAACAACCTCGCTTCAGTGTAGTCATACCGCTTTACAACAAGCGCCCCTACATTCGCCGCACGGTCGATAGCGTGCTTGCACAGACTTTTCAAGACTTCGAGCTGGTCGTCGTTGACGACGGCTCGACGGATGGTAGTGCTGAAGTTCTTGCCTCTATTGAGGACTCAAGACTCAAGGTGGTTCGCCAGGCCAATCAGGGGGAAGGCGCCGCACGCAACACTGGCATGGCACACGCTTACGGTGTCTGGCTGGCATTGCTGGATGCGGACGATTCCTGGTTGCCCCATCACCTCGCCGAACTGGCACACATCGCTGATAACTATCCTCAGTCTGGAATGATAAGTTGCGCTTTTCGTGAAGTGGTGTCTGCAAACATACCCCCTGTGCTCGATGGTGTTGTTGGCATAGAC
>CANGEG010000017.1 GCA_947452725.1 Comamonadaceae bacterium | reverse complement strand
TAATTTCCGCCCCGTATGAGCCCTGAGCCATACAATCGGCCTCCAACTAAATTAAGGAAAGAAATGTCCTCACTTGCAGAACTCATCAAACAGCGTGAAGCACTCGAAGCTCAAATCGCTCAGGTACGCCAAACCGAATTGGCTGACGCCGTCGCCAAAGTCAGAGCCCTTGTCGCTGAATTTGGTTTGACCACGCAGGATATTTTCGGCAAAGGCAAAAGCGCGACCAAGGTCGCCAGCGCTTCTAAAAACCCAGTGGCTCCAAAATACCGTGATCCATCGACTGGCCAAACTTGGACAGGTCGCGGCAAAGCGCCAAAATGGATTGACGGCAAAGATCGCGCACAGTTCGCCATCTAAACCCGGTCAACACCAACAATAAAAGCCAGCTTTTTTTAGCTGGCTTTTTTGTTGCGGATTCAAATTGGACATCGTGGGTTCATGCGGTGCAAATTCTTCTTTCAATGTCTGCCGATGGCCGGTAGGAAATGTCAGGACTTCTCGTGTGCAGGTACCTGATCCCACTTCTTGGGTAACGTCCAATTTTGGCTAGTACTCTTCGATAAAAATCAACAGTTTCTCTGAAGTCCAGCAACCCCACTTGCCTACAGTCGGTCAGTTTGAGATCCTTGGAAATCTGCTTGAAAGTTTCTCCGTGGCCTGATTTGCAATCATCGATGGCATGAACCAATTCATGCGCCAATACACTCAGCGCGACACTTGACTCTTCAACCAAGGGGGTGATGTAGATGTCATTAATCCAGGCGGCGCTCATTCGGCGGGCATAGCACCACCCCAACGTGTATTTTTTGGTACCACTCCTGAATCCAGAAGATCCAAAACCCACGTTGATATTCACCGGTGGGATTTCATAGCCAAGTGCTGCAAAGCGCGGGCGCATGTATTCCATAGCCTCGTTCAGCCAGACTTCTGCGAACGGATGAATCATGGGCAGATCGCGGTTTTTAACGCTGGGCAAATAGGGCTTGCCAGGCTTGATTTCTTCTCTCACTTTTTACCTCCAGAAATTGAGTCGAGTTGCTGGTTCAGGTTTCCCCTGGCCTGTGGATCCAACTTCGACACGACCGAGTCAATCAGACGCCTGGCATGCCGCTCTAAGGCAAGTCCTTTGGTCTCGGCCAACCACAGCATGACGCAGGCCCACACCACGGCGGGGCTACCCAGAGCTTTGGCGTGCATCAGGATGAAATTCGTCATGAAGTCTGTCTTTGTCGTCTTGAGCGTCACAGACAGTGCAGACCTGAAAGTACTGTTGCCCAGGGCCTGCGCATTAAACCTGCGAAGCATGTCCACCAATGGGTTGGAGGAATCATCCAGGCTTTGCAGTATCTTTTTCAGTTGGGTTGCCTGATCTCTGTTGGTACTTTGGCGTTGCTCGCGCTGTTTGCCTTGCGCCAAGATGGAGGCCGCCGTATTGATCAGGTTGTCAAAAAAGGAAGCCTGGACTGGCTCGGTCGTGGATTTTTGCGCAATGGCTGAATCGTCTCCATCGGTTTGCTTACGCAAGAAAGCTGGAATCTCAATGTCATCCATGCCTGAACTTGATAAGCCGTTCACGTCCATGTCGGAATGAGCCATCATGCTGAATCGCTCAACGGACTGTGTGCGGTTTGTCCGCCAGACGGTGGGCGTGATTATTGATGCGTTGATCGCCACTGAATATTGGGCTATACGTACATCTTGCATTGCTGAGCCATACCCGCCAGCGCCGGCCGCTTGCATGTGCGCCACTTGCTGCAGCAGTGGCAAGTCCTGTGCTTTTTCGCCCTCAGCGCGCTCATGCACCAGGATGAAATTGGTGTGCTTGGTGACCAGTTGATATTGCAGGGCCAAAGCACGCTGGCGTGATTCTTCCGTGGTGTCCATTAACCGCTGGGCCGCGCACAGGCGGGGCAGCACGCCTTCTTCATCCCAAATCAGGTTGTCTGCCTGGCGCGTGTGCGTTTGGCCCGCCAAGGTCCATTGCATATTGGGCGCGGCAGATGGCCGGGCGCTTGTTTGTGCCCATTGGTGAATGGTGTCGCCTTGCGTGATTTCACGCGGACCGGGGGACTCGTACAGAACTTCTTCGGCGAACTCCAAATGGGTTTCCACCGCGCATGATTTGCGCATGCGCTCCAGCAAGCGGCCCACGGCTTGCTGCATGCTTTGGTTGGGGCTAACCATTTCACACGCACCGCCACTGACTTCGGCCAGTTCACGCAGCAGGCTTTCGGCCGGCGCGCTGCCCACACCAAGTGCAAACAGCCTGTGACCGGACTGGCGCACGGTGGCCACAATGCTCTCGATGTTCCAAACTTCGCCGTCGGTGATCAGCAGAATGCTGGCGGCCTGAACTGTTTTCTCGTCTTCATGGGTGATGGCGATCACCGAGCGCAAGGCGCCGTCCATCTCCGTGCCGCCCAAGTCGGCCTTGATGTTGCGCGCTTCTGAGCGCAGTCGGCGTTGGTACGCGGGGGTACAGGTCTGCAGGCGCGGCAATACATGAACGGTGTTGCTGCCAAAGCGGGTGAAGGAAACTTCATCGTCCGTTTGCAGTTGATGAAACAACCAGTCCAGCGCATCCTTGGCCTGCTCATTGCTGTCGCCTTGCATGGAGCCTGAGCCGTCCACCAACACTTTCATGCGCAGTGAAGCAGGGCGGTTGGCCGGTGCTTGCCAATACGCCACGGCGCTCGACAGAACGGTGTACTCACCTGGCTGCGCGGCGTCGGGGCTGGCCATCGCGAAGGTCATGTCTTTGATGCCCAGAATGGTCAGCACAAAGTCTCGGTCCAGCCAGGCGTTGCTTTGCAGTTTGACTGTGACGCCGCTTTGATGTTTGACCTGCTGCACGGTGTGCGAAGGACTGCTGATGGTGCCCTGGGCCAATGGATTTGAAATGTCCAGGGTCAAGTACAGGCGGTAATCGGCCAGTGCACTTGATGCCGCAGTCTGGTGCGGTGCCAAACCACCTTGTGCGTGTTCGTCGCCGTAGCGCGGTGCGATGGTGGTGGGCAGGCTCAGGCGCAACATGCCGCCTTCTAAGCGCAGAAGTTGGGCGTATTCGATTTCAATCACCACCTCATCACCCGGTTGCAGATTGCCCAGGTTGGCGGTGTACAGGTCTTTGCCAGAGCGCTCCAGCATCACCGGCAGGTCACCAGACTGGATGGCTTTTTCGTAACGGGTTTCGGCGTCCTTCTTTTCTGCCACGGTACCGGTCATGCGCTTGCCGTTCAGTTCAACCGCCATGCCCAGCAGCACACTGCCCCAGGCCAGCGGGAAGGTGTAGACGCACTCCAAGTTGTCGTCCGTGGTGTTGCGATACACCTGGCGCAACTTCATGCGCAGCATCAGGCCCTGCAACTTGCCTTGGGCCTGCACCGACTGCAGGGCAACAGCTTGGTCGTCATCACGGCTTTTGAGGCCGATTACTTCATTGCTCACGTGTTTTCTCCCATTCGGTCATGACAGTGCGCACAAAGGCGCGAAGTTGTTCGGGCGACAAGCCTGCTGCTTGCGGGTCGATCTGCAGCTCCACGCCGGGGGCGATGAAAACGTGGCTTAAGACGCTGATGGCGCCGGGCTGACGCACTCGGTCTGGCACCGGGGACTCACCACCGGCCAACACCTCGCGGATGCGCTCCAGTGAAACACCGGCATCGGCCAGCTTGCGAATTTGCAGCAACTGCTCCAGGTGACGAGGCGTGTAGTGCGCTGCGCGTGTCTCGCCCACAGGGCGATCTACCAGCCCAAGCTGCATGTAATAGCGGACAGTGCGCTTGGGCAAGTCCGTCAGTGCGCAGAGCTGGTCAAGGGAGTAAACGGTGGTCATGTGTTTATATTATCACAACTAGTGTCAATAATGGTGTCATTAAATAAAATCCGCAAAATGTGGGCTTGGTGGCCCTGTGCCGCTAAGCTCAAACTGACCATGACTTCCCCCATTTATTACCTGCCAGGACACGGCGGCCAGCTTGAAACAGGGCTGGGCAGCGCATTGCTGGCCAGAGGGTTTGATGTCACCGGACGTGAGACCCGCGGTGAGTTCAAGAGCCTGGCTTTTGCTTCTCAGGTTGAACTGATCGCGCAGGACTTGACCGCGCGGTTCTGGACCGACGACGCGTGCGTTGTCGCCAATTCCTTTGGTGCCTATTTGTTCCTGCATGCTCAAGCTCAATTACCTCCTTTTGTTGGCAAAGTGCTGTTGCTCTCGCCCATCGTGGGTGAGTTCTCCAAAGATGAGCCAGAGGATGACGAGGAGGCCGGTGGTTGGTTGGGGTTCATTCCGCCCATGGCGGGAAAGCTTTCTGCGTTGATTGAAGCCGGATCATTCCCTGCACCCCAACACTGCGAAATCCATGTCGGCGCCAACGATTGGCAAAGCAATCCAAGAGCCGTGAGTTCATTGGGTCGCCAACTGGGCATCCCTGTTGGCGTGGTCCCTGAGGCTGGTCATGGGCTGCCCAAAGCCTATGTTTCCAACGTGCTGGACCGCTGGCTGCCCCATTAAGCTGAAGGGCGCAGGCAATGGACAAGGCGCCATTCGGGTCAAGATGATGGGGTAAGGCCCGCGCAACAAAGGTGGCCGGCCACCTGGCTGATTCCATGTGAACCTTGCCCGCGACAAATTCAAATCGAACAGGCGTATTCACCGGCTCAACTTTCAGCAAGGTCACCATGTAGTGAAAAGGCACGCGGATGGTGCCAGGGCAGTTCCCCTCGCCGGGATACTTGATGGTCGGGCGGTAGTCAATCCCCATGCAAACCTCGCCGCCCTCAAACCACAGCAGCAGGTCTTTCTTTTCTTGGCCTTTCCGCACGCGCTTGATGGAATCAATGGCGTGCAGCAAAAATGCCCGATTGATCTCGATCCAGATCTTGGCGTCATTTGTCATGGGTTGCTTTGGGGTGTGAAGTTAAAAATCATCGTCGTCGAAGGACAGCCCGCTGCGTGAAGTCCGTGGCCATTCATCGTCGCGTTTGTTGAATACAGCGCCCAAGCCGGTGGCTGTGGAGCCAAGGCGGGTGCTGCCATCGGAGCTGAAATTGCCCGTTTGGATGAACGACGATCCGTCTGAGCCGAACGTGTTGTTACCCATGGTGGTGTAGGTCGTACCGTTGCTGCTGACACTGGTCGTTTCGCTGATCCGCTGAATGGTTTCGCCCTCGTCGGAGATGGCGAGCCGCCCCAAAAAGCTCCAAAAAGACATGATGTTTCCTTTCAATTGAAATGCATTTGCAAATTACGGAAGCGTGACTTTGTAGACGGCCTGGCTGGCCCCTTGCGTGAAATACATGACCGAGCCCGAGACCAAGGTCTGGCCCGGCGTGGTGTCAATCAACAGGCTGGAGCTTTGCGCGTTCGCTGCGGACCAGGTGTAGGTCTTGTTCTGCGCGCCGTAGACCACCATGCCATTACCTGCTCCATAGAGAACGGCAGTCGGCGCTGATGTGACGGTGCTGGTTGCGCCGCTGGGGCTCAGTGCTTTGAGGCCCGTGATCGTGGTGGTCTGAATGTTCTGGCTGTTGGTACTGGTCGTGCCCTCGACCCAAGCCACAACACCACCGCCCACCTTGAAGTTGGACATGCCTGTGGACAGCGTGGTGTTCGCGCCGCCAGAGACGGGCCTTGCAATCAAGCTTGCAAGCCCGCCATTGGCTGTGGAGGTCGCACCTTGCGACCAAGCGGCCCAGAGGCCATCGGTCTGCGGGTAGATGCTTCTAAAGCCGCTGTTAGACAACAAGGTCGATGCGTTCGTGCTGGACTTCCACTGGTAGACATCGAAGTTGGAGCTGGTGCCGCTCCCGCCCGTTTGCGCCCAATAAAAGAAGTTCACCACACCGTTGACCACGGCAAAGTCATAACTGGTGTTGCCCAGGTAGTTGGCACCGCTGGGTTGATTGATCGTGGTGAAGACGCCGGTTGCAACGTTGTACATCGTGTAAGTGCCAGCATTTGCGCCTGCCGCATCGATCCAGATGACGTAGCCACCATGCGCTCTTGGGAACTGCTCATACAACTTATTGTTGGGGCTGGCATTGGATAAATTGGACTTCACCCCTGCTGGCGTCCACATGTAAATGCAGTCTGATGGGCAATCGGTGTAGCCTGCCGTAGTTAAGCCCAGGTAGCCGCCTTCCACAAACACATAGCCCCCGTCCATCGCCCAGTTGTAGAGAAACGGAATGGTGCTGGCACCGGCCAAGGTGGTTTCCGTGTTGGCCGTGGTGTTGCGCACGCGGTAAGTGCCGTCATTGGCTTTGTACAAAAGCAGGGCAGGGTTGCTGCTGTCAACCGCAATCAATTGCCCGTTGGCACCAATCCTGAAATTGGGCGTGTACGCGGTTGCGCTGGATGAAGCGACGATGACCGCGACCTGCGATGTAGTGGTTACACCCGCGCTGTCTTTGGAATTCAATGTCAGGGTGTAGGGGCCTGCGGGCAGGCCCGCCAAGCTAAAGCTTCCAGCAAACGTGGTGCTGGTCGGCTGGGTCATGGTGATCGGCAAACTGCCCAAAAACGCGGTCAAGGTCACCCCGCCCGGTTTGTCCGTGGAGCTGGTGCCTGTGATGGACAGGTTGCCCGAGCCATCGATGAATGCGCCGTCAAGCGGAGTGGTCAAACTCAATGCCGGCGGGTTGGACACTGCGATGCTTAAAGAGGTCGACCTTGAAGATCCAGATGCATCGATGGCTGTTGCCACGAAGATGTGGTTTCCAGAACCCACCCGTGAGGCGTCAAAGCTGAATTGGTACAGGTTGTTGGCGCCGGAGCAGTACCGCGAGCAAGCGTTGGGCGCGGTGAGAACGCCAAGCGATGTGCCATCCAACTTGCCTTCAACGCTGGTGATGGCGAAGTTGGAGCTGGCCGTGACGTTCACCTGAATCGTGCCCGTGGTGGCACTGTTGCTGACGTTGACCACCAGATTGCTGTTGGTCACGCTCACCTGTCTTCGAATCGTGATCGTTGAGCTGGCCGTCAGGTTGATCACCGCAAAGATCACATGCGCGCCGTTGGTCGTGCCTGTGGTGGCCCAGGTCAACGGATTGCCAGCACCCGTGCCCGTGCCCGTGCCCGTGCCCGTGCCAATGGGTGTGGTGTCCACAAACCAGGACACCGAGGGGTAGGCGAAATTGTTATCCAGTGACAAGGTGACCGTGCCACTCAGGCTCGAAGTGTCTGGGCTCAACGCGATCGACGGCGAGGCAGTGGGCAGCGTGGCGGTGACGCTGGCCTGACCCTGGCTGGTTTGGATGTTGAAAGTTTGCCCGCCGATGCTGGCAACGACCTGAAAGGCCGTGGTGGTGGCGATGCTTTGAGAAAAGCTCAGCACATTGCCCGTACCTGAGGCCGCTTGCGTGCTGACCGTGGTGGGTGCTACTGCACCGGTTGTTTGGATGGCGTAGGTGGCGCCCGCAGGGAACGTGTCCGTCCATTTAATCTGGACCAGATTGCTTGTCAGATCAACTGAGGAGGTCAGGCCCGCAGTCGCTGCCATTTGCGTGTAATTGGGCGATTCGACTACCGGATTGCCGTCACCACTCCCGCCCCCACCACCACAGGCGGCCAAGAAAACAATGAACAGCAACAGCAGGGATCTGAGCTTGAACATGATGGCGGACTCCGTTGATGGTTTGACTGTTTGGACTCTACGGGGTGGGGCTAAAGCTGCGATGACTTGGGTCAAAGAGTTACCCCAATAGCGCGTCGTCATTTGCCGCACCCTGCTGGGGCTCGGTCAGCTTGAGCAGCCACTCGGGTTTTTGTGGCAAGTTAGCGTCAATCCATTCCAGCGCGGGCTCATCGCCCAAGCTTGCCGCGCGGGCCATCAGGTGGCGCGCTTTGTCCAAGTCCTGCTTGACCCCTAGGCCTTCTTTGTAGAGGAGGGCCAACTCTCGCAGGCTGGTCGGGTTGTCCAGCGCGGCGCCTTTTGCAAACCAGTGGGCGGCCTGTTTGGGGTTGCGCCTGACGCCATCCCCCCTGGCGAGCATCATGGCCAAGGTGTTCATTGCACCGGAGTGTTCCAGGTCGGCCGCCTTCTTCAGCCAAGTCACGCCCGCTGGTTTGTTTTCTGAAACGCCAATGCCCATCACGTAATGCATGCCCACGCAGTACATGGCCATCTCATAGCCCGCATCGGCGGCCACCGTGAAGCATTCAAACGCTCTTTTAAGGTTCTTCTCAACCCCTGTGGCCTGCTCATAGGTTTTGCCCAATTGGTAATGCGCCCAAGCCGAACCCTGCAAGGCCGCTATCTGGAACAACTGATGGCCGCGCTCAAGGTCTTTGGGAACCACCTCGCCGTTGATCAGCATGGCACCCAAACTGCATTGGCATTGGGCGTCGCCCAGGGCTTGGCCCTGCTCGAGCAATTGGTAAGCCTGTTGTGGGTCGGCCGCCGTGCCCCGTCCACTGATCAATGCCCCCGACAGGCAGTACATGGCTTCAGGATCGTCCTGCGCGATGGCTTTTTTGAGCCAATACACACCTTGCGCTTGTTCCTCCGGTGTCTGCCCGGTCCACAACTGCATGGTCCCCAGCTCCCTTTGCGCCACAGCATCCCCCAGCAAACTGGCGCACAGCAATTTCTGCAAACCTTCGGCGCGGTGTTCTGGCTCTTTGAGCAGGCGACGGCCCATCGTGACCAGGCTGCCCATATCGCCATATTTGCACCCAATAGCAAACCATTCCTTGGCTGTTTTGATGTCGACCTCGAACCCGGATTCTCCAAAGAGATGCTGAAACCCCATGTAGGTGCATGCCGTGGGGGAGCCCATGCGCGCGGCTTTTTCCATCAGGTGAATGTGCTTGTGCTTTTGTGATGCGTCCGAGTTGCACTCCAGCAATTCGTAGGCGAAGGCATAGGTGCAATACGGGTTAGTGGATTGGGCGCCATGCTCGTAGTGCGCAAGCTTGTGATCGGTGTCAATCTCTGCAATGAAGCTGTAGGCGCTGACCTCACCCAGACGGGCGGCTTCTTGCAAGACTTCCAGCGCGCGAGGGTCGCCTTGGCTGTCCAAAATGCGGCCTTGGTAGATCATGGCCACGGTACTGCCCAGGGCGACAGCTTGGGTGTAGAGCTCCAAGGCCCCGTCCACGTCCTTGGGCGCGCCGTTGCCATACCAGTACATCTCGCCCAATTTAAGCAGCGCGGACACCTGCCCCTCATTGGCCAGGTCTGTGAGCGCCTCACGCGCAACAGGAAACCGGCTGGGCGCCTCCAGATCCAGCAAAGCGGCCGCGCGGGCGAAGGCCTCAGTTTGATGCGTGACGCGGGTGCTGGACAGGCGGATGAAGTCAATAAAGTCTTGCTGGTGCTCGCTGTCGGCCAGCTTGGACCAAATAACTTCCAGCACTTCTTCGATGGACATCATGGTTTTCATTGGGGGTGCCTTTCATGGATGAATTCAGCGATCACTTGGTTTTTGCGCAGCACGGCAAAGCCGGCGCAAGCGCTCTTGAGGCCTCGCTTGGGAGACCTGAATTGCCACAGCGTGTCCTGCGGCTCTAAGTGGCTGAGCAGCTCTGCCCAGCCGAGGTGAAGATGGCCAAAGGGTTGATCAGGGACGCGGCCCATGGGGTCGTGGACATACGAGGCCACCTCAGCCTGCTCGGGGTCAATGGGTTTCAGCAGGTCTGCGCTCTGGCAGATGAATTTGATTTCTATTTGTGCGGTGGTGTCGGCAGCTTGTGCGTTTGTGCCCCACGGGCGCGGCGGCCACACCACGCCGACAAGCTTGAGTAGCGCTTGAATGGCCAAAATCATGACCAGTGGCCAAACCAACAGCATTAAAGGATAGGTGGCCCACTCTTGGAGTTTCTGATTCCATGATTTGTCCTGAGAGGCGGACATTTGCCTTGCAAGCTGGACCAACTCGCTCACCCCTTCGTCTTTGCGAAGCAGGCGAACGAGCAATGCCGTCAGCCCCAAGAGCAGGGCGCCGATCAGCAAATAAAGGCCAAAGGCTTGCAGCATGTCACTGACCTTTGCCGAAATGAAGCGATGCGGCTACGGCATACCCTTGCGGAGCATCTTCTTGGGCCTTGCCATTAACCACCACGCGCTCGCCCGTAACGATGCCGATTTGCACGTTGATGAACAGGTCTTCTTCATAGGTGCTCATGTAGCCACCGTGTACGTAATTGAGCAACTTGCCGCGCGGGCACCGAAGCTCACCGCTGTACCAATGCGCAAAAAGCCCTTCGGGGTATTGCGGAAACACATCCTGCAGCGCCACATCAGTGTGCTTGTTGTCCACCAGCATGCAGCTAGACAAGGCCACCAAGTACAGCCTGTTGTTGATGATTTCCCAAGTGCCCACATAGCCGCGCCACAGCGCGGTGCTGGTGGCCTCAAATTCAATATGGCGACCGCTGGAGGCCAGATAGTCGTCCAGCGGGGTCTCGCAAAGGCTCAACTCTTGGCCTTGGTGAATCAACAGTTCGCTGGCTTGTGCAGTCATCAATGTCCTTGTGTATGGACAGTGACTTTGAGCTTTCACGGGCTCAGGGCGTGAGCCAGAACCCTGATCTTTCGGACACCAACACTGATCGAAACTACAGGCTCACGGGCTCATGGTGAGAGCTGCGCAGGGCGGAAACTGGCATTTTTAGCAGTTCGCCCCGTAGGAGCTTTCCGTGACCGTTTTTTGCCTATTCGTGGCTATGAGCTATGGGTTTCCAACCCTGACCCATGCGCTGAAGCCGACCCCAATGCCCAAGGCCATCACCTATTCGGCCGATTCGGCTCAAATCATTCGCCTGGAGTATGGGCAAACCGTCGCTGTGAAAAAACTATCAAAAATAGAAAAAACAGCTATTAAACTGTCTCAGTGGGTCAACTGACCCCAGCATAGGAACTCGCATGAGTGAAATGGTTCGTCTGATTCGTTACTCCACGCTGTTGTCCAACCGCAGGTTTTTGACTAAGCAGGAGTTGTTGGACGTACAAGAGGTCTCTCTGGCCACGTTCAAGCGTGACATTGCCAAGCTGCGCGACCAAATGAACGTGCCCATCGTTTTTGACCGGGAGTTGGGTGGATACCGCTTGGACAAAACCACGGAGCGCACGGAGCTGCCGGGCTTTTGGTTCAGCCAAGAAGAAATCTTGGCGTTATTGACCATCCAAAGCATGATCAGCGAATTGGAGCCTGGGCTCTTAGGTCCCAAGATCAAGCCACTTCAAGATCGCCTGAACACGATCCTGGCCAGCCAAGGGCTTGATGCTGACGTCCTGACTCAGCGGGTTCGGCTGTTGCAAGCGGGCAAGCGCCGCATGCCGCTTAAAAGCATTGAGACCGTGGCCAAGGCCACCCTAGAGCGCAAGCAGGTCAAGGTGTTGCATTTCAACCGACAGAATGGCGAGAAGGCTGAGCGAGTGATCTCACCGCAGCAACTCTTGTACTACCGTGACAACTGGTACGTGGACGCCTGGTGCCATTTGCGCGGAGGTGTGCGCAGCTTTGCGATTGATGCCTTCGAAAATGCAGAGATGCTGGACAAGCCTGCAAAAGAGCTGGACCCGCCCACACTTAAAAAGAACATGAACAGCGGCTACGGCATCTTTGGTGGACAAGCCACGGGCGTGGCCAAGTTGCAGTTTTCTGCAGCTCGCGCGCGCTGGGTGCAATTTGAGGAGTGGCACCCAAACCAAAAGGGTACGCTGGCAAAGGATGGCAGCTACACGCTGGAAGTGCCTTACTCCGATGACCGCGAACTCATTGGTGACATCTTGAGGTTCGGATCAGATGTCAAGGTGCTGGGTCCTGCGCCATTAGTGAAGCAGTTTCGCAAGGAACTTGAAAAAATGGTGGCTGATTACAAACTTGTTGGGCAATAAGATATATTAAACTGAATTCATGAATAAATCACCGACCGATTCAAATAAATTAATCTGAGAGGACGCAATGCCTACCTTTATGTCATTTAAATTACCAGACATCGCCGAAGCAGTACGGAATTTTGGCTATAAAGGAAAGGAATATATAGATGATGACTATTCGTTTATTGAAAGCGCGACTAGTGGGCGGAATTTTTTCCTTTACTGTTATTCGTCAAGTGGCAAATCACTAAAGAAAACAGATGGCGAAGCACAATTAGTTAGATTTAGAGGTGCGTGGAATATAGAAAACTACAATGAGTCTGAAGTTGATGCACTATGCAATTGGTTTAATAGTGGCCAAGAGTTTTCTAAATTATTTCGCCAAAGTAGTAATGACTATTCACATTTGATTATTGAAGCTGATCTCTTTGTGTTAGATGGAATGTCCATGCCGGCATTCGAAAACAGAATGGCTATGTTCATCAGCCAATTTGAATATGCAATGAAATGCTTGCATGGTTGTCGTGTGATAAACAAGGCAAACATCCTTGATCGGCATAACAAAGCTGTTGAAATACTTCATGGCGGCATGGGTGATTCAGATGAGGCGGTCAAATTATATAAACACAATTCTTATCTTGGTTTTGCTGGCTCACAAAACAACCTTGGCGATCTATTTGAGATAGGAGAATTAGTCCCTCAAGATAATTTGTTAGCAGTTTACTGGTATACGCGCTCTTCAGAACGAGGAGAACCGACGGCGTATTTGAGTCTCGCTTCAATTCTCTCAAAAAATATAGAAAATACTGATGCCCTTATTATTGCGGCAAAATATGCTGCATTAGCAATTGAAAAATTACCCGAGGGAAAGAATAAGTTATCAGCAGAGGAGGTAATAAATTCGCTTAAACAGATTTTGCATCCCGATTCATTTAAATTCGCAATTCAATTAGCTGAAAATTTCAAACCAATTTATGAAGAAAAATGGACGCTTACGGATTCACCCAGTCCGAAAACCATGATAGCGCCAGGATCTGAATTGATAAACTGAGGGGCCTTTATTTAAACGATTAAACAAGACCATTTGAATCTTAGCAACTCAATTTGATAATTTCCTTAATTTATTCCAAATGTGCAGCATTTCATCTTTAACCCTGGAATCAATATCCCAAACTACAACGCGAATGGATGTAGTAGTATTTCTATCAAGCATCACTTGGAGAATTAGGGGGACTTCTGGAGGGAGATTTTTTTGAACAAAGCCGTAGTGTGTGAAGTTCAAGACATCACACTCAATTGCGTTGGCAGCCTGGATTAAGTCGCGTATTAAAAAATCTGTTGGCCCATCACCTTTCGTTGATGGCACGAGCAGCAATTTCGGCTTAACCTCCTGAATAACGGCTACTTGTCTGTGTCTATTACATTGTTGTGATGCGGACTCAATGGTATTTATATCCCATCCATAACATCTTGCAATTGCAGTTAACGGCGTAAACCCTTCACTGTTAGCCGTTGCGGAAATAACATCCGACTCTAATGAGTCAGGAAACCATAATTTATGGCCCATTACGACTTCTTCGTAGGTGTGTTGCATCGTGCGGAAGATTATTTCCATGATTCACTCATTAGGTTCTGGCTGATTTAATAGAGCGTCAGTCAGACACTCACTGAATGAACACCTGACTTCGCAGATCTCGCTTCATCACATTTGTCAGTGCGAGCCAGTCCACTTCATCGCTTGGCGGACAAAATCGCTCCTTGCGCTTGATCACTAATTCCCTCACCGCGACCAGTGTGTTTGCTTGGCGTGTGTACTTGGCTGAATAGGCCAAGTCGCCTAGGCGGAACGCCACGTTCTTAGGCAAACCTGTCACAGTGGTGCCTTTGGATACTTCCAAAGTGACATGTTCAATATGCCGCTTTGTGGCGCAGGATTCAGGAAATTTTCTCTGTAGATTGGGTGGCGCCATGGAAATCCACCTGATGCTTCCGGGTGCCAATCCGACGGGAATGGCGAGAGCGCTTGGACCGGGAACATTCACCATGGGCTCTAGCTTGAACTCTGCATTCACATACCAAGGTGCATTGAGTTCTTTGGGGTCTGGTGTGTCGATTTTGCCGGTGCCCGCTTCCAAAAACCGATAGAGAAGTTGGTTGACAATTTCTTCTTGGTCTTTGTCTTTGTAGGATGCTTGATGGTGTCTTGATTCAATCTCTGCGTAGCCATGCATGAGGGATTTGGATGTTCCCACAATCGAACCATCCGACTGTATTTTCATGATGGAGCGCGACTCTGTGAAGTCTTTGGTGCTGTCGATGTCGGGGGTTTTGCCGATCGTACCGCTGGCCGTCAAGATCACTGGCTTTTGCAAGTCGGATCCAGGCAGAATCCCAAACGGTGAAAACTCTGACGTGGAATCCAAGTACAGGTTCAGAGAGGGGATGTACGTGATGACGTGGTCAAAGACACTTGGCGTGGGCAGTTCAGGCAACTTGTAACGGTCGTCTGAGTTGATCAGTGCAGGCGAGCTGGCGATGCCAACTGCACGAAGAAGGGCTTCAAGCAAGGTGACATGGTCTTTGCAGTCGCCGTAGCGGTTGTCCAAAATGCTCTGTGCTGCATGGGGCACGTAGCCACCGGCGCCTACGTAGACGCCAACGTAGCGAATGTTTTTACTCACCCAGTTGTACAGACTTCGCGCCTTGCCTTCTGGGGTCGTTTCTTTTTCAGTCAGTTGTTGCGCCAAGGCCGCAATGGCTGGCGTAACTTCTGTCTTTGGATAGGCGCGCACTTGGTAAGCCTGAGCCAAATCGGCGTAGCTTGCAAAACTGCTAAACGAGATGAACGGTGCAAAGTCTCCCAGTGCAACCACCCCTGTTTCAGGAGTTGAAAATTGATCTTGTTTGAACCGATACTGGTAGCGCAAGTTGCCAGGGGCATCCTCGGACTGAAGCGGCACCGATCCACCCGTCAGCCCTTTGGTCGAAAATTTCAGCTTGATGGCAGGGTCGTGCGTGACATTGATCTCAACACCGCTCCAGACGTAAAACGGTGAGTAATGTTCAGTCCAAGAGAAGTGTCCCGGAAAATCCGGCGTGTGCTGGTGTGATTTGTACTTGTAATACAGGACGCTGCCCACTTGCACCTTAGGGTAGATGAGGAGCTTTTCCTTTTCATCAGAGTAGATGCCACCCCTGCCGTTGCCCGCATCCTGGGTTCGAATTTGATCAGGTTCCAAGGGCACCTTGGTTCCGTCCGGCTGGAGGGTATAGGCCTCAAGCACTTCGACAGTCTCGTGTGTACCGCTGTAAGTAATTTTGCGCTCGCCAACACGCCGCACTGCATTGGCTGTTTCAATGCGGATTGAGCTTTCGGCAATCTCAGTTGAGGAGCCATCCGCACTTATGTGGAAGTTATGCACCACTCGCACAAATGTCATAGCAGGCTTGTAGGCGGCCATGGCCTGACTCTGCAAAAGACAGAGCATCAAGCCAAATACGCAGCTAAATGGGGCGGAGAGTTTCATCTAGGTTCCACTATTCATTGAGTGACGCAAGTGTGAGGCTGAATGGGCTCACCCCATGAGCTTAGACTGAGTTCAGACATGGTCTTTCATACAGGGTAGGGGCTCACAGCGCGAGCTCATGGGACGGCAAACTTGGGCCTTGCAGACAAAGGGCCTGAATGAAACACTACGAAACCCGAGAGCAATGGCTGCTTGCCGCAGTGCAACTGGTCAAACCCATTTTTGCAGCCAAAAACCATGTGGTTCCAGACGACTGCCAGGTGTCCTGCGGATTCGCCAGCACGGGTACCAAAAACCATCACATTGGCCAATGCTGGTCTCGGCGCAGTAGCACCCATGAGCGCAACCAGATTTTCATTTCACCAGCTTTGGGCGATCCGGTCGCTGTGCTGGATACATTGGTTCATGAGCTCGTACACGCCGTGGACAACTGCGAACACAAACACGGCAAGGAATTCAAAAAAATTGCCCTCAGCATAGGACTTGAAGGGCCAATGCGTAGTGCAGGTGCGGGTAAGGCGCTAAAAGCAGAATTGACTGAACTGGCTCAGCAACTGGGGCCGTATCCTCATGGGCAGCTGAAAGTCACTCATAAGCGCAAAGTCTCAAGCCCAAGACCCAGGGCTCGTTGCAAGGACTGCGGGTTTGAGGTGCCCATGTACAAGAAGTTTTTGACCTTTGGTGCGCCACTGTGCCCACAGCACAAGACTGAGATGGAGCAGGTAGGGCCTTGGGAGGGGTAGGAATATTCGGGCAAACCTGTTTTATTATTGAAATGAGCATTAACTATGGCATCTTATTGAAAATTTTGCACTATGCTGTCTTTTTATTCCAAAAAATGATGCTACCTCATGGATCTCAACCCCGATTCCCCAGGAATTTTGACTATCAAGGAAGTGTCTGATTTTCTTAAAGTCACCGAGCGCACCATATACCGCTTGGCTGCAGGCAAACAGATCCCGGCATTTAAAGTGGGTGGCAGTTGGCGGTTTTCGCGTTCGGAAATTGACAAATGGATCAAAAGCCAATCCAGCATGCCCGTGGATCAGGCCGATGACTGAGCGCTATCGGCTTTCGTTCACAACGGGCGGCCTTTTCCTGCGGGAATCCGAGGATGCTGCGGTTCATTTTTTAGGCACTCGCAGCTGGGATGTCACTCGCGCTGCTTTGCGCTCCGAAAACACCCTGCAAGTGCGAACCGCCGCTGCCGCTTTGCGCATCAGTAAAGAGGTCATTGCCAGACTGGAAATGCTGAACGTCCAAGAGGTTGAGTTTTTGACGGAATGCGCTGTAGGTGACAAAGCCTACCTGCTTTGGTCAGCGGTTTGCCGTCGCTACAGCTTGGTGCGGGATTTCAGTCGCGAAGTTTTGCGCGAACACTTTGTATTGATGCGCAGGCAACTGACCCTTTCAGACTTTGACGCTTTTTTCAACAGCAAAGCCCTGTGGCATGAAGAGCTGGACCAGCTGGCTAAATCCACACAAAGCAAGCTGCGTCAAAATCTGTTTCGAATGATGCGAGAGGCTGGTTTCATCAACGACCGCCACAGCATTCTTCATGCCATGCCATCACCCGCTTTGGTGCAACTGCTGGCCCAACAAGGGGCAGATGAATTGACCATCTTTCCTGTATCTGACCTCGACATCAAAAGGTGGCTTCAGTGAGCCGAAAACTCAGTAATCAGCCCTTGCCAGATCGCTTCAACCATTTGTTGAATGTCATCGGCAGCCAGCGCTTTCTGGAAATGAAAGGGCTCAACAACGATTTGCCCTTTTACGTCTGTGAATACAAACCCGCTGAAAATTTCGATATGGAGCGCATGCGTCGTCAGCTGGCCAGCAATCTGGCCGCCAAGCACATCGATTGCCTGGGTGGGCGAGGCGTCCGCGTGCTGGAGATCAACTTGTATGACCTGTGTGTTGAGTTGCTTAAGGCCCGTGAGGGCAGCGGCGATGGGCAAAGCGTCTGGGATCAAATTCTGCAAATCGAGACAGACATCGAAAAAGACGCGCTCAAAGAACTCTTGCAAAACGTGCTCGACATCCGGGAACACCTGATACCCGCTATAGCAGCCAGACTTGATGCCGCCGATTTCGACGTGCTGTTCTTGTCGGGCATTGGCGAGGTGTTTCCGTACATCCGCTCGCACAACGTGCTCAACAACCTGCAAAGTACCGCAAAGACCAAACCCACCGTGATGTTCTTTCCTGGGGAATACCGTTTCTCTTTGGAACACGGCGCATCGTTGGAGCTGTTTGGTTTGCTGCACGACGACAAGTATTACCGCGCATTCAATATTTTTGAGACACAGGCTTGAGGGAGTCACCATGGAACTGAAATCAATATTCAAACAAGAAGTCAGCCGTCCCATTGAAGGCGTTATCAAGGCCGACGACGAAGCCAGTCTGTTTGTGGAGCTAGACGAATACGTCCTGACCAATGAAGTGGCCAAGCGACTGGACAACTTTTTGGACGCCTATACCAACTACACAGGTGCCAACGGCGTCTGGGTGTCTGGCTTCTTTGGTTCCGGCAAGTCGCACCTGCTCAAATTGCTCGCACTCATTTTGGAAAACCGCAGTATTGACGGACAACGTGCAGCAGACATCTTCTTGCCCAAGATCTCGAAAGACGATGAGATCCTAAAAGCCAAGTTCAAAAAAGCTGTGGCCATCCCTTCGCGCAGCATTTTGTTCAACATCGACCAGAAGGCCGACATCATCAGCAAGACCCAGGTGGACGCTTTGCTGTCCGTCTTCGTCAAGGTTTTCAATGAAATGTGCGGCTACTTTGGCAAGGTGCCTCACATCGCCCAGTTTGAGCGAGAGCTGGACAGCCGAGGCCAGCTCCAGAATTTCAAAGATGCATACCGCCGCATTGGTAACAAAGAGTGGGAGCGGGGCAGGGAGCAAGCCCTGCTGGAGTCGGCCAACATTGCCAAGGCCTATGCCGAGGCCAGCGGTACTGATGCCGAGCATGCCAAGGGCATTTTGGATAAATACAGCAAGCAGTTCACCTTGTCGATTGAGGACTTTGGCAACCAGGTCAATGAATGGCTGGACAAGCAGCCAGATAACTTTAGGTTGAATTTCTTTGTGGATGAAGTGGGCCAATACGTGGCCGAGAACACCAAACTCATGACCAACCTGCAGACCGTGGCTGAAAGCCTAGCCACCAAGTGCCGGGGCCGGGCTTGGGTCATCGTGACGGCGCAAGAAGACATGAGCGATGTGCTGGGAGACATGACTCGCCAGCAAAGCAATGACTTCTCCAAAATTCAGGCCCGCTTTGCGAACCGGCTCAAGCTCACCAGCACCGATGTGGCCGAAGTCATTCAAAAGCGCTTATTGACCAAAAACAATGAGGGCGAGAGGCTTCTCAAAACAATTTACGACCAGCAAAACAACAACTTTAAAACGCTGTTTGATTTCAGTGACGACACCAAAAACTTGGGCAACTTCAAAAGTCTGAGCCACTTTACGTATTGCTACCCTTTTGTGCCTTACCAGTTTCCGTTGTTTCAGGTGGCCATTCGGGGCATCTCCATGCACAACGGCTTTGAAGGCAAGGCCAACTCGGTGGGCGAAAGGTCCATGTTGGGCGTGTTCCGTGAGGTGGCCATTGCCATTCAAAACGAGCCCGTTGGCCAACTCGCCACCTTTGACCGCATGTTCGAAGGCATTCGCGGCGCACTCAAAAGCGGACTTCAAAGCGCCATCAACACGGCCGAAAGCCATCTCAACGACGCCTATGCTGTTCGTGTCCTCAAAGCACTCTTCCTGGTCAAGTACGTCAAGGAATTCAAAGCCAGTCTGCGCAACCTGAGCGTGCTCATGACCGAGCGCTTTGGTGAAGACGCTGCCACTCAGCGCAACAAACTGCAAGCTGCATTGAACCTGCTGGAGCAGCAAACCTACATCCAGCGCAATGGCGATGTGTACGAGTTCTTGACCGACGAAGAAAAAGACGTTGAGCAGGAAATCAAAAATACCGACGTTGAAAACAGCGACATCAGCAAACAGCTGGAAGAGCTGCTTTTTGACGGCGTGATTCGCCAGCGCAAGATCCGTTACGAAAACGGACAAGACTACGCCTACACCCGCAAGCTGGACGACCGCGCCTTGAGCCGTGAGTCTGAATTGGCCATTCACATCGTCAGCCCACTGAGCGACAACTTTGAAAACCTGCAAATGCAGGGCATGCAAAGCATGGGCAAAGACGAGTTGCGCGTGGTCTTGCCTGCAGACAGCCGCTTCATGCAAGACCTGTCGATGTACAAGCGCACAGAAAAGTACATCCGCCAAAACAGCAGCACACCGCAAGAAAACATTAAACGCATTCTGGATGCCAAGGCTCTGCAAAATAACGAGCGCCTGGCTGAGTTGCAAGAGCGGGCCAAGCAGTTGCTGGGCCAGGCCGCCATGATCATCAACGCCAGCCCTGTGCAGGCCAGCGCCACCGATGGGCAAACACGCATCATCAAAGGCTTCTCGCAGCTCATTGCCACCACCTACCCCAACTTGCGCATGCTGCGCGACACGCCCTTTACCGAGGTCGACATTGGCGGCTACCTGCGCAAGGCCGCCGACGACGGCTTGCTGGGCAGCGATGCCAACCGCATGACCGAGGCCGAGCAAGAGTTGCTCTCTTTCATTCAAAGTAATGCGCGTGGCGGTGTGCGCACCACCGTCAAAGGTCTGCTGGAGCGCTTTGAACGCAAAAGCTACGGCTGGTACTACGCTGCCATCTTGTGCAACTTGGCCTTGCTGTGTGGCCGTGGCAAGCTCGAAGTGCGGCAAGATAGCAATGTGTTGGAGGGCAGCGAACTGGAGCGCAGCCTGACAAACACCAATGCTCATAACAGCATGCTGCTCACACCGCAAGTCGAATACACCGCCTCGCAGGTGCGTCAACTCAAAGACTTTTTTGCCGAATTCATTGACCGACCCGCCATCGCCAACGAAGCCAAAGCGCTGGCCCGCGAGACGCTGGACGCAGTCAAAGATCTCGAACGCACCTTGTCAGGGCTTACCGCCCAAAAGGCGACGTACCCTTTTTTGTCGGCCTTAGATGATGCCGTGGCCCAACTGAAGGAAATGAGCGCCAAGCCGACCGATTGGTTCTTGGTCGATTTACCCCGTATTGCCGACGGGCTGCTCGACACCAAAGAGCAAAGTATCGACCCGGTACAGAGCTTCATGCAGGGCAGCCAAAAAATCATTTACGACCAAGCCCGCCAGCTGGTGCAAGAACAAGAAGATAACTTCAGCTACGTCAGCTCACCCGCCATAGAAGCCATCAATGCGCTGTTGGCTGACCCCAAACCCTGGCAAGGAACTCGCTTGCAGCAAACCAAGCCCCAGCTTGAAGCGCTGCATCAAGCCATCGACCAACAAGTGGCCCAAGAGCGCACCACCGCAACTGACACCCTGAGCCAGCTGAGCCAGCGCCTGAAAGCTGTGGAAGGCTATGCCCAGCTCAAGGCAGAACACAAAGACGAACTGGAAAAACCCTTTGCTCAAGCCCATGACGCACTGGCGCGGCAAAAACGCATTGCCATGATCCGCGACCAGGTGCGTGTGTTTGAAGACCAGAAATACCCGCAACTGCTCACGCAATTAGAGCGTTTGTTGCAACCCGTAGCTGCCCCTGCCCCTGTGCCAATGCCAGGAACCGTGCCAGACGGTGGCAAAACCTTACCCCCCAACACGCCCACCCCACCGCCGACGGCCCGCGAAACAACCATCGTTCACCGAAACGCTGTGCGTGTCGCATTTGCTCGCCCCTGGCTTGCCACCGAAGCTGATGTGGACGAGTACCTGGCCAAATTGCGTGAAGCCTTGATCAAAGAGATCGAGGCAAGCCACCGCGTACAGATTTAAAGAAACAACATGGACACCTCCAAACTCAAACGCTTTGCACAGCACGCCCGTCGCCTGCTGCGCGACCAGGTCAAGGCCAAGATGTCGCTCGTCTTGGCCGCTGACAGCGCTGCCCGTCGCGAAACCTTAGAAGCCGTTAAAGAGCTCGAAGAGCAGATTCGTCAGACCAGCTCAGAGCAAGTGCTGGACAAAGTGGCCTACACCTGGTTCAACCGTTTTTGCGCTTTGCGCTTCATGGACCTGAACGGCTACAACAAGGTGCGTGTGGTCTCGCCTGCGGACGAAAGCCAGTTTCAGCCCGAAATTCTGGCTGACGCCAAGCAAGGCCACATCAACGAAACCCGAGTGCCCGACAAAACCCGCCAGCGGGTGGACGCATTGCTCAGCGGCCAAGCCACCAGCAACGACCCGCAGCAAGAGGCCTACCGCCTGCTGGTGGTGGCCGAGTGCAACGCTTTTCACCAGGCCATGCCTTACCTGTTTGAACGCATTGCCGACTACACCGAACTCCTCATGCCCGACGACCTGCTGTCGGGCAACTCGGTGCTGGCCTACACCCGCGAGGCCATGACCCCCGACGCCTGCCAAGACGTCGAAGTTATTGGATGGCTCTACCAGTTCTACATCTCTGAAAAGAAAGACCAAGTCTTTGACGGCCTGAAAAAAAACCAGAAGATTACGCCCGAAAACATCCCCGCCGCCACACAGCTCTTCACCCCGCATTGGATCGTGCGCTACTTGGTTGAAAACTCGCTGGGCCGCTTGTGGATGCTCAACCACCCCAACTCACCGCTGGCGGGGCAGATGAACTACTACATCGCGCCAGATCAAGCTGAAACCGACTTCCTCAAGATCGACAAACCCGAAGACATGAAGATCTGCGACCCGGCCTGCGGCTCGGGCCACATGCTCACCTACGCGTTTGACCTGCTGTATGCCATCTACGAAGAAGTGGGCACAGAGAAGACAGAGATTGCCGAAAAAATCCTCACCCACAACCTGTTCGGCATCGAGATCGACGAACGGGCGGGCGAGCTGGCGGCCTTTGCCCTGACCATGAAAGCCCGGTCCAAGACCAACAGCCGATTCTTTAATAAGAGCATCAAGCCCCATATTTGCGTGCTGCAAAAGGTCAGTTTTGATTCGGATGAATTGAACGACTACATGGCCGAAGTCGGCCGCGACCTTTTTACCCGCGAACTGCAAGGTACCTTGCAACAGTTTGCCGACGTGGACAACCTAGGCTCGCTCATCACGCCTAAGCTGGCCAGCGTGGCCGATGTATTACCGATACTGCAGGCCAAAGACATGGCAGGTAACCTGTTTTTGGCCAATACCCATGCCAAGGTATTGCAAGTGCTGCACATGGCCGAATTCTTGAGCCCGCGCTATGCCGTGGTGGTGGCCAACCCGCCGTACATGGGCGGTAAAGGCATGAACACCAAACTGGGCGACTGGGCCAGAGTCAACTACCCCAAAAGCAAGTCAGACCTGTTTGCCATGTTCATCGAGCGCAACCTGGACATGAGCTTGCCCAAGGGCGCGGTGGCCATGATCACCATGCAAAGTTGGATGTTCCTCTCCAGTTATGAGGCCTTGCGCGGCCGCATCTTGAACGAAAACACCATCTTGTCGATGGCCCACTTGGGTGCCCGCGCGTTTGACAGCATTGGGGGCGAAGTCGTTTCAACCACTGCGTTTGTGCTGGAGAACTCCCACAAGCCTGAATACCGTGGCGCGTTCATGCGATTGGTAGACGGCAAATCCGAAGCGGAAAAGATGGAGATGATGGATAAAGCCATTGCTCAAGGAAGTGCAGCATGATCACCCAGCTGCAGCTTCAGAACTTCACTGCCTTTACTGAACTAACGATTGATTTTTCGCCAGGTATCAACATCATCATTGGTGAAAACGGAACTGGTAAAACCCAGCTTCTCAAGGCTGTGTTGGCCATGAGTGGCGTGGATGTCCGAGGCGTTCATGCTGGCGAACAATTGGCTCTCAAACTTTCTCGGCTCTACCACCCACTCAGTGGTCAAGTGGGCGAGTTGCGTCGCGCTGGCACCCGAAGCGATGCACAGCTTAGTGCCACTTTCATTTCTGGCTTGAACATCTCTGCCAAGTTCAACGGCAGCGCCAAGGTAGCGAAGGTCAGTAGCAATTTGACGGGTGAAACATCCCCAGCGATATTTATTCCAACCAAGGAGGTACTGTCTCTTGTGCGTGGCTTGACAGCAGAGCGGCCCGACGTGCCCACCATTGAACGCATCTTTGACGATGGCTATCTGGTTCTGGCCCATCAGCTTGTCAAGCAAGGTGCCAATGACTTAGACAGCAAAGTTCAGTTGAACCCTCGTTTTGCTGCCATCGTGCCGCGCTTAGCCAATCTGATAGGTGGTCAATACCTGCTCGATGACGGTCGCTTCGTATTCGAGCAAGGTCATTATGTGGAGAAAGATGCCGCCTCGCGCAGCAAGGCAAATCACGCGCAGATGTACCAAGACAACACAGAATGGAAGTTCGTACCCATTAGCAAGCAGCGCCTATCCAGCGGTATGACAGCCGAAGGTTTCCGCAAGATCGGGGTATTGCAGCGTTTGCTCAGCAACGGCAGCCTAAACCCCGGCTCCACAGGCCCATTGCTGTGGGATGAACCTGAATCCAACCTCAACCCCAAATTGATGAAAAATTTGGTGCAAGCCTTGCTGGAGCTGGCCCGAAACGCTCAGCAAGTTATCCTTGCGACGCACGACTATGCGCTGCTGAAATGGTTTGACCTGCTGATGGACAAAGGCAAGGGAGATCATGTCACCTTCCATCGTCTGTATCGCAACCAGGGTGAGGCGCGCATTCAGTGCGAAGCTTCGTCTGACTACAGCATTGTTAGCCGCAGCGCCATCAGCAACACGTTTGCTGAACTTTACGACGCCGACGTCAAGCGTGCGCTGGGGGGCGTCTGATGCAAACCTACCGCGCCGAGAAGACAGCGGAACTGCTATTCAACTTTCCCGATGGCTTGAACTGGAGCGAGCTGGATAAACAAAACGTTAAGCTGCCTGTGTTTATGAAGTTCGTTGATTTGGTCATTGAACGTGAAAACGATATTTTGCTCATTGAGATCAAGGACCCATCTCACTCGAGAAGCCAGGACAAGGACCGCAACGCATATCTGAAGCGCCTGTCTGATAACTCGGTTCTTACGCAAGAGCTGACGCCCAAGGCAAGGGACTCGTACCTGTACTTACATTTGATGGAGCGTGACGGCAAGCCATTCAAGTTTGTGGTGCTTCTTGGATTGGATGCATTCGATCCTGAACGTCAAAAGGCGCTCATGTTTGGCTTCAAAGATCGCTTGCTGGCGGGTATCCGGGAAGAGTCCTTTGAAGCTTGGAAGCGGAAGCACATCGCTGATTGCGTTGTGTTGTCAGTGGAATCCTGGAACCAAGTTTTCCCTGATTGGCCACTGTATCGTGAGCCCCCGACAGCGCCTTTGGCACTAGATGGAATGTTGCAATAATCAACCTTCAACCTAAAGGGAAAGTAATTTCTATGCTGGGCGTGCAGAGTGACTTGCTACGAGTCAAATGTAGCAACATAGATTTTTTCGTAATCGGCGTAATCAAGGTGCAGGCGATTTATCAGTACCAGAGCCGCTATCACTACACAACCAAATCTCTTCAGCCGGTGCCGAATGGATTTGAAATTGATTTTGGTCGTAAGGTATTGCTGGCGGGATATGCAGAATGATTTATATCTAGAAGAGCAGCAGAGAGAATTGAATGGATAAGAAATTTTTCCGAGGGTCAGCTAGAGATTTCAGGAAGATTCCTGGAAGTCCGATTGCGTATTGGGTAAGCGCAACACTTAGAGATTCATTTGAGAAGTTCTCTCGGTTTTCCGATTACTCGGACACTCGAATTGGACTAATTACCGGTAACAACAACCACTACATCCGCCAATGGGGCGAAGTTTCGTTCTCCAAAATTGGATTTAGCTTATCAAGAATTGAAGCAAAGAATTCCGGTGCCAAGTGGTTTCCTCAGTCCAAAGGTGGCGATTTCCGACGATGGTACGGGAATAACACCACAATTTTGGACTGGTCTAATGATGGTCAGGGACTACAAACGCGGCTGCATGAATCTGGTGAACGTGTTCTTGCTCATAATTTCAATCTTGACAGGATTTTTGAGTCAGGCATAACCTGGACCAAAATTTCATCCGGAGCGTTTGCTGCGAGATATCAGCCTTTTGGATTTCTCTTTAACGATGCTTCAGCAAATGCTTTTCCTTTAAAGCCAGAAAGCACGTGGTTTCTTCTTGGATTGTTATCTTCGAAAATTCCTGTAGAAATATTAAAGGCAATGAATCCAACGCTCAACTTTCTTCCTGGGAATATCGCTGGATTGCCGATATCACCAACAATTATTCATGAGCCCGTGATATGTGGGAACGTTAAGAATGCTGTTCAAATTTCACAAGAAGATTGGGATTCAGCTGAAACCTCTTGGGACTTTACACGTCTCCCGTTGCTGGACCTTGAGGATCTTCAACCTACGCTAGCGGCAAGCTATCAGAAGCTCAATGTCCACTGGCGCGAAACAACGCAGGAAATGCAGCATCTTGAGGAGGAGAACAACCGAATCTTCATCGACGCCTATGGCCTGGAAGACGAGCTGACGCCCGAGGTACCGCTCAACGAGATCACGCTCACCTGCAACCCGCACTACCGCTATGGCGGCGAAAAGACCAAAGAAGAGCTGGAGGCCCTGCTGCTGGCCGACACCATGCGCG
>CANGEG010000016.1 GCA_947452725.1 Comamonadaceae bacterium | reverse complement strand
GCAACGGGCTGTATGCCAAGAAAAGTAAATGGACACATAAGGCTTGAGCGTTTTGGGATTGGGAAATGCCCAGGCGCAATTAAAGTGGGGGACAGATTTCAATAAGGAAATAGCACCACCGGACAGGGGCACGTGGCGAGGATGGCCCAGTTTGGTGGTGTGGATACGCCAGGCGCTGCGTTCAAAATCAAAATCTTCCCAACGGGCATCGAGCACCTCACGCTTTCTAGCGCCCGTCAAAATCAGCATGGGAATGATGAACTGCAGCATCGAGTTGTCTGAGCCGATGAGCTCCTCGTACAACCGCTGTGCTTCTTCCGTTGTCAGATACCGCTCGTGCTGGTTATCTTCTTTCATCATGGGGATACCCGTCATGGGGTTGTTGGATCCCCCTGGCACCTCCCATTTCTTCGCCAAGCCAAACATGTATCGCAGGAGAACCATCAAGCGGTTACAGGAGCCGGGCGCGTGTGTTGTACGGTGCTTGGCAAACAAGGCGATGACATCAGTCTTGGTAATTTGGTCGAGGTATTTTTTGCCCCAGACGGGTTCAATGTGGTTCTTGAGCAACCCCGCATCAGCTTTCCATGACCGCTTGTAGCCTTGTATGTAGGGCAAATATTGCTCATGGATGAAGGCGTGAAAAACAGGAACTTGGCGATGCAATGCGTTATCTGCTGCTGGGTCCCCGCCCATTGCAATCATGGCCCGGTATTTGTCGGCCATCTGCCGCGCCTGTGGGAGTGACAAGTCTCGTACGTTGCCAATTTTTAGCAGACGCGTTTTGCGCCTTGAGTTCTGATAACGCAGATAATAAGTCGCAGTTTGAGTTGCCCGCACTTCAAGCATTAACCACTTGCAGTCGGCATCAAAAAAGAGGGTTTTTCTTTTGCCTTCTTCGCAAATTGCGGTCTTGATGAACTGCGAGGTAAATTTCAATTTGGGCATTTCGAACTCCTATTGGTGGATCAGTTGAGCTTCTTTGCAGGTTTAATAGTAGCATAAAAGGAATAATGGATCATGTCTCTAATGAAGAAAAATGTAAAAATTGCGGTGGCATTGCGCACGGCAAGGGCTGCTATCGGGTGGAATCAGCAAGAATTTGCGGATGAAATGGGCGTTGCCAAGTCGACTATTGCGCGTGTAGAAACGCTCGAGGTCAGTCCTCGGGCTGATTTATTGCTTAAAGCTATGGAGTTGTTTGAGCGCGCTGGTATCGAGGTAGATTTCTTCAAAACGGCAAACCTGACCGTGGTGATCAGTCCTCGAGCACTGGATGATGCAGAGATACGGCTCATGAGCCAGGAGCTACGCAGAACAGACCGCAAAGGGCCACTGACCATAATCAGTGAGCAAATAATCGCGGAGAAGAAGGCGCAACCAAAACGCAAAGGCCCTTTGACGGAGATTACCGAGCAGCGAGCAAAAAACAGACTGAAGCCAAATAATTGAGCGCTTTCAAATGGGCAAGTGTTGGTCAACCGTTGGTCGTAAGTTCGGCAACGATTTACAGGTAGAAGCTGCAGGAGGCGATTACATTGAAGGCCTTAAACAAGTTGGGCCGTCCTGTTTTACGGGTAATTCGTTGGTCAATCCCGTTATTTGATTTTTTAGTAGAATTTATGCGTTTAAAATCAACATCTTAGATATTTACAATCCAAGTCACTCACAACCAGTATTGATAACTTTGTTGGTACCGCTGGTAACGATACATTTAACGCATCAAATACAGCGATTACTTCTGCGGGTCAGACGTTCACTGCTGGTGATGTGTTGAACGGTGGTGCTGGTACGGATACCCTCAACGTTGACATTGGTGCAGCAAACACCTACGCGATGAGTAATGTTTCTAGCATTGAAACTGTGAACGCCAACTTCACGGCTGCTGGTACTTTGTCTCTGCTGGGCTCATCCGGCGTGACAAGTGCTGTGAGCAACGGCTCCGTTGTTGCTGCAATCTTTTCAAACATTGGTTCTACCAGCGTTGGTCTTGGTGTGACAAACAACGCCGTGGACGCCACCTTTAACTTTACTGCTTCTGCTGTTGCTGGCACTGCTGATTCGGCAACCCTGACGCTGTCTGGTCAAACTGCTGGTACTGATACAGTCGCAGGCGTTGAGACTTTGAACATCGTCTCCACTGGCTCCGCCAACGCGTTAACTGCCTTGACTGCAGCAGCTGCAACGACAATTAACATCAGCGGCGCTCAAACCCTGAACTTGGGTACAGCCAACACTGTTGCAACCACAATCACATCGACAAACACCGCCGGTGTGACTCTGGTATCCAACAACACTGCCGCTGTCACCATTACTGGTGGTAGTGGCAATGATGCGATCACAATGACTGGCGGCGCAGCCGTCAGCGACAACGTGAACGCCGGCGCTGGCAATGACACGGTCACCATCACCGCAAACTTGGCTACAACCGACACGCTTAATGGCGGTGACGGTACAGACACATTGGTTTCGACAAGCGCATTGTTGGCCGCATACGCGCTACCAACACCCGTGACCATTACAAACTTCGAGACTCTCAAGCTGTCTGATGCCTTGGGCGCTTCTCTGACAGCCGCCAACGTGCAAGCTGGTATCGCAACAGTTGACTTGGCTTTTGGTACTGGTGCTAATGCTGTGACAATGGAGGCTGGCAACAAGACCGTCAAAGTCGGCGCTGCGAACACTGGTACTTTGACCGTGAACGATACGGGCACTGCAACGACAGACACACTGGCTGTGACCAGCAGCGCTGCTGCTGCCAGCATTTTTGGTGCTGCTGCAGGCGGCCTGGTTGTGAACGGTTTCGAAACCGTTACGCTGACTGGTTCGGGTACTGGTGCTGCTACAACTCAAGCTGCCACCGTGATTACTCTGACGCCTGACACAGGTGGTACATCCACTCTGAACTTGGCAGGTAGCAACACCTTCTCAACCACCGGTGCGATTACCGCCAACGTGATCAACGCCTCTGGCTTGACAGGTTCTGCCAAATTGACCATGGGTGCAGCTGCAGCTACTGGCCTCACAAGCATCACAGGTTCGGCAAATGCAGACACCTTGATCGGTGACGCATCTTCATCTATCGACGGCGGTGCTGGTAACGACACCATCACTGGTGGTTCTGGTGCTGATACGCTGGTGGGTAATGCTGGTAACGACCAGATTACTTCAGGTGGTGGCAATGATGTCATTACTGGCGGTGATGGTAACGACGCAATCTCCGTTGCTACGGCTGCTGGCGCAGTCAACGTGGATGGTGGTGCCGGTAACGACACCATCACAATGGGTGGCACATTGACCTCAACTGACACCTTGGTTGGCGGTGACGGTACAGATACTCTGGTCTTGACCAATGCTGACGTTACTGCGGCCAACGCGTTGACCATTTCAGCTGTCACCACGCTGAATACAAACACTACAGGTATTGAGCAGATCACATTCGACACACTGACGCAAGACATTGACTTGGGTCGTCTCGACGGTATTTCCACACTGTCGTTGAATGCTCTGGGTGGCGCTGCTACCGTTTCGGGCTTGGCTGCAACCAACTCTGTTACTTTGACAGTTGCTCCAGGCTTTGCTCTGGGATTGACGTTGGGTGATGCAACTGGCTCGGCTGACGTCATTTCCCTGGCCATGAATGCATCAGGTTCGATCGATGCTTCAGCTACTGCCATCAACCTCACTAGCGTTGAAACCGTTAACTTTGCGGCTAATGACTCTGACACAACATCGACTGGCGCTACGGCTGATGCCGCACACCAAGCGCTGTTGACAGACATCACCACAACTGACGTGTTGAGCCGTGTGGTCGTGACGGGTAACGCGGCTTCATTGAGCTTGGTTTTGACCGGTAGCACTGCAGTTAATACTTTGGATGCTTCAGCCTTTGCCGGCAACTTGACTGCTGCTTTGGCCAGCACTGTGGCTGCAACCGTAACCGGTGGCGCTGGCGCTGACGTGTTGACGGGCGGCACCAAAGCTGACTCAATCAATGGTGGCGCAGGCTCTGACACTATTGGTGGTGGTCTGGGTTCTGACGTTTTGGACGGCGGTGCAGGTACCAACACATTGGATCTTGGCGCAGGCAGCGTGGTTAGCGCTACAGACAGCGACGGCAACGTGGCTATCACGGGTGTGGTTGTCAACTTGACATCCGCGGCCCTCTCTGGCGCAACCGTAAACACGGGTGCTGCACAGTATATTTCTGGTGCACTGAGCTCTGTGGCTGCCGGTACTTCCGCGTACCTGTTCAACAGCAGTAGCAACTTGGCTTCTGTGGCAGTTGACACAGTCAGCAACTTTACGAAAGTAACCGGTACATCAGGCATTGACTACATAGCTGGCGGTGCATCGGCTGAGAGCTTGTCAGGCGGCAACGGAGCTGACTACATCTCCGGTGGCAATGGCGCTGACACGATCAATGGTGGTGCTGGTGCTGACACGATCGTGTTGACTGAGACCGCTGCCAACTCTGCGGCTGACGTTGTACAACTCACAGACCATGCAGCTTCAGATACCATAACTGGCTTTGCTACTGGCGTTGATAAAGTGTCGCTTAACGGTGGAGCAGTTGCAGTGGTTTCTACGACACTTGCTGCTATTGCCGGCACCACCACTTTGGTATTCGATACTATCGCACACCTTGGCGCATTAGGTGTGACTATTGGCGATCAATCCGGTGCTTCAGTTGTCCACTATGCAGTAGCCAGTGATACTGGGGCAATTTTCTATGATGCAAACGGCGATTGGACAGCTGGTTCTGTACAAATTGGTACTGTTGGTGTGATTGCAGGTTTGGTAGCAACAGACTTCGTAATCTAATAGTCATCTTAATACAAGCATCAGAGATGGTGTCTTGAAATTCAAATCCCCGCCCCTCACAAGGGGGTGGGGTTTTTTCTAAGCGCATTCCGTGCCTTTAGACAAAACCCCATATGAAATCCTTTCTCCACGTCGGTTGCGGCCCCAAGCGCAAAGACCGAACCACCAAAGGCTTTAACAGCCCCGATTGGCAAGAAATTCGTTTGGACATTGACCCCTCTGTTCAACCCGATGTCATTGGCACCATGACCGATATGTCGGCTGTGGCGTCCGAATCGGTCGATGCCATTTACTCCAGCCACAACATCGAACATCTGTACCCGCACGAGGTGCCTTTGGCCTTTGCCGAGTTCTTGCGTGTGCTCAAGCCTGATGGCTTCTTTGTGGTCACCTGCCCCGACCTGCAAAGCGTTTGCAAACTGGTGGCCGAAGATCAACTGACCGAGGCGGCCTACACCAGCCCGGCAGGGCCTATAGCCCCCATTGACATTTTGTACGGCCACCGCCCGCCCATGGCCAGGGGCAACTTGTACATGGCGCACCGCTGCGGCTTTACCAGCCGCGTGCTGGACGGCACTTTGCGCTCTTGTGGTTTTCAGGCGGTGGCTTCGATGGCCCGTGGGCGTGCGCCTTTCTTTGATCTGTTTGCATTAGCCAGCAAGTCAGCCCGGCCTGAGGCTGAGCTGCGTGCATTAGCCCAGCTGCATTTCCCCATTTGAGTTATGTCCCTTCACACCCAAGTTCGCCAGCAGTTATTAGGACAGTTGTCTGGCCAGTTATCTGGCCAATTGGCGACCGGCCAGGATGATCAGGCCAGCCTGAACAACGCCCTGCGCCTGCTGTCTAAGTGGCGCTCGGTGTTGATTCAAAACACCTTGCTGCAACAAAACGGCACCGTGGTGATGCAGGGGCCACTTAAGGGTTTGGACTTTCTGCCCCAATCGGCCGAAGGTTGCCACATTGCCAAATTGCTGGGTTGCTACGAGCAGCCTTTGCAGGCCTTTGTGGAACAAGCCATTCAAAAGCAGTACGCCACCATTTTGAACATTGGCTGCGCCGAAGGCTATTACGCGGTGGGCATGGCCCGCAGAATGCCCGCCACCCGCGTGCTGGCCCATGACCTGAACCCCAAGGCGCAAGAAATTTGTACGGCCTTGGCACACAAAAACGGCGTAACAGACCGAGTGCACGTGGGCGGCCTCTTTCAACCTGAAGACTTTGCGGCCCATGCCGGACAACACGTTTTACTGATGTGTGACATCGAAGGCGCAGAAAGGGAGCTGCTGGACCCAGTAGCCGCGCCCGCCTTAAAGCACATGGACATCATTGTGGAGAGCCATGAATGCTTGGCCCCAGGCATCACGCAGTTGCTCATTGACCGGTTCACCCCAAGCCACCAAATCACGCTGGTGCACGACGACGGCCAACGCCAATTGCATCAGCCCCCGTCCTGGTTTTTAAACCTGGCGCACCTGGACCAGTTGCTGGCCACCTGGGAGTGGCGCTCAGGGCCAACGCCTTGGCTGGTGATGACGGCCAAGCCAGCTCTGCTTGAATAGCAGCGTCATTAGCAGCATAAACAGCGACATAAATAGCCACGTGCATGGCCGCCATTTATTACCACCCTGAGGCCTACACCACCAGCGGCCCCAAGCTCATGGGCCGCAACGCGGCGGGTGAGTCTTTTTTGCGGGGGTTTTTAGCCTACAGCCAAGCGCCTGAGTTTTGGGCGCAGGTGCAGCGCCCTGAGCATGCGCAGCACTTTGCCCGCGCGGTTCAGTCGTCTGGGCGCAAGGAGTCGGTCAAGGCGGTGGACAAAACCAGCCTGGCTGCGTTGGCGCAAGTGGGCATGGTGTATTTCCCCGGCCCCGGCATTGGTGAGCATGCTTACCACCGTGCGGCCTACGGACACGGCGCTTGGAGTTTGTGCGGCATTACCCACACCACCTCCAGCGCTGGGGCCATGGATGCGTTAGCCGCTCTGATCACCGCGCCGGTTCAGCCTTGGGACGCGGTGATTTGCACCAGCACGGCGGTCAAGAACAACGTGGAGCGCCTGCTGCAGGCGCAGGTGGATTACCTCAAAGACCGCCTGGGCATTACCCAGCTCGTGTTGCCGCAACTGCCGGTGATTCCGCTGGGCATTCACACCGCTGACTTTGTGTTTTCTGATGCACAAAGAGCCGCTGCACGTGCATCGCTGGGGTTGGATGCGCAAGATTTGGTGGTGCTGTACATGGGCCGCTTGTCTTTTCATGCCAAGGCGCACCCGCTGGCCATGTACCAGGCGTTGGAGGCAGCGGCGCAGGCCACCGGTAAAAAGGTGGTGCTGGTCGAGTGCGGTTGGCATGCCAATGATTTTGTGACCCAAGCTTACGCCGAGGCGGCGCAACTGGCTTGCCCCAGCGTGCGGGTGGTAACCCTGGACGGGCGCAAGGCCGATGAGCGCCAGACCGCTTGGGCTGGGGCCGATGTGTTTTGCGCCTTGTCTGACAATATTCAAGAGACTTTTGGGATTGTGCCGATCGAGGCCATGGCCGCGGGCTTGCCGGTGGTGGTATCCGACTGGGACGGCTACAAAGACACCGTGCGCGATGGGGTGGATGGCTTTCGCATTCCCACCCTGATGCCGCAGGCCGGGCTGGCCAGCGACTTGGCCCTGCACCACGCGCTGGAGATCAATACCTACGACATGTACTGTGGCCACACCTGCTCACTGGTGGCAGTGGACGTGCAGGCCGCGGCGCAGGCCTTTGAGCGTTTGTTCAACTCACCTCAGCTGCGCCGCCAAATGGGCGCGGCCGGGCGCGAGCGATCTGTGGGGGTGTATGACTGGAAGACGGTGATTGGCCAATATGAGTCGCTTTGGGCCAAGCAGACAGAACTGCGGTTGACTGCCAAGGCTGAAGCAGACAAAAACGGTGTGAAACCCCTTACCCACCCCTGGCCTGCTCGGATGGACCCGTTTCATGCATTTGCCAGCTACCCCACGCAGACGCTGACGCCGCAAACCGTGCTGGCTTTGGTGGACGTAAATGTGGAACAAGCCCTTAAGCGCACGCTGGCCTACAAGCAGTTGGCGATGATTGACTTTGCCAAACAGATCTTGCCCAGCGAAGCAGAGATTAGGGCCGTGCTGATCGCGGGCGCGAGCAAGGTCACAGGCGCGGCCACGGGCCCGCTTGCAGCCGAGCAGTGGGTGCGAGGTATACCCAAAGATCGACGCCCCTATGTGTTCAGATCACTCGCTTGGCTGTTGAAGCTGGGTGTGCTCAAGGTGGCGTCATGAACATTTTGTTTGTTCACCAAAACTTTCCTGGGCAGTTCAAGTTTTTGGCGCCGGCTCTGGTCCAACAAGGCCACAACGTGGTGGCCATGACCATGCAAAAGTCGTCAGGCTCGCAGTGGCAAGGGGTCAGGCTGGTGCATTACGCCGCCAGCAGAGGCACCACGCCCAACGTGCACCCTTGGGTGGCGGACTTTGAGACCAAGACGATCCGGGGCGAGGCTTGTTTTATGGCCGCCTTGCAGATGAAGCAAGATGGCTTTGAGCCCGATGTCATCATCGCCCACCACGGCTGGGGTGAGAGTTTGTTCATCAAAGAAGTCTGGCCTCAAGCCAAGTTGGCGATTTACTGCGAATTTTTCTATCACCCCCAGGGCGCCGATGTGGGCTTTGACCCGGAGTTTCCAGCCAAGGACACGGGGGACGCGTGTCGGCTCAGGCTCAAGAACCTGAACAACCTGCTGCACTTTGAGGTGGCGGACGCGGGCATCAGCCCCACGCATTGGCAGGCCAGCACTTTCCCCGAGCCGTTTCGATCCAAGATCACGGTGGTACACGACGGCATTGACACTCAGGCGGTGGCGCCAGACCCCAACGTGAAGTTGACTCTGAACGGCGATCTGACGCTCACCAAGCAGGATGAAATCATCACCTTTGTGAACCGCAATTTGGAGCCATACCGTGGATACCATACCTTTATGCGGGCGTTGCCAGAAATTTTGAAGCGCCGCCCCAATGCCAGGGTGCTGATTGTGGGCGGGGACGATGTGAGTTACGGGGCTCGCCCAGAGAACAACCAGAAGTGGAAAGACATTTTTGCAGCCGAGGTGAGGCCGCAGATCAGCGATGCGCAGTGGAGCCGGGTGCACTTTTTGGGGCATATTGCTTACCAGCACTTTATTCCGTTGCTGCAGCTGTCCACGGTGCATGTGTATCTGACGTACCCGTTTGTGCTCTCATGGAGCCTGCTTGAGGCCATGAGCGCGGGCTGTGCGATTGTGGCCAGCGACACGCAGCCGCTGCATGAGGCGATCACGCAGGACCAAGCGGGACGGTTGGTGAACTTTTTTGACACGGCTGCGCTCGCCGACGAGGTGTGCAACTTGCTGGGTGACTCATCAGTGCGTCAGCGATTGGGGGAGAATGCGAGAGCGTTTGCCCAGGCAAACTATGACCTGAAGGCGGTTTGCCTGCCAAGGCAACTTGAGTGGGTAGAAGGATTGATGACATGACCCCAGAACTTGAAGCCGACTTTTGGCGCGAGCTCAAAGAGATTGAGGCCGAGTCCATCGGCTGGATACCGCTGGACGGGGCATATCTTCACGTAGGTTCAGACGAAGCCGTGATCGAGGTGGTGGGTGTGGCCCATGCCTCGATGGCTGGAAGTAATGTGCTGTGGGTTGTGTGATGGCGGGTGAGACCGAGTCCATATGACCTGCCCCCTCCCTGCCGTACCAAAGCCGTGTTCACCGAGTTGGTGGCATCGAACAAGGTGTCGTGGCTTAAGTGGGCGAAACGCTGCGTGGTCTTGATCTGGGTGTGCCCCAGCAGGCGTTGTACAGTCGTGCACATTCACGATCCGCAACACGCTCAAGTTCCACGACCTGGTTATGCTCATCCAGGGCACGGTGGAAGGTTACTTTTTGCGCGACCTAAAAGAGATTGAGGCCGAGCCCATCGGCCGAATTGCGCTGGACGTTGGTGCAAAATGGGTTGCCAGAGTTTATGCCTAAGGAAGAGGTTCAGAGTTGAATCAAAGTTTATTATGCAAGGCCTTGCTGATCTTTATGTTCTCAGCATTTCCGCTTTGGTGTGGGGCGGGCGTGACGCACAATAATCAATTGTTTATCCAGAAGGACACACTCCAGTCTCTTCAGCTTGAATTCACGGTTAACCCCTGCCAGATGCTCCATCAATGGCTTGCACCAACAATACCGTTTGCAGTTTTTCTTCAAAAATATGCCAACCTGCCCGATGATGCTTTTCAAAAAGAACTTACAAAGGCCGTTAAGAAATTCGAGGCCGAAAACTTTGTGGTACAGCCCGTGACTGCCAAGCAGCACCTCAAATTTACCGAGTTTCCAAGGGCGCCAGAACTTAAGAATCTTCTGAAGCAAAACATCGCTATCTTTGACTTGCCCGGTAACTTACAGGCGCACATAGAGCCCATTTCGTTGAGGGCCAGCTTGAAAACCCGTTGGCCCATTCAGCGGGTACAACTTTTCATTTCACCCACAGTCTTCCCGATTCAAATGCGCTATGGACAAGATATGCTTTGGTTCACGTCACAGCTACCCATGGCGTTGTACGATTTTTAATTCAAGCTGATAAACTGACTGAATTATTTTTCAATTCAACTTCAACAACGCGTTGCCCGATATGACTGCGGCAATTTTATTGGGCAGCCATGAGCAAACTCAAATTCTTACTGGCGATCTGTGCCGCGATATTCTTCAATGCACATGCGGCAGACACTTATGACACGTCCAAGAGCACACTGACCATTCCCGTCGTGAAGGTGGGAGAGACTTATTACGGCAATGTCATCATCACGCTAGGTACGGTCGTGAGTATAGGCACGGCCAGTTCAACTTATTTGTCCTATGACACCTACAACGCCGCTAAGAATCAACTGGACATTCCACAAGTTACAGTGGGAAGTACCACCTACTACAACGTGGTGGTCACAGTGGGCAAGGTGCTCAGCACGGGCTCCACGTGTGCCAGTTTGGCGGCATGTACGAGTACTTCAACAGATGCCATTTATTACGGACCTGCGCCCTACGCTAACGCCATTCAAAGCGCCTATGCGGCTGGCACCTTAACGGCAACCTCCTCGCTGGCCAATCGCAGTCGATTTCTGATTTCAGATTCTGCAACTCAAAGCACAAGTTCCAACTATCTTCAGGTGGGCTCCACCTACAGTGCCGCAACGGGCTATGCCGTTGAAACAGGCACTCTTACATCGAGTGCCACCTACAACACCTACTTGCAAAAGATCATCCAAGTTGTTGTGGACAGCTCTGGTTACTACCGCCTGGACCCACACCTTCACCCTAACAACTCGATTGACTTTGACGCCACCGATAGCAACAAACTCAAGTTCAGAAATAACTTTGGTAAGGCCTCGGCACTGTATGGCTACGTCACATTTGCCTACGACAGCACAACCAAATTACTTCGAGCTAAAAAGCGCTACAAGTATTCTTACACCACGGCCACGAACAGCCAAGGTGGAACCACTCACGCTGTGAGCTACACGGAGGACACAGCGTTTTCCGCCGCAGACTACTACGTCAACTTGACATCAGGCGTATATAAATTGGTGGCCACGGCTTCGACCGCAACACCGCTGTACCTTTACAACTCACCCCTTGATTTGGGTATCCCTGAATTTTTGAATCCGCAAAAGGTCGCCTTTGTCACCAATGACCCGGCCCCCTTCTTGTCGAAGAATTCAGTGGCTGCCACTGAGGGCACCTCTGGCAGTGTCTACCGCCAGGTGAATTCAACTTACCGCAGCCAAGTGGCAACGGCCGGCAGCGATGCAAGCACCAAGACAAGCGCAGACGCCATGCTCGCCTCCATCAAGGCAACGGTGGAAGCTTCAGGAGAAAAGCTGCGGTACTCCACGGCGCTTTATTCGGCATTCCGTGACACTGCCCTAACTTACAAGCTGGTAAGCGATTCCATCGCGGACGGGACCCCGGGTCAAAATATGGTTCCCTACGTTTTCTTCACGAACGAGAAGGACACCTCTGGGAAATATCATCCCTTCATGGTGGTTGTAAATTACGGCAATCAGCCATCTCCCAACGGTTTGAAAGATGTTCCCCATCCACCTGGCGACGGTTCTGGTGGCTACCCCACTTCGAAGGTGACGCGGTTTTCTAATTTGGAAAACTATGTGACCATGATTCCGATGAAGGACTATGGTGTGGTCAGTGATGTTACTGAAAACACGTTCACTAAGAATTTATGGACCGCTAGAACGGTATCTTCTCTCAAAGCAGATGTCTACACCTACGCTGATGAGGCTGACAATGGCCTCTTGATCGATGGCTCCGTCATGTTCCCGGCTTACAACAATAACTTGGTGCCATCCCATTTGTTTGGTGAGTTGTCTGCAAGTGGTTGCCACGTGGGGCAAGGGGGCGGTGGGCCTCATTGCCACTTTGATGGGTATCAATCAGGGTTTAGCTTGGGGGTTTACAGCGACTCCGATTATCTGAACAAGTCCCACCCACCTTTGCTTGGTTTTGGCTATGACGGCATTGCACTTTTTGGTAAGTACAGGAGCACTGACACCGGCCTATTGGGGTACAGCACGGCCTTGGATAACTTTGGGGCTCACAACCACGACGGTCTCGGTTACCACTACCACGCGCACGTAGTGACTAACCATAAGCCCGAATTATTAACCTATACCTCTACTCTCAACGTTCTCATGAAAGGGGCCTACATTGGTAAAACCAACAGCATTCCTTACTTCAGACAAAACAGCAGTTTCAACAATAACCAGTACATGGGCGGAACGGTTAAATGATTTAAGTGGGGCAAGCTGCGCTTGCCCCAGCTCATTTGCCGAACGGCGAAATGTTGGCGGCCTGAGACTGTTCCTTTTGACTTTCTAAATGTGCTTTGAATGGGTCTGCTCCAGCAGTGGCAGGTCTCGCTGGCGCGGGTGCGCCGACGGCCTTGGTTGATAAGCCATTTTGTAAGATGTTCTCCTTGAAGGGGTCGACGGCCGGCCGGTCGGTGGGTAACACGCCTGGCGGCCCGACTTGAGTGCTACCAGACTGCCCCCCAGCTGTGATTGGAGCTGAGCCGATCCAAGCGGTGATGTAGGGTTGTGAAAGCCACAGCAGAAATAAAAGGCCAACCATGACCATGGCCAACTTTTTGTGGTTATTAATTTTTGTGTGGTTCATACTTAAGAAATTCTTTCAAACAACCAATAGCCACCCAAAATAAAACTGGTCCATAGCGTACCGATTTTAATTCGCTCAGTCCATACAGCGCTGCTTTGCAGGCTGGTAAAAAACACGCCCATGCCAAGGGCGATGGCCAGTTGTCCTGCCTCCACACCCAAGTTAAAACCGATCACTGAAGAGACCGGAAATCGAACGGTGCTCAGCTGCGCCGACATGGCACTGGCAAACCCCAGTCCATGAAACAGGCCCAATCCAAAAACGGTCAACATTTCAGATCGAAGGCGCAAATGAATTTTAAAGAGGCTTAAAGCCGCAGTTGCCAAAATAGTCAGCGCAATGAGAGGCTCAATCCATTCGGGTTTGACTTGAACCAGCCCAAACGTTGCCAACGCATAAGTCACACCGTGCGCCACGGTGAACGAAGATAAGACCCACAGCCAACGCCGAAAATTGATCGCTACGACCAGCAGCGTCATGATGAAAACAATGTGGTCGTAGCCTGAAACAATGTGCAACCAGCCCTCAACGAAGAAGGACTGAAAAGTGGCCCAGTTGTTTTTAAAAAAAGTGTGCGACGGGCGTGATGCGCTTAAGACGGCCAGTTCCTCACCGTCCAGGCGTTTGACTTGAAAGACATACTCGGAAGTCACGCTTTGATCGAGATGGATTTCAATGGGAAGATCTAAGACGAGGGGCGGAAATTTAAGTTGCCTGAGCCATTCAATCTGTGGGGCGCCGTCTTGGTTATCGGCCTTGATGGAGGTGATCAGTTGATCGTCGATCACTTCCCCCACCTCGTCGCCAATCTTCAATTGAAAGGCCCTCTGCAGTTGCGCAATGATCTGCAGTCGGTTGGCCTTGATCTCATTGGGCTGAAGAAGGCCGTCTTGATTTTGGTCGACGCCTCTTAAAAATGAGACTGGAACCCCGATGAGCAAAATGCCTCGATCAGGGTTGATCGTGACCGAAGCGTTGCCTGCCGATATCAGGTGTGCTTGGGCCGTGAGGCACGCCCCCAGCAAATTAACGCCAATCAATAGTGTTCTAAACCAAAGGCGCGGGGCTTTGAGGGCCCTCATAAATATGCGGGTGACTTCAATTGACTGAACCGTCGTTGGCCCAAGAGGCCGGCGCACCAAAAACGCATCGTGGAATAAACGGATAAGAGTCCGTGATGAAGTAATGATAGACGGCCGTGCTTGGGGACTCTGGCGTCAAACCATAACGTCCATTACAGGCGTCCAAATGACCTGCATTGCTGAGCGTGCTGGTGGCATCAAACACCCAGTCTTGCTCGAATGTGCCGTAGGGCGCAATGCTGGAGGCGGGTCTGTCGGTGTAGCCAGCAGCTTGTAATTCTGCAGCAGTTCGAACTCTGTAGTTCGACTTCATGATCGCCACGCCAGAGGACTTGTTGTTGGGGTCGCTGTAACCATAGCGGGCATAGATTGGAAATCCGTCAACGGCGAAACCCACAAGGGTCATGGCACTGTTGCCCTTGCCCAGCCTTGCGATTTGGCCCTCGGGCATGCCGTGCAGGTGGTAGTAACCATATTTTGATGAACTGGGCGATCCAGGTTGACCCGTGGGTTGGTTGTGTGCGTTGCTCGGATCCAAGCCCACATCTTGGTACAGGTTCTTGCCGGCGATCTTGTAGGTGATGCGACTGCCGCTATAGGTCTCAGCCGTACCGGGTTCGACTTTGACACTGTTGTTAAGATAAGAAAAGTAAGCCACCCAATAGCATCTAACTGCGCCGTTACTCCACACGGCAGCGCTGCTGGTTAATTTGTTGTTAGCGGATGAACTCGGCTCGCTGGTGCTCGTGTAGTTGTAGCACGCTGACGTGTCATATCCTGCACTCCCCTTTGTATAAAGCGATGAGATCGTGCCAGTGAGCGGTACAGACTTGCTGACAATCTTCTCGCCAATGCTGTTTGGGTTGCCGGAGTTGTAGGGGTTGCTGCTGTAACCCGTCAGGCCGTTCGTGAAGAATTTGGAGGCAATATGGTCAGGTAGTGCGTTACCCGCCACTGTTCGGGTGGACGATGTGCAAGTAATGGTGGATTGATTGGTCCCCGTGGATAGTGAGCCTGCGGTGTTGTAGTAGGAAATTGTTGCCGGCGTTTGCAGGCTGGTGGCACTTTGATTGACGTAGTTGCAGTAAGAGCTGTAGTTGGGGTAGGCCGCTTCGTGGGCCGTGTTTACCGAGCTGGCGAGTACGCCGGTTGCATTTGCAGAGCCGTAATTGGGAATCACGCTGTCTGAGGCCGAGGAAGTGGCTGACAGGGCGTCAGAGGAGGAGGCGGTGACCGTGCACGAATAGCTTTTACCATTGAGCAAGCCACTCACCACCAGAGGGTTTGTGTAGTTACCGTGCTGCGAGCTGAATTCCGAACTTAATTTACTTGATGCGGCGTGCAACCCATCCGATGAAGTGCAAACGGCCACGTAGTCTGTTGCGGCTACATAGGTGCTGCTTGAGGCGAGCATGCCCGTGATTTTGCCGCCCATGTAGTTGTACATGACGCTGATTCTTCCGTCACCGGGTAAGACACCTTTGACCTCGGGTGTGCCCACCTTCTTGCAACTTGAGCTTATGACACACGAGCTGCCCACACTGAGCACTTTGCCTATGGAAATCGACACGTTGTAATAAGTGCTTGACCCCACGTTGACCTGCGGTATGGTCAATTGATTGTTTGTGGCGTTATAGGTGTCGAAGGAGTCGGGCACCAAGGTCGTGCCCATGCTGAGTACATTGCCCAAGGTGACAGCGACATTCTTGTACAAGGTGTCACTGACTTTGACTTGGGGAATGGTCAGTGTGCTGTTCGCGGTGTTGTAGGTGTCAGCAGCGTTGCAGGTCACTGCCGTTAACACGATGAAAGCTGTTAAAAGTTTTTTGATCATGTTTGCAAACGCAGCATTACCTGAGTTAAATTGAATTGAAATGAAAATTGAATCAATCTTAGAGCATTCTCTGGCTCTGCGCAGAGCTGAAAATTTTAAACAAGCATTTGATTATGTGTCTGAGAATGTAGATGCACACTCACCTTATGTCGAGTTGATCTGGCAACACAACCCCATTTTCTGGAGCGACATTTCCGCTGGTGCATGCGTACTGACCCGCAGAAATGCGGGGGATCATGCGTTCATCAGAGAAATATTCGCTGTGCCTGGGTTTGGACGCAGTTTCCACAGAAACTCCAACCCATTGCCAGACGATACAAGACTGTTGCAACAAATTCTGAACGAAGAGATGGTTACTACTTTATCCGAATCGCATGCGCTGCATTGGGTGATCCGCGACACCAGCAAGAAACCCTGGGGAGTACTTAGCCTATGTGATGTTTCCTTGACCCATCAACGCGCGGAGGTATTGTTGGGCATGATGCCTAACGCGCCTTTGGGCCTAACTGCGTCAGCCATGTTGATGCTTTATGAATTTTATTTTAAGTTCATGAAATTCAATAAATTAATATCTTTTGTGTACAAAGAAAACCCCAGGTCATTCAAGAGCACGCTGCATTTGGGATTTGCGGTTGAAGGCGAGTTGCTCGCACATAACTTAGACCCCGAGACCGGCAAGTTCTTAGATGTGATTCAACTGGGGCTGAATCGAAGTCAGGCTTTTTCTGAGGCCAATCGACGCTTGAGTCGGCGATTGCTTGGCGGCTCGAGGCATGAGACTTCAAGGCAGCCCATCTAATTGGTCGATCAAAACAACAGTCACACAAAACTTTGATAAAGTGGCACACAATTTAATTTTCTATAAAAAGTCTGCTAATTTAAGTTGCTCTAGCATCATGAAGCTTCTTATGTTCTGACCTCAATTTACTAATTCAATGAACACAATCACTGGAACTGCAGGCAACGACGCTATCACTGGCAGCACAAGTGCCGATGAAATATACGGCGGCGATGGCAACGACACCATTACAGGCGGCTTGGGCAACGATGTGATTTATGGTGGCAAAGGCACGGACACGGTCAGTTATTCAGGCGCTTTTGCCAACTTCAAGCTAACGGCTCTTTATGAGGGCAAGAATAGCGCCTTCTCCGGTTACACAGTGGCGGATCAAATTGGCGCAGAGGGCACAGATACCATCTCAAGTGACGTTGAGTATTTGAGTTTTTCTTCGGGATCGATTGTTTACAAAATTGACAACGGCACTCTCACACTGACTGATACCGTTGCACCTACCATTGCCATTACAAGCGCAGCCACGGCTCTTTTTAAGTCTGAAACGACGACCATCACTTTTACACTCAGTGAATCTGCTACTAATTTTGCGGCAGGTGATGTCACTGTTACGGGGGGTGTACTTTCCAATTTCAGTGGTAGTGGTACCAGCTACACAGCACTTTTTACCCCTACGGCCAATAGCAAAACGTCAGCAGTCATTTCGGTGGCCAGCGGTGTTTTTACAGATGCGGCGAGCAACGCCAATGCGGACGGAGCAGACGCCAATAACACACTGACCCTCGCTGTCAATACCTTTGCGGGCCAAACCTCTTCAGGCACCGTAGGCAACGACTCCCTGGTAGGTACAACGGGAAGCGATACCTTGGATGGCGGTGCTGGTACGGATACCGTCACTTGGACGCATGCGTCAAGCAACTACCAATTGACTTCGACGGCCTCGGGTTGGAAGGTGACTGATAAGACGGGTGTGGACGGCTCCGATACGCTGACCAACGTTGAAAAACTTCAATTCTCAGATCGTACAGTCATCATTGAGTCTCAAACGCACGCCAGCTATGCGAGTCTGCCCAGCGAGCTTTATCAATTTTTCATCACGGCGTTTAACGCTGCGCCTGGGGTGACCTACATGGACCAATTGGCAGAGGCCTACAACTACGGAATGACTGTCAAAGACATTGTGAATGTTTTCACAACCAAATCGCAGTTTACGGACGTCTACGCAACCACTTTAAGCCATGAAAATCTTGGTCTACAGCTGATCAATAACATCGTGAAAAACAGCGCAACCACAGCCGCCAAAACAGAAGGCGCGGCTGATATCAAAGCAGCCTTAGATATCGGCTGGACGGTAGGTGAAGTGATCTACACCGTGTTTGGTAACCTCGCTAAGAAATCGCTGTCCGACAGCACTTGGGGCGGCACTGCGCAGCAGTTTAACAATGAGATTGCTGTGGCCAAGTACTACACAGAAGTTTTAAACCAAAGCACCACAGATCTTGAGACCTTGAGAGACGTCATTCAACCTGTGACTCAATCAACCAGCGTTAGCTCAGATGCTGTCGTGACTCAACTCATTGGTGTGGCTTTGATCACTGGTGGAAATGGTGTGTGACGTTCAAAACAGGAGCCAAACGGGGAGTGTCTGAATTTCTGTGTGTGAGGCGGAGATACTCGCCCACGGTAATGGGCGAGTGGATTTCATCTTAATTGAATTGCTTGGTAAATCGGTCGTCGTAAAGGTCGCCCTCAACCCTGAGGATGTCATCAAATACAAGCTGCCCAGCGATATGGATGCAAAACCATCCAGTCCAAATTACGAGTCCTTTGTTGCACGCCACGGCACCAAGGCGGTTGAGCCAGATGCCATACCAGTCCAGTTGCTCCAGCAAAAACTGCGTGATGCGATTGAAAGTTATCTGGACATGGATGAATTTAACTCTCAGATACAGCTCGAGAAAAAGATGCCATCGAGATTGCCGCATATCGAAAGGTATTGATGGAGACAATCCTACCAATCAGCCCTTAAATTGATTTCAAAAAATACTGAAACTTGTATACTACAAGCATGGACTTCGTTGAGTTCCGTGGATGTTCTCTGGACGACCTGAGGTCGTTTCCTACCTCAGTGATGCGTGAGGCGGAATACCCGATTGATCGTTTACAGAATGGACTCCTTCTTGATGACTTCAAGTCCATGACAAGCGTGGGAAACGCCGTTGCAGAGATTCGTATTTGGGACGAGGCGGGGAACTTTTCGGGTGATCTATGTCGCCAAGTTTGATAACGCTTTGTACGTATTGCACGGCTTTCAGAAGAATTCACAGAAGACGACCAAGAAAGACATTGATCTCGCTGCGAAGCGATACAAAGATTTGATCAAGGAGATCGCATCATGAAGAGTCAAACATTCACCAGCGTTTGGGATGCCATCGAAGACACCCCACAAGCCGCTGCCAGCATGAAGGCCCGTTCCACCCTGCTCATGGAGTTGTCTAACGTCATTCAAAAGCGCGGCATGACGCAAGCCGAGGCGGCAGAGCTGTTCGGGGTGACTCAGCCACGCATTTCTGACCTGATGCGCGGCAAGATCAACTTGTTTTCTTTGGACATGCTGATGAACATGGCTTCTACCGCCGGTATGTCGCCAGTGGTGAAGCTGTCCAAGCCCAAGGCTTTGCCTGTCAAGCGCATTACAAAATCACGGGCCGCTGTAGCCTGATCAAAGCGAGGAACACCAAACGACAGAACTTAAAATCCCAAAAGGGAGTGCCAGCGTTTTTGAAGACCTTGGCTTTGATGTTCGAGAATCCCAGAACCTGCTGCTGCGCTCTCAGACTATGGTGGCATTGGTTCAGTGGTTCAACGCCGCTGGGCTGACTCAGGCTGCTGCTGGCAAGACGCTGGGCGTTACACAGCCTCGCCTGAACCAACTGCTCAAGGGCAAGATCGAAATCTTCAGCCTCGACGCATTGGTGAACATGGCCACCAGCGCAGGTATGCGTGTGGGCCTGAGCATTCGCCCGGTCACATCGGTGAAAGTACGCGACACAAAGCCCAGCAAAACCGCAGAGACAACCAAGCGTCGACTGCGGGCCTGAAAAACATCACAAGGCCCGACTGCTACTGCTTTTTTTGCTACGGAAATGGAAGACGTTTGCTCAGCCCTCAAGATGCAACGCGACGCCCAGCGCCGCCGGGCGATGGCCCGTGCGTACGACCCCGTTCGGCGGGATTTTGAGTTGGGGCTGGCTAATGAGATGGAGCGAGGGGCATAGGCCATGCTGAAGCCCGAACAGCTGCTTCAAATTGGCGCAGGTGGCTTTGTAGTCCCGCCAGCATCAATGTGCCTACAAGGGCTGGAATCGATCATCAGGGAGCCTGATCTGCTTAACCTAGGGGCATGTAGCCAAAGAATGGAACCCCGGTGGCCATAAGTGGAGCACTTTGATGCCGTGCAGGCGGTAGTGGCTTACCCAGGTGCGGATCTTCTCCTCGGGCACTGACCACTGCCGGGCCAGTAACTTCGCTCCGCCGTCCCCATCCAAAAAACTCTTGACCACCTTGAGCTTGAAATCGGTTTGATACTTCCTCATGTCACCCCTTTAAGTTTGTCCAACTCTTGGGGGTCAGTTCAAACCCGGGGCGATTCACTACAGCAAGAGAATGCTTTGCTGCGTTACATGTTGTGCATCCGGTAGACGTCATGTGTGGCCTTCCAAGTGCGCCAATGGAATTAACACTCACCACAGCTGGTGGCGGCATCCAATGCCGACGCTGCAACGCCATGTCCAAGCGCACCAAGGTTCAGTGCGGTGGGCCTGCAATGCGCGGTAAAACTAAGTGCAAAACTCACGGCGCAATGAGTACTGGGCCACGCACAGATGAAAGCAAACTGCGCTGCGCCCAAGCCAAAACTATCCACGGCAGTGACACCCGTGTGGACAGGCAAATCAATCGCGCAGCCATGAAGCGGCTCAAGCTGTACGCCCAGATTCTGGCAGTTCCGTTCAGGTCGGATGTTGGCGACAAAAGGGTCTGACATCCGATGCAGGGGGTCTTTTGAGCACCGGTGAGAATTAGCGGCACAGCACCACTTGGTCCAAGTGTGCACCGACCCCATAAATAATTCTTGACTAAGTCCCAATATGGGACTATATTTGCATTTTATGAGAATCGTATCGCTTCAAACCTTGAGAACCTACTGGATCAAAAATCCAGATGCTGAGCAGGCACTGCTTGCTTGGTACGACGAGGTTTTGTCCGAAAAGTGGACTCAACCAGCAGACATCAAAGAGCGGTATGCCAGTGCCAGTATTCTCCAAAAAAGACGAGTTGTTTTTAACATCAAAGGCAACAAGTACAGGCTAATTGTTGCTGTGGCGTACAAAATTGGAGTGGTTTATATAAAGTTCATTGGTACGCACAAAGAATATGACGCAGTTGATGCGGAATCCGTTGAAATGTAAGAAGGAGTCATCATGAATATCAAACCTATTCGCACGGCTAAAGACCACAAGGCTGCTTTGGCCGAGATCTCCAAATTGATGGAGACAGATCCTGATATCGGTACGCCCAAAGGTGACCGCTTGGATGTGCTCGTGACATTGGTTCAAGCCTATGAGGCACAACACTTCCCAATGGCACTGCCTGACCCTGTTGAGGCCATCAAGTTCCGCATGGAGCAGCAAGGTCTTAAACCCAAAGACTTAGAGCCAATGATCGGTAAAAGCAATCGCGTCTACGAGGTACTTACACGTAAGCGTTCTCTGACCATTGGGATGATCCGTAAGCTCCACAGCGGCCTTGGCATACCGGCTCAGAGCTTGATACAGGAAGCTGCACACACTTGATGCCATTTCAGGCGCTCTGGAGAGCGTTAAACGGCGTTTTACCTTTGAGTCCAAGGGTAGGGCGAGGTTAATCGCCCGTAATGTGCGAAGCACGGCAGCTTTGATGTGGGGGTCAGTTTTCAGTCGGCGCCAACATCAGTAGCCATTTGAATGAAATGGCCCTTTGGGGCCTGTAATTCATTTCGTATTCGGAAGGAGGGCAACATGGCAAAAGGTGGATCGCGGCTGGGGGCAGGGCGACCTGCTCACAAACTCAAAGCAGAAAACGCCTCGGCATTGGATGTGGCGTATCTGTCCAGACACGGGCATCTGGACGCGGGTAACTGGAAACGACTGTACTGGCGGCAGTACGGTGAAGTTCGGCTGGAAGGGCTGGTCAAAGCATTCGATGACCACATCACGGTAGACATCGGGTTTAACACATTGGATCGGCCTGACACAGACCCCATGTCACTTCGGTGGACACCGCCGCTGGTTCATCTGTCCACGGTGCGACAGACGCATGGGATTGTTGTACATGCGCCATGGCCGCTTTGCATGCAGGCGCTGTAATCGGATTTCATACGAGTCTCAGTCGGGAGACGCCGAAGGTCGGTTGATCTGGAAGTACCACAGCCTTCAACACAAGATGAGTAATTTGAAGTTACAGCCCCCACGCAGCAGGGGACGCATATCTAACAATTTCTTAGAGGTCGCGTGGCAGTACGATGCCAAGCTGGATGAAGCCTTGAGCAGGATCGTGATGGCCGATGCGACAAGGTGCTGACACTTTCAATCCCGGATCAGCGCAAGCCCATTTTGCCCCGGATTGCACAGTGGGTTAGAATTCCGTAAACTCATGCTTTACAACAAATGATCCTGTCTTTCGAGCACAAGGGTCTCAAACTCTTTTTTGAGACTGGCCGCCATAGTGGTATCCAGCCCATTCATGCAAAGCGACTGCGAGAACTGTTGACGGCGCTGAACGTGGCAACCAGTCCGGCAGACCTCAATCGGCCATCTTGGCGTTTGCATGGGCTGTCTGGCAATCTGGATGGATACCTTTCTGTAACAGTGCAGGCCAACTGGCGATTGACCTTCCGTTTCGTTGGGCATGACGTTGAGTTGTTGAATTATTTGGATTACCACTGAGAGGCAAAAATGAACATGCATAACCCCGCATCGCCCGGTGAGTTGCTCTCGGGATGGATTGAAGACCTAGGCCTGACCAAGACAGCTTTTGCGCAACACATCGGCATCAGCCGCGTCATGTTGTCGCGCGTAATCAATGACCACGCCGCCGTGACTGCTGACATGGATTTGCGTCTATCTGAGGCATTGAGGACGAGTCAAGGCTACTGGCTGGCACTGCAGACCCAGCGAGACCTTTGGAACGCCCGAAAAGCCGCGAAACGTCGTAAACCCATCAAGCCGATGACAGCGCCAATATTGAAAGCTGCCTGAGTCAAATTTATCTGCTGTGGAGTGGAGCCCAGATCCACGCCCCCTATCGTGAAATTTGACGGCGTGGGATCCAATCTCACCAAAAAAAAGCCCCGCATGCGCGAGGCTCATGGTGCCGCTTGTCGGATTCGAACTGACGACCTACCGCTTACAAGGCGGGTGCTCTACCAACTGAGCTAAAGCGGCACTGGGTGTATTTTAAGGCGTCCCACCAGCAGACCCTCCCCACAGGTGGCTCAGTTTTCCCCATGAACGCGGCTCAGTTTTGGACGTGAATCATGCCACCAGCAGCACCGCATCCCCCGCCTGAGGCACTCCCACCACCAGCACCTCGGTGGCGTTCTCATCGCTGACGTGCAGAAACGCACAATTCAAAGGAATCCAGCCGATGAACTCGGTCTCATCCGCCATCACACAACCCACAGCACATTGCTACTCGCCATGGAAGCATGGGCCACGCCCACCACCTCAATCACGGCTTCGCCTGAACCCACATGCAAATAAGCACCCGCGTCCAGCGGTATCCAGCCAATGGACTCGGCCTCAATCTCTTTAAGCTCGCGCCAAAATTCGGCTTCAACTGCGCTGGGGGTCATAGCGGGTTAGGGGAACTTGAGCGTGTCGCCGTCAGTTATGACGGGCAATGCCGCTTGCAAAGCCTTGGAGTAAGCCATGCGGGCAGTTTGCAATGCCGCTGCTTGGGCTTGCAAGCGCGCCAGTTCGCCGTCTACAAATTGGATGCTGTTCAGTTGGGCCTTGGCTTCGTCGGAGAGGGTGTCAAGGTCGTAGGATTTGTTATCGATGGTGATGTTAGGCATGTTTGTGTCCTTTCAATAATAGAAAAAACCCCACCCCCTTGTGAGGGGTGGGGTTTGGAGGTTTTCACCTAAGGCCCTCATCTTTCGATTTGGGCATTTTTTCCAATGGAATATTAGACAACTGTCAAATCAGCGGCAACGAAGGTCGTTGTACCAGTCAACTTGATAACCAGATCATTCGCTGCTTGGAAAGAAATGGTATTGTCGTTAATCACCAAATATGTGCCAGCTGCAGCACCATTTGCAAATGTTACTTCACGTGCAACCAGACCCCCAGCAGCATCTGCAGAAGCTGCAAAAGCGTTCGTCGCGTTCAAGAGATCGATCGCCAGCTGAGTATAAACATCTGCAATTGTTGCAACAGCTGTTGCGTCAGTCACCACGGCACCCATTGTGGCCAAGGTAGCAGTGTTTGCAATGCTGAAACCCAATGAGCTTGTAGCACCAGCAACAGCAGTCAGCTGAATCTTATCTGTTCCGGAAGCAAAATTAACGATTGTGTCGACGTTAGCACCAGTGCTTGAAATGGTTGTTGATTTAACGCCATAGATCAGAGTATCTGCACCAGCTGAACCAGTCAAGTCGATCAAATCAGCTGCAGCACCGCCAGTAATGGTGTTAGTGGTAGTGCCGGCACCTGCAACAATCGTATCTTTACCAGCGCCACCGACAATTACGTCTGCTCCAGTACCACCAGTTAAGGTGCTAGCGATAGTTGAAGAACCTGTAATTGAGTTGGAACCGGCTGTTTCAGTAATTGTCACAGCAGCTGTAGCGGCAGCGAAGTTCAATGTGTCACCACCTTTTGCGCTACCAATTACTGTCGTAACATATTGGTTAGCATTAGAGGTGAAAGTCAAACCACCCAGTGTCAAACCACTTGCATCAACTGAGGTCAACGCAGTGCCTGCAGTATGAGTAAGCGACAAACTTTGGTTGCCAGAAACTTTAATCGCAGTGACAGCAGCATCAGTCAAAGTAACAGTATTTGCAGCTTGAGCTGGGACTGTTGTAGTGCGTGCATCGTTTACAGCAATATTGACAGTCTCTACGTTTGGAGCAGTGATCGTGCCGAATGCAACTACTGTTCCCAGTACAGTTGTATCCTTCAGGCTCAAGTTCAAAACGTCAGAGGCACTAGCACCAGCACTGCCACCCAAAATAGCGCCTTGGTTAGCAGCAGCTGTTGTAGCGGTGATCGTTAAATTGGCACCTGCACCTGAAGTGTTTAAATTGTTCAAGGTGAGAGTGTTTGCCGCAGCACCAGCAATTGTTACATCGCTGGCGTTTGTTGCGCCAAGCAGTTGGGCCACATCAATAGCGCCATCAGCAGCTGCAGCAGACAACGTCAACTTTTCAAAGCCAGTAACTTTTGCCGCAAAAGTAGTAGCTGCTGAAGCTGTTACCGCGTCAGCTGCTGCCATACCCAATGTATCTTTTGTACCTGAGCCTGCAGTTGCAGTGCCGCCAGTACCAAGTGCAGTTGTACCTGCGAGCAAATACAAAGTGTTGTCGCCAGCACCAAGGTCAATTGCTTTGGTATTAGCACCAATAGTCAAAACATCGTTGCCCGCACCACCAGTGAAGGTTGTTGCCAGTCCGATACCCTTTATAGCTGTAGTCGCACCCAAAGTCACAGTTCCGGTTCCGCTTGTAGTAACCGAGGCAAGAGTAGTAGCAACAGCAGATACGTCAACGGCTGCGGTGAAGCTCGAAGCACCGCTGACAGCGATAGTTTTCAAACCAGCCAAGCCAGTTGCTGCAGTCAAAGTCAGTTTGTTCGCTGCTGCGCCGGTAACGGTCAAAGCAGTTAAGTTAGCATCTGTAATAGCTGCCAATGTTGAGTTCTTGGTAGCTGCGCCAGCAAGCGTGATATTCAGCGTGCCAATTTCTGCATTGGTGTCAACCAGAGTGGTCGATGTGACATTGTTCAATGTCAAGCCCAACACAGATGTTTTTGCAGCAGCAGCAGCAGTCAGACTGTTTGTCACCGTGGTTGTTAAACCAGTAATGGAGTTTGCAAGTGTCAAAGAAGTCAGTGCATTGGATGCAACTGTTGAGTTAGCGCCCTGACCATCTAAGGTCACGGTTGTCAACGTACCAGCAACAGTTGCAGCTGCAGCAGAGTCAGTCACGTTCATTGCACGTTGCTGGTTAGTAGCTGTTGCGTTTGTATCTGAGATAGTAACGGTTGTGCCACCCTTGGTCGATACTGCAAAAGTACCCGTACCGGCGCCAGTAGCAGATGTCGCTGCGATGGCCACGTTACCGACAGGTTGCGTTGCTCCACCAACAGTAATCGTGCCAGCGTTAGCTACGGCTGATGCAGTTACGGAAACTGTTGAACCGCCATCGAAAGTGCTGTTGCCACTAACAAACCGACTAGTCAAAGCAGTTGTTGTTGCCGCAGTCAATGCCTGAGCTCCAGCAGCAGAGTCCGCAAAATTAACTGATGTCAAACCAGTCCAACCTGATACATCAGCAGTTAATCCAGTATTAGACGAATTGACGTTTGCAGTTTCAATCCCTGTAATTGTCAAACCCAGTGGCAGTGTGCCGCCGGTGATAACTGCATTCAGTGTGTCTGTACCTGCACCGCCAGTCAGGTTGTCGAAGCCAGAAAGCGAATCGGCAACGCTACCATCAAAGGTATCATTGCCAGCACTGCCAACAAAAGTATTGGAACTGGTTGTGAGTGATTTAATTCAATAAATCTGAAAACTCAATTGAAACAACAAGTTAACTTTGAAAAAGCTCAGGGAATTTGGTGTTGTGTACGTCCTGTGTAATTTGACCATCCCCAAAACGCCAGAGGGATGGGCACGCTTTGAATCTAAGCTCTTGAAAAGACTTGTCATCTTGTGCGTATTCCATTGATGGCGGACACTCATTCCACGTTGATCGCGGACATAGTTCCATGCGATGGCGGACACCTTCGCTGGTGTCCTGAGTGACGCTTGCAATCGTACCTCAACTGCCCGCGATCACTGTG
>CANGEG010000015.1 GCA_947452725.1 Comamonadaceae bacterium | reverse complement strand
GTTGTAGGCACGGGCCAGGCGGGTGATCGAGTCGAGCAAGATCACCACGTCTTTTTTCAGTTCCACCAAACGCTTGGCGCGCTCGATGACCATTTCTGCCACGTGCACGTGACGCGAGGCGGGTTCGTCAAAGGTAGATGCAATCACTTCGCCGCGCACGGTGCGCTGCATCTCTGTCACTTCTTCTGGGCGCTCGTCGACCAGCAACACCATCAGGTGCACGTCAGGGTAGTTGGCTGTGATGGCGTGCGCGATGTGCTGCATCATCACCGTTTTTCCGGACTTGGGCTGCGCCACGATCAGGGCGCGCTGGCCACGCCCGATGGGGGCGATGATGTCGATTACGCGGCTGGTGATGTTTTCTTCACCCTTAATGTCGCGCTCTAAACGCATCTGCTCTTTGGGGAACAGGGGCGTCAGGTTCTCGAACATGACTTTGTGTTTGTTGTTCTCGGGCAGGTCGCCGTTGACCTGATCCAGCTTGGTCAGGGCAAAGTAGCGCTCGCCGTCTTTGGGGATGCGCACTTCGCCTTCAATCATGTCACCGGTATGAAGATTGAAGCGGCGTACCTGACTGGGGCTGATGTAGATGTCGTCGGTGCTGGCGGTGTAGCTGGTGTCGGGGCTGCGTAAAAAGCCAAAACCATCGGGCAAAATTTCTAGAACGCCGTCGGCAAAGACTTGTTCGCCGGCGCGAGCGCGCTTTTTGATAATCGCAAACATCAACTCTTGTTTGCGCATGCGGCCCGTGTTTTCAATCTCAAGATCGTCTGCCTGCTTGAGGACTTCAGACACGTGCAGAGCTTTGAGTTCGTTTAAATGCATGGATTTACCTGCGTGGTGACAGTTCGGTGCTGAACTGACGGTCAAAAAATTTGGGGGTTGGATTTCAAGGGCCAGGAGTGGGAGCCGGATACGAATAGGCTCTCAAATGCTCTTGGCAAAACTTGAGGTCGCTGGCAATACAAAGCGACTATACGGGATTATGACAGTAAAAAGGGGCGGCACCTGTAAGTCCGCCAAGATGTGCTCGAGTCAAGCCTGCGCACGCCACAGTTCGCCGATGCGAACCGAAGGCGGCGTGGCTGAATCAGGCCAGTTGCTGATCGATGAATGCGGTCAATTGCGACTTGCTCATGGCGCCCACCTTGGTGGCGGCCAGTTGACCGTCTTTAAAGATCATCAAAGTGGGGATGCCGCGAATGCCAAATTTGGCAGGAATATCACGGTTTTCATCGACATTCATTTTCGTGATTTGCAGTTTACCTTCGTAACTGGTGGCCACTTCGTCCAAAATCGGGGCAATCATTTTGCAAGGACCGCACCATTCGGCCCAAAAATCAACCACCACGGGCTTGCCCGCTTGGAGGACATCCGCTTCAAATGAGGCATCGGTAATGTGTTTGATCAGTTCGCTGGCCATGGCCTGTTCCTTGTGAAGTTGCGACTAAGAGACGAAAACTGGACTCATTTTGACAGAAACCCAAGCGCCGCTTTGAACTGGCGCGACTTATCCCACAAGAACGCTCACCTTATGTCTCATTTGACTGAACAGACAACCTCTCTCAACCCCTTGGCCGTGGACGTGGCCATCATCGGGGGCGGCCCCGCAGGCTTAATGGCCGCCGAGGTGCTGTCGGCCAAGGGCGTGTCGGTCCATGTGTTCGATGCCATGCCATCGGTGGGGCGTAAATTTTTATTGGCTGGCAAGGGCGGCCTGAACCTGACGCATGCAGAGCCGGTAGAGGCTTTTGTAGCACGTTTTGGCGAGCGCTCAAGCGATGTGGCTGGCTGGCTGCTTCACTTTGGCGCCGAACAGGTTCGGGCCTGGGCTCAGGGTTTGGGTGTTGATACCTTTGTGGGCTCAAGCGGCCGGGTGTTCCCTGCAGAAATGAAAGCCGCCCCTTTGCTGCGTGCCTGGTTACACCGCTTGCGTCATGCGCAAACGCCGGTGCAGTTTCACATGCGGCACCGATGGGTGGAGGGGCTCGGGACTGGAGCTGGTCCTGGAGGACAAGGCTTGCTGTTTGAATCCCCTCGGGGTCTATTTCGGGTGCATGCCAAGGCGGTGGTGCTGGCCTTGGGTGGCGGCAGTTGGTCACGTTTGGGCTCCGACGGCAGGTGGGTGGCGCGATTGCAAGCGCAAGGGATCGAAGTGGCGCCCTTGCTGCCGGCCAATTGCGGCTTTGACGTGATGGGCCGCGCCGGGCTGGGCTGGACCGATTACTTTGCAGATAAGTTTGCTGGTCAGGCTTTCAAAACCGTGGCCATGCAGTGGCTGGATGCGCAAGGCATAAGTCATTATCGGCAAGGTGAATTTGTTGCTACCGCCACGGGCGTGGAGGGCAGCTTGGTGTACAGCGCCTCCAAAGATTTGCGGGAAGTCTTGATGCGCAACGGCACAGCTAGTTTTAACTTGGACTTGCTGCCCGACCGCAGCCAGGCTTTTGTGCAAGCCGAGGTGGCCCACCCCAAGGGCTCACGCAGCTTATCGTCACATTTAAAAAGCCGGTTAGGGCTGGCAGGGATCAAGACCGCTCTGCTTTACGAACTGCTGGATGCGCCAACGCTCAATGACCCGGCCGCTCTGGCGAAGGCCATCAAGGCCTTGCCATTGTCTTTGCGCCAAACACGGCCTCTGGACGAAGCCATCAGCACGGCTGGCGGGGTTGCTTTGGGTGAGATGAATGCGCAGCTTATGCTGAGGGCGCTGCCGGGAGTTTTTTGCGCGGGGGAAATGTTGGACTGGGAGGCACCCACCGGGGGCTACTTGTTGACCGCCAGCTTGGCCAGCGGCGCTTGGGTTGGGACTGGGGCCGCGAGTTGGCTCAAACTGAGCCACTCCATCTGAAATAAGTTGACGAGCCCCGACCCCGGCACTGGCTCTACAGTTAGAGCTGCTTGGTTCCCCACCTGACTCGGTTGGCCGCTTCACCATGCGGGAGGGCCCGTCACTTTATATTGTAGAGCATGCGATGCGCACGTGCAGCGTGTCGCCAACGGAAAGGTTTGGCTTAGCCGATAGAATCAAGCCCATGTCTTACCTTGTCCTTGCCCGTAAATACCGCCCGCGCAATTTCACCGAAATGGTGGGGCAAGAGCACGTGGTGCAGGCTTTGACCAATGCCTTGGTTCAGCAACGTTTGCACCATGCGTATCTGTTCACCGGTACACGCGGTGTGGGTAAAACCACGGTCTCTCGGATTTTGGCCAAATCTCTCAACTGCCAAGGCCTGGACGGTCAGGGTGGCATCACCGCCGAGCCTTGCGGCGTGTGCCAAGCGTGTCGTGATATCGATGCGGGCCGTTTTGTTGACTACACCGAACTGGATGCGGCCTCCAATCGAGGCGTGGACGAGGTGCAAAGCCTTCTGGAACAAGCGGTTTACAAGCCGGTGCAAGGGCGCTTTAAGGTCTTCATGATCGACGAGGTGCACATGCTGACCAACACCGCTTTCAACGCGATGCTCAAAACGCTGGAAGAGCCGCCCGAGTACCTCAAGTTCGTTTTAGCTACCACTGATCCCCAAAAAGTGCCGGTCACTGTGCTTTCTCGTTGCTTGCAGTTCAATTTGCGGCCCATGGCCCCGGAGACTGTGTTTGAGCATTTGACTCAGGTTTTGGTGCAAGAAAATATTCCGGCTGAGCCCTTGGCTTTGCGCATGCTGGCGCGCGCCGCGCGTGGCTCGATGCGTGACGCTTTGAGCTTAACGGACCAAGCCATTGCCTTTGGTAGTGGCCAATTGCAAGAAACCACAGTGCGCCAGATGCTGGGCACCGTGGACCGCAGCCATGTGCTGAGATTGATTGACGCTTTGGACCGCGCTGATGGCGCGACCGTGGTGGACTTGGTCGAGACTTTGCGACGCAACGGGTTGTCTGCGGCCTCCACTTTAGAGGACATGGCGTTGGTGTTGCAACGTATGGCCGTGATCCAGGCCGTGCCCAGCATGGTGCAAGACGACAGCGACCCGGACGCCTTAGAAATAAGCCGGCTGGCTCAAGGTATGGCGGCGGATGAAACGCAGCTCCTGTACAGCCTGTGCCTGCATGGACGCGGAGAGCTGGGTTTGGCCCCTGATGAGTACGTGGCCTTGACCATGGTATTGCTGCGTTTGTTGGCCTTCAAACCTGGCGCCTTGACCTCGACCCCGGCAGAAAAAAAAAGTCCGCAATTAGCACCTGAGCCCAGAGCCGCTTTAGTTGTCCCGGCGAATTCGGCGCCACGGGTTCAATTCGAGCCACAGGTGCAGTCGCTTCAAGCTCCACAAGCCCTATTTGCTCGGTCCGTCATGCCCCCGGTGGGCACTCTCGCCGAACCTGTGCCGAAACAGGCCACTGCGCCCACAACGCCCATTGCCGCCTCCCCACCCGAGCATGTGAGACAAGCTCAAGGCGCGCCAGCAGCTGCAGTTGCGGCAGATGACGGGCCTCCACCTTGGGTGGATATGGACGAGGAGGGGCCCTATGTGGCGGACTCCTTGGTGGATTTTCAGGGCGAACCTGAGCACGAAGCATCCACTTTTCAGATTTTGACGGTGCGTGAAACCTCAGCGCCTTCGGCGCGTACATCACCTCGGCGTGACGCCCCTCAGCCCCAAAGTGCTGTCGAGCTGATCGTCACCGAAGAGGGCGAGTTTTGGGCCGCGCTGGTGCGCGACATGGCCGAGAAAGAACTCATCAACGCCTTGGTCCGCGAGCTGGCCTTGCAGTCCCAGTTGTTGGGCCGTGATACAGACCGCTGGCAGCTGAGACTGGAGCGCGAGTCTTTGAATCAACCCGCCGCGCGCGAACGGTTAAAGGCCGCACTCGCAAGCTTAGGCCACAGCGTTGAGCTGGCCTTTGAGATGGGCAAAGTCACCGACAGTCCCTTGCTGCGCAACACCTTGGCCGCCAACGAGCGGCAATGGGCCGCGCAGGCTTTGATTGAAAACGACCCCTTGGTGCAGGCCATGCTCAGAGACTTTGGCGGCAAAATCGTGCCCGGCAGCGTCAAACCCATTTGATTTTTTGATCTCTATTACAGAAAAAAAGGAACCCTCTCATGTTCAACAAAGGACAACTCGCCGGCCTGATGAAGCAAGCCCAGGCGATGCAAGACAACCTGAAGAAAGCCCAAGACGAACTGGCATTCATTGATGTGGAAGGCGCCTCCGGCGGTGGATTGGTCAAGGTTTTGATGACTTGCAAACACAACGTGAAGCGAGTGACTATCGATCCGAGTTTGTTGGCGGACGACAAAGATATGCTGGAAGACTTGGTGGCTGCCGCCATGAATGATGCCGTGCGATTGGCTGAAGAGACTTCGCAACAAAAAATGGGCAAGCTGACCGCCGGTCTGCCGCCCGGCATGAAGCTGCCGTTCTGATCGATGTCTGACGCCTACACGCTTGACGCGTTGACTCATGCTTTGAAGGCTTTGCCAGGGGTGGGCATCAAGTCAGCTGCTCGCATGGCCTTTCATTTGATGCAGCGCGATCGAGCTGCGGCCATGATGCTGTCGCGCGCCTTGAAAGAAGCGGTAGAGAGCGTGCGGCATTGCAATTTGTGCCATACCTTTACTGAGTCTGAAATCTGTTCAACTTGCCTGGACCCAGCGCGTGATCACAGTAAGTTGTGTGTGGTGGAGACACCTGCGGATCAATCTGCGATTGAGCGCACTGCGTCCTTCAAGGGGCTGTATTTTGTGTTGATGGGCAAGCTCAGCCCGCTTGATGGCATTGGCCCCAAAGACATTGGCCTGGCCAAACTGCTGGAGCGTGCGGTGGACGGCGTGGTGCAAGAGGTGATTTTGGCCACCAACTTCACAGCCGAAGGCGAGGCCACGGCCCATGTGATTGCCGAAATGCTCAAAAGCAAGGGCTTGCGCGTGACGCGCCTGGCCCGAGGCGTGCCTGCAGGCAGTGAGCTGGAGTATGTGGACCTGGGCACCATTGCCCATGCCTTGGTGGATCGACGCTAAATCCTCTGTGCGGTGGCGCGCATGGCTAGTGCGAATCCATTACGTGAAAACCCGCTTGGGATGTTTCCCGATGTGCAAGGAGCTGGTGCTGATTAAGCTCGATGCATCAACGCCATAAAGGCGATATGCACGGGGGCACAAGGTGGGACTGATTTTGGGGCGACGTCAATTTAACCTGCTGGGGGCAGCGGGTTTGCTGTGTGCGTCAATTGGAGACAGCTCCGCGGCGGATCCGCAAAAAGTGCGCCTTGGCTTGTCGATGCGGTCAAGCATGCTGCATTTGCCCCTGGTTTTGGCCGAACAAATGGGGTACTTCAGAACTGTGGGCATTCAACTGGAGTGGCACGATTTGGATGCGGATGCACAGGTCCATCAAGCCTTAACCTCAGGACAGGTCGACGTGGTCAGTGGCGCATTTGAGCAGGTGCTAGATTTGAACGAGCAGGGGCAAAAAACCAAGGCCTTTGTGCTGCAAGGCCGGACACCTCAAATCAGTTTAGGGATTGCCCTGCGCCGCTTACCCCTTTACCAAAGCTTGGCCGATTTAAAGCGTTTCAAAATTGGTGTGTCTGACTGGGGATCCGCCAGCCATGCTATGGCTCAGTTATGGTGTTTGCAGGCAGGTTTGAATCCCCGCGACATGCAGTTTGTTGAGGTGGGCCCCATGGGCGCGGCGATGGATCATTTGCGCAGCGGTGCCGTGGACGCTTTGTGTCATCTTGACCCGTTGATGCGTTGGTTGGAGCACAAAAGTGAGTTGCGGGTAGTGGCCGAGACCCGGTCCTTGCAAGGCACGCAACTGTGGATGGGCGGGCCCAGTGCATCGACTTGTTTGTTTGCGAAAACTGAATTTCTCAATCTCAAGCCCGGGGTGATGCAGGGGCTGACCGATGGCGTGGTGCGGGCCTTGAAGTGGCTGATGACGGCCGGGCCAACTGATTTACTCAAGGTCATGCCTGCGTATGCTTGGATGGGGGACCGTGCTTTTTATCTGGGCACGGTGGAGGCTCTTCGCGAGAGCTATTGCCCTGATGGTCTGTTGACTGAGGATTGGATGCAAACCGCATGGCGCAACCGTGCGACTCGCGTTGGACTGCCCAAGTCGCTGATGGTGGATCGCTCTGCCTTGCAGGCGGCCTACACCAACGAGGCGGTGCACAAAAGTAAAAAGCGCTTTTCCATTTAGGGTACGTGTCTGAGCCGCAGCGCATGGTTAAGGCCCCGAACTGTTTATTTCCGAGCTACTTTGACCGATTTGCTTGGAGGCTCCCCGGCCTTGGCGTGCGTCTTTGATTTAGCGGCCTGTGCCGTTTTGGTTTTGCCATGAACCACAGCTGGCGTGGCCTTAATTTGCGCAGTTTTGGTCGCCATGCCTGAAGTGCCTTTGACGGGGACCGTCTTGGCCACCATACGTCCTTGGGTTGTGGGGATCAACAAGGCAATCGCTTGACCGGCTTTGAGCGGTGCATTGAGGCTGAGTTTGTTCCAGCTCAACAGATTGACCACGCTCACGCCATTTTTACTCGCAAAACTAGCCAAAGTGTCACCGCGGCGGGCTTTGAGCACGATGCGTTTGAGGACCACTTCAGGGGCAAAGGCAACTTGGCCGTTGTCAGCCAAATGCTCGGTCACATCAGCGTCCAGCGCGCCCTTACGTGGCACCAGCAATGTGGAGCCGGCCTTGATCAGCATTTTTTGCGGAATGTTGTTCATACTTCGCAATTGGTCTTCAGGCATGCCGACAATTCGGGCAGCCTCCTGCACTTTCATGGTCTGAGGTGAGACCCATGCGGTCCAGGTGGCTAGGCGATTGTTGGGGTGCGCGTCCAAGTTGCGTTGGAACAGATCGGCGTTGTCCCAAGGTAGCAAAATTTGCGGTGTGCCGGCCGCCAAAATAACGGGACGGCTCATGGAGGGGTTGAGCGCCTTGAAATCCTCCATGCTGATCTCGGCCAGGCGCGACGCCAAATTCACATCAATGTCTCGGGTGATCGTTACACTTTGGAAGTAGGGGTGGTTTTGAATCAGCGGCAGGCGTGTGTTGAAGGCCTCGGGCTGACTGATGATATTTTTAACTGCTTGCAACTTGGGCACGTAATAGCGCGTCTCATTGGGCATGTTCAGGTCGCTGTAGTTCAGTCCCAGACCGGCCGCCTTGTTTTTTGCCAAAGCCCTGCTGACACTGCCTTCGCCCCAATTGTAGGCGGCCAGGGCCAAGTGCCAATCGCCAAACATGCCATAGAGTTTTTGCAAATAGTCGAGCGCAGCCCGGGTTGATTCTTGAATGCTGCGTCGATCGTCGCGAAAGATGTTTTGCTTGAGTTCAAAGTACTTGCCTGTGGCTGGCATGAACTGCCACATGCCCGCGGCTTTGGCGGTGGACACGGCCTGGGGATTAAAGGCCGACTCGATGAACGGCAAAAGAGCCAGCTCGGTGGGCATATTGCGGTTTTCAAGTTCTTCCACAATGAAGAACAGGTATTTGCGTGAGCGCTCGGTCATGCGCAAGATGTAGTCTGGCCTGGCTGCGTACCACTGCTCGCGGTCGCGCACCAAATCGCCTTCTAAGTTGGGCATGGCAAAGCCCAAGCGAATACGCTCCCAAATATCGGCAGGTGGCTCGGTTTTCAGGGTTGCCAGAGGAATGGCTTTCCCGCTGTGCTGCTCCACTTTGGGGCTGAAGGGGCTGGCGGGCTTGGTCTCAGTGGCCGAGGGGACAGGCTTGATCACTGTTTCGGGGGCGGGAGCCGTCCCGGTGGTGGCGCAGCCGGCGAGCAGCAGGGTTACCGCGGCAAGCGACAAGCCGTTTCGAACCAGGCGAGGAGCTAGGTGCTTCAATGGGGTAAAAAAAGATGAGTTCATCGGTAATCGTTCTTCCATTGACGAAGCGCTGCAAAGTAGTCGGCATCGTCAATCGGGGTGGGTGTGCAGTGTTGCAAAGAGGCGCGGACCGAAGGTTGTCGGCTGCGTAAAAAGGGGTTGATTTTCAGTTCCAGCGCCAAGTGTGAGGGCAAGGTGGGTAAACCCTGTGAGCGAAGGACTTTGCAATCGGTTTCGTAAGCACTGAGCTGGAGGTTGCTTGGCTCGATGCAACGCGCAAATTTCAGGTTGCTTAATGTGTATTCATGGGCGCAACACACCTGCGTAGCAACGGGCAAAGCCGCCAGCTGGTCTAAAGAGTGCAGCATTTGGGCCGGCGTGCCTTCAAACAAGCGACCACAGCCGCCTGAAAACAAGGTGTCGCCACAAAATAAGACTGGTGCCATGCCCTGTGGTTGGCCAAAGAACGCGATGTGACCGGCGGTGTGGCCGGGAACATCAATGATTTGGAAATCGATCCCTTGCCAAGAGACTGTCTCGCTTTGCGTCAGAGGAATGACCTCTGGCGGCATTTTTTCGTTAGCTGGGCCGTAGACTGTGGCCGAAGTGGCCGCGGTCAGCGCCGCCACTCCACCCACATGGTCGGCATGATGGTGGGTGACTAAAATGACATCCAATACCAGGTCCTTGCTGGCCAATGCGTTCAGCACGGGTTGCGCATCGCCGGGGTCGACCACCAGGGCCCGGCCGTTATGGTGCAATAGCCAGATGTAATTGTCTGAGAAAGCGGGCAGCGGAATAAGGTTCATGATTAAACCCATTATAGAAACTCCAGTTTCAGCCGAGGGCAACGCCTGCCGGGTAGCGCAAGCTTGGCGTCAGTGGCTGGCCACGCCGCTTGGGCGCTATTTACGCGATTGGGAGCAAGCCCAACTCGATGCGGCCGTTGTTGACGTTTTTGGCTACCACGCGGTCCAGCTCGATACCCCCGAATTGAAAGGCTTGCAGTCCAACCGCATGCCTTACCGTTGGTACCTTCGTTCATGTACCGAGCAAGCAGCAGCAGATGCCCCCTGGCCCTTGGCCGCTTGCGACCTGGTGGCCGAAGGCGCTGGGTTGCCTTTTGAGGCCGCCAGTCTGGACTTGGTGGTTATGCCGCACACCTTGGAGCTGTGCGAGGACCCTCACGCCACTTTGCGCGAAGCAGAAAGGGTGCTGGTGCCTGAGGGTCAGCTGGTCATCACTGGTCTGAACCCAGTCAGCTTGTGGGGCTGGCATCATCGGCGCAAGGCGATGTATCAAAGGCTGGGTTGGCGCGACGGCGTGCAAGATGGTTTGGGTCACTTGATTGGTTACTGGCGTCTGCGCGATTGGTTGCGGTTGTTGGGTTTTGAGGTGCAAGTTAGCCGCTTTGGTTGCTGGCGACCGGCGGTGCAAAACACCCGTTGGCTGGCGCGCATGGCATGGCTGGACCGCTGGGGGGCACGCTGGTGGCCGATTTTGGGTGGGGCCTACATGGTTGTAGCGGTCAAACGCGTGCCGGGAGGCCGTATGCTCGGACGGGCCTGGAAAAAAGCACCCGTAAGGGTCGGCGCGGCCTTACCGGCCGCTCAGCGGCACCATGCAGTGCAGCCGCATGTTTCAAGCCCTGCGGTGCAGCCGCAGTCCGAATTCACGGCGCAAGCCAACGGAAAGTTATTTTTTGGATCACGTTGAAATACATACCGATGGCGCCTGCAAAGGCAACCCCGGCCCAGGTGGCTGGGGGGTCTTGATGAAATCGGGCCGTCATGTGCGCGAACTGTGCGGAGGCGAATTGGGCACCACCAACAATCGCATGGAGCTGATGGCCGTGATTCAAGCGCTGGGGGCGCTCAAGCGGCCTTGCCACATCGTGCTTTATTTGGACAGCGAATATGTGCGCAAAGGCATCACCGAGTGGATCCACGGCTGGAAAGCCAGGGGCTGGCGCACTGCGGCCAAGCAACCCGTAAAGAATGTGGATTTGTGGCAGCGCCTGGACGAGGCGGTGGGCAGTTCGCAGCACGTCATTGACTGGCGCTGGGTCAAAGGCCATGCCGGAGACCCGGGCAACGAAAGGGCGGATGCTCTTGCCAATGACGGCGTGACCAAAGCCTTAGCCCAGGGGCGTTAAGACGGTAGCTGCGGACTGCTTGGTTTGAGCCAGGCTAGAGGTGGCCGTCAAACATCATCACATCCACCCAGTCGCCAACCTGCGCTGTAGCTTGGTCGTGATGCAGCACGATCAGGCCGTTGGCCTGCACCATGGAGCTGAGAACGCCTGAGCCCTGATTGCCGGTGATGATGACTTGCAACTCCCCTTGAGCGTTGCGGCTGACAATGCCGCGTTGGTATTCGGTGCGGCCTGGTTTTTTGCGAAGTACTTCTTGGCTGCGGGCTTTGAGCAAAGGCAGGGTTGTGCTTTGCATGCCCATCATGCGCTGCAGGGTGGGACGCACAAAAGCCAAGAAGGTCACCATCACCGCCACCGGGTTGCCGGGCAAGCCAAACATTACGGCGGATCGGTCCCCTTGCGCAATGCGGCCTACCGCCATTGGCCGGCCAGGTCGCATGGCGATGCGCCAAAAGGCCACATCTCCCAGTTTTTTCATCATCGCCTTGGTGTAGTCTGCCTCGCCCACACTCACGCCGCCACTGGTGATGATCACCTGGGCTTGCCCTGCGGCTTTCACGAACGCCGCTTCAAGCAGCGTCGGATCGTCGCGCACCACACCCATGTCCAGAACCTCGCAGCCCATGCGGGTGAGCATACCGTGCACGGTGTATCGGTTGCTGTCGTAGACCGCTCCTTCGCGCGGGGTTTCACCCAGGCTCAAGATTTCGTTGCCGGTGGAAAAGTAGGCCACTTTCAAGCGCGGTCGCACTTGCACATGTGCCAACCCCAGGCTGGCCAAAAGACCGCAGGCCGCAGGGCCTAACCGCGTGCCCGCAGGCAGGGCCGCTTGTCCAGCCATCAAGTCTTCGCCAGACAGGCGGCGGTTATCACCGCGTTGCAACAAGCTCGCTGCAATCTGGACCCGATCGCCATCGACTTGAGCCAATTCTTGCGCCACCACCGTGTCCAAACCTGCCGGCATGATGGCGCCGGTCATGATCTTCACGCATTGGCCAGATTGCACCTGGCCGTGCCAGGCCTTGCCTGCTAGGGCGGTACCGACCACCTGCAGGTTTTGCGCAGCAGGCAGACTTTCGCCATTGAAGGCATAACCGTCCATGGCCGAGTTATCGTGCGGCGGCACGCTCAATGGCGAGATTACGTTCTCGGCCAGCACCCGGTCTAGCGCTTCGATGAGGGGTACTGCTTGAGCACCCTCCAATGGCATGACCATTTGCTCCAAGAAAGTCAAAACGGCATCGGCCGACAAAGCTTGGGGGTCGTAGCCTGCCAATTGTTCGCCTATTTGGGTGAGTGTCGCTTGAGGTTTGAAGCCAGTCGTTGGCATGGCGTTAGGCATTTTCCAGGCTGTGCAATTGCGCTGCGGTGTTGGCATTGAAGAAGGCTTGAGGCTTATCTGAGGCCGCATTAAAGGGAACCAAGACGGTGCGGTGCAGAGCCGTCCATGCGTCAATTTTGCGCCCGCCTTGCTGGGTGAAAGTAATGAGGCTTGGCAGCAGCGTGACTCGCATCAGGCAGAACACCGGTTGGGCGCGCAGTTGCCCGTCCTCTTCGCAAGCGGCTGCCATGGCTAAGTCTGCCCGTTCATGGTGCAGCGCCGTATGCATGCGCTGCAACAGGTCCAGTGCAAACAAAGGCGTGTCGCAGGGAACAGTGAGTAGCAGCGGGGTGGCGCAATGCGCCAACCCAGTCATAAAGCCGGCCAGCGGTCCAGCATAGCCGTCCAGCGTATCAGGCCAAACGGGGGCGCCAAAGGATTCGTAAGTCGTCAGGTTGCGGTTGGCGTTGATCATCACCTCAGCCAGGGGCTGGCCTTGCCGATCACGTTGTATTTGCAGGCGTTTTAGGGCGTGCAGTGCCAAGGGCTGTCCGTGAAAATTTTGCAGGCCTTTGTCAATGCCCCCCATGCGCGAGCCCCGCCCGCCGGCCAAGATCAAGCCGGTTACTGCTTCCCAGTCCTCAACGGGCGCGTCGATGTTCAACTCATTCATGCTCAGCCACCGATGTAACTCATTTCAACCCGCTTGCGGTCAGGCGTTGGATTGCTGTCTGCCGGCATCAGGCTGCGCAATTCAGAGTAGTGGTCGCTGCGTCCTTGCCAGATTGAAGCGATCTGCTGGCGCAGTGCTTCGTCGGTCAAGGAGCCCCGAATCAGCGAGCGAAGGTCGTAGCCCTGCGATGCAAAGAGGCACAAATACAGTTGACCTTCGGTCGACAGGCGGGCACGGTTGCAATCGCCGCAAAAGGCTTGCGTTACGCTGCTGATCACGCCAATTTCACCCAGGCGCGGGTCGAACTGTCCCTGCGCGTCGGCGTAGCCCCAGCGCTGGGCGGTTTCGCCCGGTGTTGAAGCGGTCAACGCCACCAAGGGCCATTCGGCTTTCAGTTGTTCAATCACCCGGGCGCTGGGCAGCACCTCATCCATGCGCCAACCATTGGTGGCGCCCACGTCCATGTATTCGATGAAGCGTAGGGTCACGCCCGAGCCTCGGAAGTGTCTGGCCATGGGCACAATTTCTTGCGCATTTGTGCCGCGTTTGACCACCATATTCACTTTGATGTGGGACAGTCCAGCAGCTTGCGCGGCTTTGATGCCGGCCAACACATCGGCCACAGGAAAATCCACGTCGTTCATCTGGCGGAAAATGGTGTCGTCCAGTCCATCAAGGCTCACTGTGACCCGCTGCAGACCGGCGTCTTTCAAGGCTTGAGCTTTGCGGGCCAACAGCGAACCGTTGGTGGTTAACGTGATATCCAGTGGCCACCCCTCGGGGGTGCGCAGAGCAGCCAGCTGAGCAATCAGCACTTCAATGTTTTTGCGTAGTAGGGGCTCGCCGCCGGTGAGTCTGATTTTGCGCACACCTAGCGCGACAAAGGCTTGAGCGGTGCGGGTGATTTCTTCAAAGGTCAGCAACTCGCTGTGCGGCAGATAAGGGTAGTCTTTGTGAAAGACTTCTTTGGGCATGCAATAGCTGCATCGAAAATTGCAGCGGTCGGTCACGCTTATGCGCAAATCGTGCAATGCGCGTCCGCGCAGATCTTGCACCGGATGGTTCAACGCGAAAAGTGTCGCGGCAGATTTTGGCAACGGCAGGCTGTGGCGCAGGTCCACCACCGGAATGATTCGTTCAGACATGGCGCCATTGTGCCGCAGCACCAGGCCAGACCCTATCTGAGGTTATTGAATGCTTTGCGCCTCAGCCTTCGCAGCTGGTAATCAACCGTGGTGAATCGCCACGGTTTTGAGTGTGGTGAATCCCATTAGGGCTTCGAAACCTTTTTCGCGGCCGTAACCTGACGACTTCACACCGCCAAACGGCAGTTCTACCCCGCCACCGGCGCCGTAGTTGTTGATGAAGACCTGTCCGCTTCGCACCCGTTTGGCCATTCGGAACTGACGGGCACCGTCGCGTGTCCAGATGCCTGCGACCAAACCAAAAGCGGTGGCATTCGCCAATTCAACGGCGTGATCTTCGTCAGTGAAAGCCATGGCCGAAAGCACCGGGCCAAAGACCTCTTCTTGCGCCAGGCGGTGCATCACCGGCACATCGCGCAGCAAGGTGGGGGCTTGGTAAAAACCACCTGCAGGCACGCCTGCTGCGATCTGGCCTTGGGCCACGGTGGCGATGCCGTCAGCACGGGCCTGGTCCAGAAAACCTGCCACGCGTTGGAGTTGGCTGGCCCGAATTAAGGGGCCCAAGTCCAGGTTCATTTCGGCCGAGCCGACTTGGAGGCCCTTGAACGCTTCGCCCAAGCGCTGCAGCAATGGCTCGTAAATGGCTTGCTGAATCAGCACCCTCGAGCCGGCGCTGCAGGTTTGCCCGGCGTTTTGCACGATGGCGTTGACCACCACGGGCACGGCGGCGTCCAAATCGGCGTCGTCAAAAATGATTTGCGGGCTCTTGCCGCCAAGCTCCAGCGTCACTGGACAATGGCGCTCAGCCGCCACTTGCTGAATCAAGGTGCCCACCGTGGGGCTGCCGGTAAAGCTGATGTGGTCGATGCCGGGGTGGCGCGCCAGCGCATCTCCCACCTCATGGCCGTAGCCAGTGACAATGTTGATGGCTCCGGGCGGAAAACCCACTTCGGCCGCCAATTGGGCCACGCGGATCAGGCTCAGGCAGGCGTCTTCGGCTGGCTTGACCACGCAGGCATTGCCCGCCGCCAAGGCGCCGCCCACGCTGCGGCCAAAAATTTGCATCGGGTAGTTCCACGGAATCACATGGCCGGTGACACCATGCGGTTCGCGCCACGTTAGGACGCTGTAGCCGTTTTGGTAAGGCAAAGTCTCACCGTGCAGCTTGTCGCAAGCGCCGGCGTAATATTCAAAATAGCGGGCCAAGGCGTTAGCGTCTGCAACTGCTTGACGCGTGGGTTTGCCGCAGTCTCGCTGTTCGAGTGCGGTCAGCTCGGCCGCATGTTCACTGACTTTGCGAGACAGCGCCATCAGCAAGCGTCCACGCTCCATACCGCTCAGTTGACCCCAAGGGCCCTGAAAAGCTACACGAGCCGCATGCACCGCTTGGTCTATGTCGGCGGATTGGCTGCGTTGAATTTGATCAAAAACATGGCCGTCTGACGGGTCGATCACATCCAGGGTTTGCCCGGCGAGGGCGGGCACAGATTGGTTGGCGATGAAGTTCAATTGCATGCGCCCATTGTGCTGCAGATGCCAATTTTGCAAAGCACAAGAGGGACATGCACTGGGGCGCGCAATGCCCCCGCATTGGCCCAAAGGGTTACGGCTATGAAAAAAGCCCGCCTCAAAATTGAGGGCGGGCTGCAGGTTCGTGAAGCGGGCGTTCAGCCGCCGTGGAACTTCACCACTAAGGGCACGATCAACAGCGCCACGATATTGATGATTTTAATCAGTGGGTTGATCGCAGGGCCCGCGGTATCTTTGTAGGGGTCGCCCACAGTGTCGCCAGTCACGGCGGCTTTGTGTGCTTCAGAACCTTTGCCGCCATGATGACCATCTTCGATGTATTTTTTTGCGTTGTCCCATGCACCGCCACCGGTGCACATGGAGATCGCGACAAACAAGCCCGTCACGATGGTGCCCATCAGCAGGCCGCCCAAGGCTTTAGGTCCGAGTATCAGCCCAACCAGTACCGGCACCACCACAGGCAGCAGGCTGGGAACCACCATCTCCTTGATGGCGGCGCTGGTTAACATGTCCACGGCCTTGCCATATTCGGGCTTGGCCGTGCCTTCCATGATGCCGGGGATTTCTTTAAACTGGCGCCGCACTTCGACTACAACGCTGCCGGCGGCGCGACCCACCGCTTCCATAGCCATGGCGCCGAAAAGATAGGGGATCAAGCCGCCGATGAACAGGCCAATGATGACGAGCGGATCGGACAGGTCAAAGCTCACGGCCTTGCCGTAGCTTTCCAGCTTGTGGGTATAGTCTGCAAACAAAACCAACGAAGCCAAACCGGCCGAACCGATGGCGTAGCCTTTGGTCACTGCTTTGGTGGTGTTGCCCACGGCGTCCAGCGGGTCAGTGATGTCACGCACGCTGCTAGGCAATTCGGCCATTTCGGCAATGCCGCCTGCGTTGTCAGTGATGGGGCCATAAGCATCCAGGGCCACCACAATGCCAGCCATACTGAGCATAGAGGTGGCGGCCACGGCAATACCGTACAAGCCCCCCAGCGTATATGCCGTCCAAATCGCCAAGCAGACAAACATCACGGGCCAGGCCGTGGAGCGCATAGACACGCCCAGGCCAGCAATGATGTTGGTGCCGTGACCGGTGGTGGATGCCTGTGCAATGTGTTGCACAGGGGCATATTGGGTGCCGGTATAAAACTCGGTGATCCAAACCAGTGCGGCGGTCAAAATCAAGCCTACCGCGCATGCTCCGAAGAGTTTCATTTGGCTACCGGCGGAGCCCAAAGCGTTGTCGGGCATGAGCCAAGTGGTGACAAAGTAAAACGCCACCAAAGACAGCGCCCCCGCAATCGCCAGGCCTTTGTAAAGGGCAGGCATCACATTCGTCATACCTGGTGAAGCTTTGACAAAAAAACAACCAATGATGGAGGCGATGATGGACACGGCGCCCAAAGCCAACGGATACAGCACAGCTTGTCCGGGGGCGGCTGAAATCAATAAGGCGCCCAGGACCATCGTGGCAATCAGGGTCACCGCATAGGTTTCAAACAGGTCGGCGGCCATGCCTGCGCAGTCGCCCACGTTGTCTCCCACATTGTCGGCGATTACGGCGGGGTTGCGCGGGTCATCTTCAGGGATGCCTGCTTCGACCTTGCCCACCAAGTCTGCGCCCACGTCAGCCCCTTTGGTGAAAATGCCTCCTCCGAGTCGCGCAAAGATGGAGATCAGCGAGGAGCCAAAGGCAAAGCCAATTAAGGGGTTGAGCTGGGTGGCGAGGTTTTGTTCGGGGGCCGGGTTGCCGGAGCCGGTCAGGAACCAGTAAAACCCGGTCACGCCCAAAAGGCCCAGGCCCACAACCAGCATGCCGGTGATGGCGCCCCCCCGAAAGGCTACATCCAGTGCTGGGCCAATGCCGCGGGTGGCGGCCTGCGCCGTTCGGACGTTGGCGCGGACCGAGACATTCATGCCGATAAAGCCGCAAGCACCGGAAAGCACCGCGCCGATCACGAAACCAATGGCGGTAACACCGTCCAAAAACACCCCCATCAAAATCGCCAAGACCACGCCGACGGTGGCAATGGTTTTGTACTGGCGAGCCAGGTAGGCCGCGGCGCCGGCCTGGATGGCCGCTGAAATTTCTTGCATCCGGGCATTACCGGGATCTTGGGAAAGAATCCAACCGCGTGCCCAAAAGCCGTAAGCTACGGCAATCAGTCCGCATACAAGCGCCAAGGTGAGCGCTGAATTGCTGGTCATAGGTAGTTCTCCTCAAATTGTTGTCGCTGAAAAGAGGGGCAACGCGCTGGAGACCCCTCCACTGCGTTGCTTCCTCGCGATCTTGTGGAGACACACGATTGGCCAACATTCGTATTAAAGGGCTTCAACTCACTTTACGCAAGGCCGGTGAAAGTAAAATACGGGTTAATCCTCAAGTTCTGTTTTTACTTCAACCCCCTGAGACTGCAACCATGTCCCTTGACAATGTGACCCCTGGCCTTGATGCCCCCAACACGTTCAACGTCATCATCGAAATTCCGATGAATGCCGATCCCGTGAAATACGAAGTGGACAAAGAAACCGGTGCCATTTTTGTGGACCGTTTCATGGGTACGGCCATGCATTACCCAACCAACTATGGCTACGTGCCCCACACCATTGCCGGTGACGGTGACCCGGTTGATGTGTTGGTGATCACACCTTTCCCCCTGATTCCTGGCGTGGTGGTGAAATGCCGCCCGATCGGCATTTTGCTGATGGAAGACGAAGGCGGGCAAGATGGAAAGGTCTTGGCGGTACCGATCGACAAAGTGCTGCCGATCTACACCCACTGGCAAAAACCGGAAGACATGAACCAACTGCGCTTGAGCCAGATTTCTCACTTCTTTGAACACTACAAAGATCTGGAAAAAGGCAAGTGGGTCAAGATCAAAGGCTGGGAAGGCCCAGACTCTGCTCGTAAAGAAGTGGCTGACGGCATTGCCGCTTACAAGGCCGCCAAAGTTTAAGCGGGTTGACGCCGAAGTTTAAATTTGTCTGGCGCTCACCCCTCTTTAAGGGGTGAGCGCTGGTTCAAATCATCCATGTAGGCTTCAACGCCCTGGCCCTCTTGCGCCAAAAATCGCGCCACTGCATCCGCAAAGCCGGGGTGCGACAACCAGTGTGCGCTGCTGGTAGTCACCGGCAGAAGCGCGCGCGCCATTTTGTGCTCGCCTTGCGCGCCACCCTCAAAACGAATGAAGCCGTTGGCAATGCACCAGACAATCGGCTGGTAATAGCAAGCCTCAAAGTGCAAGCAGTCGACCCGCTCCAGCGCCCCCCAATACCGTCCATAGGCCACACCGCCTTCGGGTGAGGTACTGTCCAATCCCAATAGACTGCAGGCCACAGGACGGCCTTCAATTTCGCCCACAAAAAGCAGCCAGTGCTCTGCCATGTCCTGTTGCATGTGCGCAAAGAAGTCTCGGCTCAGATAGGGCTTGTTGCCATGCTCCAGATAAGTTCTTTCGTAGCACTGGTAAAAAAAGTCCCAGTCGCTGCTCGTGATTTCCGCGCCGCGCAGTACCCGAAATAGCACACCGGCCTGGGCCACTTTGCGTCGCTCCTGGCGTATTTTTTTGCGCTTTTCTTGGCTGAGGTGGCTTAAGAAATCATCGAAATCTGTGAATTTCTCGTGCAGCGTGGACCGCGCGCTCTTTGAGTTTTGCCAGTGAAACTGCACCGTGCGGCGCAGCATCATCCCCGCCTGGCTGCAGGCTAGTAGGTCGGCTTCGTCGCCAAACAGCAGATGCAATGAGGACAGTCCTTGACTTTGGCTAAAGTCGATCATGGTCTGCGCCAAGGCTTGCCGCGCCTGGGCATCCACAGCAAGTAAACGGCTGCCGGGCACGGGTGTGAAGGGCACGGCCACCAGTGCCTTGGGGTAGTAGCGCAGGCCGTTGCGTTGGTAGGCGTCGGCCCAAGCCCAGTCAAAAACATATTCTCCATAGGAGTGGTCTTTGGCGTACAGGGGCGCGGCGGCGCATAGCCGCAGGCCCGGGGGCCCTAAAGTGGCGTCTTCCTGTGCTTCTTGTGATTGCCAGAGCGTCACAATCTGTAAAGCCCAGCCGGTGTCTGGACTAGCGGCCTGACTCACTTCCATTGCCTGCAGATAGGCGTGCTGCATGAACAGGGTCGGCGTTTGTTGCTGGGCCAATAGCGCATTCCATGCACCTTCGGCGATCCCCTGCCAGGAATCGTGGACCTGGATGACATAATCCCTAGACTTGTATTCCTGCACCTGTATGACTCTCAATCTTTGTGTGGCTCAGCTCAATTTCGTGGTAGGCGACATGCAGGGCAATGCCCGCAAAATCATCGACGCTGCACACGCAGCCTACCAAAAAGGCGTGCGCTTATTGCTCACGCCCGAATTGTCTATCTGCGGTTACGCCGCCGAGGACTTGCTCTTGCGTCCGGCCTTCATTGACGCCTGCGATGATGCCTTGAAAACAGTGGCCCGGGAAACAGCCGGGTTAAAAGGCATGGCGGTGGTGGTCGGTCACCCTCAGGGGGGAGGTATGCGGACCAAGAGCGTGGCGGTGACCCGCCGCTTCAATATGGCGTCTGTTTTGATCGACGGGAAAACCGTGGCCCGTTACGCCAAGCAGGAATTACCCAACTACCAAGTGTTTGACGAGCGCCGCTATTTCACCCCGGGGGATCAGGCTTGCGTGTTTGAGGTCGCTGGTGTTCAAGTGGGTTTGCTCATTTGCGAAGACGCCTGGTTCGAGGGCCCGGCGCAAAAAGCCAAAGCAGCAGGGGCCCAGGTCCTGGCCGTGCTTAATGCCTCGCCGTTTCACGCCGGTAAAGGCTTGGAGCGCGAACAGCATATGCGCGAGAGGGTCTTAGCTTGCGGTCTGCCTTTGGTCTACGCCCATTTGGTGGGCGGGCAAGACGAGGTGGTGTTTGAAGGGCGCTCCTTTGCGCTGGATGCGCAGGGCGCGGTGCAAATGCGTTCACCGGCTTTCGCAGAGCACTTAGCTTGTGTCGCAATGACGTTGCAAGATGGACGTGTGCAAGTTCAACCTTCGAGTGTGAGCCCGGCCCGCAGCGACGAAGCCGATTTGTGGGACGCTTTGGTGCTAGGCGTACGCGACTATTTGGGCAAAAACGGATTCACAAAAGCATTGCTGGGGTTGTCTGGTGGCATTGATTCGGCGCTGGTACTGGCCATTGCGGTGGATGCCATCGGCGCGGACAAGGTGCATGCGGTGATGATGCCCTCGCCCTATACCGCAGACATCAGCTGGCTGGACGCGCGTGAGATGGCCAAGCGCATGCATGTGCGCTACGACGAGATCACGATTGCCCCGCTATTTGAAGGGTTCAAGCAATCGCTTGCGCTGCAGTTTGAAGGCTTGGCCGAAGACACCACCGAGGAAAACATCCAAGCTCGGATTCGCGGCACCTTGCTCATGGCCATGTCTAATAAAACCGGCGCCATCGTCTTGACCACCGGGAATAAAAGTGAGATGGCTACTGGCTATTGCACGCTCTATGGTGACATGGCCGGTGGTTTTGCTGTGATCAAAGACGTGGTCAAGACCCAGGTTTTTCGTTTGTCTAACTGGCGCAACCATAACGACCCATATGGTACTTGTGCTCAGCCCATCCCTGAGCGAATCATCACCCGCCCGCCCAGCGCCGAGTTGCGACCCGATCAAAAAGACCAAGACAGCTTGCCTGCCTACGAAGTGCTGGACGCGATCATCGCGCGCTACATGGAGAACGATGAGGGCATTGAGGCCTTGGTGGCTGACGGCTTTGAGCGGGCCGATGTAGAAAAGGTAACACGCTTGATCAAAATCAACGAGTACAAGCGTCGGCAGGCGCCGGTTGGCATTCGTGTCACGCACCGCAGTTTTGGCAAGGATTGGCGTTATCCTATGACCAATAAATTTCGCGCTTAAATTTTATTTCCAGGAAGACATTCACCATGAAGCAGATCACCGCCATCATCAAACCGTTTAAGTTGGAAGAGGTTCGCGAGTTGCTGGCCGAATGCGGTGTCACCGGTTTGACCGTTACAGAAGTTAAAGGTTTTGGCCGTCAAAAAGGACATACCGAACTGTACCGCGGTGCTGAATACGTGGTCGATTTTTTGCCCAAGGTGAAAGTGGAAGTCGCCGTGAAGGACGAAGATGTGGACCGCTGCGTGGATGCTATTGTCAAAGCCGCGCGCACAGGAAAAATTGGCGATGGCAAGATCTTCATCACCAATGTGGAGCGCGTGGTGCGCATTCGTACTGGTGAGGTAGACAACTCGGCAATTTGATTTAAAGCGCTTCGCTGCGTAAGCTGTAGTGCAGTCCGGCAGACTGCACCAGCTTTTCTAGCAGGGCAGGGGCCTGGGAGTCAACCGCAATCAAATCCATTTGCCAGTTACCCATGAACTGGTGCTGCACGACGCTGCCTAAAAAATTCAACAAGCCGTCGTAGTAGCCATTCAGATTGAGAAGTCCCACAGGCTTGTTGTGGTAGCCCAGTTGGCGCCAAGTCCACACCTCAAAAAATTCTTCGAAAGTGCCAATGCCGCCGGGCAGGGCGATGAAAGCGTCAGCCCTTTCGGCCATCATCCGTTTGCGCTCATGCATGGTGTCAACAACATGCAACTCGGAGCAATTTAGATGGGCCCATTCTTTGTCCACCAGCGCTTGCGGAATGATGCCCACCACGCGACCACCTGCGGCAAGTGTGGCGTCGGCCAATATGCCCATTAAGCCGTTGCTGCCGCCGCCATAAACCAATTGTCCCCCGTGACGACCAATCCATTCACCGACTTGACGTGCGGTCTCAGCAAAAACAGGCTCATCTCCCGGGCGTGCGCCGCAGTAAACGCAGACAGAAAAATGGGGGGCAGTGAGGGGCGGTCTTGTCGGCATGGTGATGGTGTGCGTTGCTGTGCCAACCATGTTAATCAATGCAGATGTCATTTCATCGGTGGGGCCGGTTTGGCGTCATCGTGCACTAGACGGGTGCCCGCCCAGATGTCGTGCCAATACTGACCTTGGCGCTGAAATCGACTGAGCAAGGCCCAAGCGGCCACCCAACCCACAGTTAGTTCTAAAGTATTGGTTGTTGAAACTCCAAAATAGCTAGCCAAAGCAATTGGCGGCAAAAACCAGACCCAACTGAGCACGTAGCGCAAGAAAGCGCGCTTTTGCGTCAGGGCGTTACCCTGTGCATCGACCACCCGGATATGCCACGTTTTCATGGCCAAGGTCTGACCTTTTGTGCCAAACCAAGTAAAGTAAATGCCAAAAATCAGAAACACAAAAGCCTGCAAGCCGTGACGGTTGTCCAGGGCGTTGCGGGTTTGGCTCAGGGTGCTAAACAGATAGCCGGTGATGAAGACCACGCCGAACAACAGCATGCCCTCATACAGCCAGCAGGCCAGACGCCGCGACAGCGGGGGCGCGATCAAGGGGTATTTGGTGGTAAGCGAGGGGTCGGCGATCACAACGCCAGAAGTTGCGTTCACGCTGGGGTCGCGTCCGCTTTGGCTGGGGCCACTTTGGTAGGGGGCAGCAGGGTTTTTTGATCTAAATCTTTTACACCTGGTGCTTTGCCTTTAGCGGGTGCTTGCCCGTTGGGGGTTTGAACGTGAGAAAGTTTGTCTTGCGCGGCGGGTTTGGGTGCCGGGGCAGCGCCCATGACGGGCTGGTGCTGGGATGCGCCTAACTTGCGCTTTTCGTCATCAGGCAAGGACTGGTAAGCCTGCCACTGGGCTTTTTTCTCCACCTGAGGAAGGCGGTTAGTCTCACCAAAATTCAAACGCGCTTGAATTCGTTGCTGAGGGGTCAAGGTAGCCCATTCGGCCATGCGACTGTGCATGGTGGACTTTTCGTAATCGGGCAGATTGGCAAAATTCTTTGAGATGGCTAGCCATTTGTTTCTCTGGCCTTCGCTTAACGATGACCAGTGTGGGGCCAGCGGCTCAAGCGCCTGTTGCTGTACGGTCGTCAACTCGTTCCATTTGCTTTTGGCGGTCGAGGCCTTCACCACCGCGGAGACTGGCGCCGTTTGGGCCACAACGCTGCCGCTCACTACCCATGCAGCAGCCAAAACAAGACTGCTGATCAGGTATTTTTTCCGCGGTGTGACCTGCTTGATTAGCACTTTAATGCGCCTGCTCTTGAGCTGTTTGGTTGAGTTTTAAAAATTGTAGAAACCCAGGGTCCGTGTAGGCCATCGGCGGCAACTCGTCCAAAAGCAAGGCGGAGTCTACTTCAGCGATTTCCGTCACACTGCTTTCAGACTGAATGCTTTGGATTGCTATCAAGCCCAGGATCAGTGCCACAAGCGGCAAAAAAGAGGCTAAACGGATCCAAAGATTGCCACCTTCACCGCCCCAGCCCAGCGAGGCTTGACCCGCGGACAGGCTCACGTCGCCAGCAGTGGCGGCCACCCATTCGGGCTTGCGCGCGGCGAGTGCTTGCATGCGGGCTGCGCGCAGGCGTTCGCCAATGTCATAGCCCAGTTCGGGGCCATCGCGGTCCAAGCGGCGCACTAAGGCGATGCCGTAATCGTCAATGATAGTTTCTTCGGTAAGTGACTGATTTTTCATGGTTGTATTCCCTTGGCCTTAAGCGATCGGCTCAATGCGTGAACGGCGCGAGAGCAGTGAGTTTTGACACTGCCCTCGGTGCAGCCCATTGCGGCGGCTGTTTCTGCAACGTCCATCTCCTCCCAATAACGCAGCAGGAAGGCTTCTCGTTGACGTGGGGGCAAATCTTGAATGTCCGCTTCGATTTGTAAAAAGGTCTGTTTGCGCCGAGTTTGGTCTTCTGCACTTTCGCCCAGTTCACTTTGCGAGGCCCCGTTGAAGGTTTCCAATAGGTCGAATTCGTCCCCATCGTTTTCCGCACCAAAATCGCTCAAATTTGAAAACAATGCATTGCGTGTTTTGCGTCTGCGAAACCAGTCCAGGGTGGTATTGGACAAAATTCGCTGAAAAAGCAGGGGCAGCTCGGCTGGAGGTTTGTCTCCGTAATGCGTGGCCAGTTTGATCATGCTGTCTTGCATGATGTCCAGGGCCGCTTCTTCATCTCTGACATGGTAAAGCGTGCGCTTAAAAGCGCGCTTTTCCGTGTTCTTGAGAAAGTCTGAGAGTTCTTTTTCTGTGGCCAACTGCATGTCTCATTTGCCGGGGCTAGTGAGATCTCCTGTGATTTGTGTCTTGTGAGGACTGGCAGGTTGAACTGCGCAATGACCCTACGTCATGAAGTCAAACAAATTATCGCATTCTTCGCTGCGTCTCAGGCTACAAAAAGGAATGGTTTCCAGTCGGTGCGATAATAACGGGTTGCAATTGAAAAAAAGCAAACGGGTCACCGTCCGGCGCTGTTACATGTGGCGCCCATGGCTGTGGCCCAAAGTCCCGATGCGGCTTCAAAAGAGCAAAGCAAAGGGGCACCCAAGGTTTTTCGTTAGAGAAATTCACAAAGGTTGAATATGGACACTTCATCTAAAGCCGAGTCGGCTACATCATCCGCGTCTGCGGGCCAAACTGTTGCCGAGTTGCGCGGTGCAGAAATTTTGGTCAAATCACTGCAAGCCGAGAACGTTAATTTCATCTGGGGCTATCCCGGCGGTGCCGTCTTGCACATTTACGACGCACTGTACAAACAGGAAACCATTCAACACGTCTTGGTGCGGCACGAGCAAGCTGCCGTGCACGCGGCCGATGGCTTTGCACGTGCCACGGGTGAAGTCGGTGTGGCGTTGGTCACCTCCGGGCCAGGCCTGACCAATGCCGTAACTGGTATTGCGACCGCTTACATGGACAGCATTCCCATGGTGATCATCAGCGGCCAGGTGCCGACTGCCGCCATTGGTCTGGATGCTTTCCAGGAATGCGATACCGTGGGCATCACCCGTCCTATCGTCAAGCACAATTTTTTAGTTAAAGACGTCCGCGACATGGCTGAGGTCATGAAAAAAGCTTTTCACATCGCGCGCAGCGGTCGTCCAGGCCCCGTCGTGGTCGACGTGCCGAAGGACGTTTCATTCAATAAAACACCCTTTCATGGCTACCCCGAGTCGGTGGTTATGCGCTCTTATAACCCCGTGCGCAAAGGCCATGGCGGCCAGATTCGCAAGGCGCTGCAGCTGCTCATGGCCGCCAAGCGCCCCTATATCTACACCGGAGGCGGTGTCTTGTTGGGCAATGCCTCACAAGAGTTACGCACTTTGGTGGACTTGCTGGGCTTTCCTTGCACGAACACCTTGATGGGCTTGGGGGCTTACCCCGCATCCGATCCCAAGTTCTTGGGCATGTTGGGCATGCACGGCACGCTTGAAGCCAATAATGCCATGCAAAACTGCGATGTGCTGTTGGCTGTGGGCGCGCGTTTTGACGATCGAGTTATTGGGAATCCCAAGCACTTTGCGCAGGTGGAACGCAAAATCATTCATGTTGACATCGACCCTTCGAGCATTTCTAAACGCGTGAAGGTCGACGTTCCCATCGTGGGCGACGTCAAAGATGTGTTGCAAGAGTTGATTGCCATGATCAAGGAGTCTTCCGTCAAACCCGATGCCCAAGCTCTGGGGGCTTGGTGGTCCACTATCGACGGTTGGCGCGCACGCGACTGCATGAAGTACGACCGTGAGAACACGCAAGTGATCAAACCGCAGCGCGTGATCGAAACGTTGTGGAACATGACCAAAGACGCTGACGCCTACATCACCTCCGATGTGGGACAACACCAAATGTGGGCGGCGCAATACTACAAGTTCGACGAACCACGCCGCTGGATCAATTCAGGTGGTTTGGGTACCATGGGCGTGGGCATTCCCTATGCCATGGGCATCAAATTGGCCAAGCCCGAGAGCGAAGTTTTTTGTGTGACGGGTGAAGGATCGGTGCAGATGTGCATTCAAGAACTGTCAACCTGTTTGCAATACAACACGCCGATCAAAATTTTGTCATTGAACAATCGATACCTGGGCATGGTACGGCAGTGGCAAGAGATCGAGTATTCGGGTCGATACAGCCACAGTTACATGGATGCTTTGCCTGATTTTGTGAAGCTGGCTGAGGCCTATGGTCACGTGGGCATGCTGATTGAAAAACCCGAAGATGTAGAGCCCGCTCTGCGCGAAGCACGAAAACTCAAGGATCGCACAGTGTTCATGGACTTTCGCACGGATCCCACAGAAAACGTGTTTCCGATGGTGCGTGCCGGCAAAGGCATTACCGAAATGATCATGGGCGCTGAGGACCTTTGAGGCTCCAAACTTCCATTCACTCCATTTTTGAAGAATCTATTGATCGCCAAGCCTGCACATTACCGTGTGCAGGGGAGGGCGGCGAAAAGAGGAATTGCATATGAAACACATCATCGCTGTATTGCTGGAAAATGAAGCCGGCGCCCTGTCGAGGGTGGTCGGCCTGTTCTCGGCTCGCGGTTACAACATCGAGTCGTTGACCGTGGCGCCGACCGAAGATCCCAGCCTGTCGCGTATGACGATTCAGACCACGGGGTCGGACGACGTAATTGAACAAATCACCAAACATTTGAATCGCTTGATCGAAGTTGTCAAAGTGGTGGATTTGACCGAGGGTGCTTACACCGAGCGCGAGTTGATGCTGGTGAAAGTGCGAGCGGTCGGTAAAGAGCGCGAAGAGATGAAGCGGATGGCTGATATATTCCGTGGCCGCGTCATCGATGTCACAGACAAGAGTTACACCATTGAGTTGACGGGCGACTTGTCTAAAAACGATGCCTTCTTGGAGGCCATCGATCGAAGCGCCATTCTTGAAACCGTGCGCACAGGCGCTTGCGGTATTGGGCGTGGTGAGAGAATTTTGCGTGTTTAAGCCATTTTATTTTTAAAATTTTTTGAAGGAAAAAACCATGAAAGTGTTTTACGACAAGGACTGTGACC
>CANGEG010000014.1 GCA_947452725.1 Comamonadaceae bacterium | reverse complement strand
TGCAGGGTCCTGGATAGAGGTGTTGGCGGTAGGCAGTACATCGGCGGACATCACGCTAAGGAAACGGGCTGTTTCCGGTTGTTTTGGATGTTGTAAAACTTCGAGCGCTGGTCCGCTCTCGATGATGCGGCCTCCTGAAAGAAATACCACGCGGTCGGCCACTTCGGCGGCAAAGCGCAGTTGGTGTGTAGAAATGATCATCGTCAAACCCTCTTCAAAGGCAAGGCGGCGAATCAACTCCAAGACTTCGTTGACCAGTTCTGGGTCCAATGCCGAGGTCGGCTCATCGAGCAGCAGCACGCTAGGGCCGTGGGCGAGTGCACGCGCGATGGCGACACGCTGTTGCTGACCGCCAGAGAGGTGACGTGGCAAAGCATCGACCCGGTGCGCCAAACCTACCCGGGTCAGCAGCGCCAATGCGCGTTCATCAGCCGCGTCAGCAGTCCATCCGTGCACCCAACGCAGGGGGCCAGCGACGTTTTCGCGAGCGGTCAAATGCGCAAACAAATTGAACTGCTGAAACAACATGCCCACACCCAAACTGGAGCGCTCCCTCGCCAAGTCACTTGGCGTCATCAGCTGGCCATCAGGGCGATAACCGAGACGATGGCCACCTACATGAATCTGTCCAGCATCCCAGCTCTCCAGGTGATTGATACAGCGCAGCAGCGTGCTCTTACCTGAGCCGCTGGGGCCCAGCAAAGCCACCACTTCACCGGCGGATACCGTGAGACTCAGGTCTTGCAACACAGACTGTGCACCATAGGCCTTGGACACGCCGTTGACACGGATCGCAACATTCGCATCGGCCAACTTGGCAGAGCGTGCAGTTCGGTCAACCATAGGGGACGGCAGGGTGTTTTCAATAACGGGCAAAGGAGGTAATGTGATCAGTGCAGGATTGGAGGGCGCAGCAACACCCTCTGCTGCAGGAATAGGAATCACTGGCTCTGCAGCGCGGCGCCAAGGCAGCCAACGTGACAGTCCACGCAAAGCGGCCTGGCGATCCAGATCAAATCGGGATTCAAGTGACAACTGCAAAAGGCTGATGCCGCCCGTCAAGAACAAGTAGATCAAACCCGACGCGAAAAAAATTGAAAAGAAATCAAAGGTAGATGACGCCAACTGCGTGCTGCGCAGAGTCAACTCTTGCACTGCGATAACCGAAGCGAGTGAGGAATTTTTTAACGTACTCACCGCCTCGTTGCCCATGGCCGGAATCATCGATCGCAATGCCTGTGGAGCAATGATGCGATGCATGAGCACACGCGGGGTCATACCCAAAGCCTGACCGGCAATGACTTGGCCACGATCTACACCCACCACACCAGAGCGAAACATCTCGGCGATGAAGGTGGCTTCGTTGGCCGCCAAAGCGACGCCTGCAGCCAACAGGCCAGGTAGCTTGATGCCAACATAAGGCAGCGCGTCGTATACGAAAACCAATTGCAACACGAGCGGCGTACCGCGAAAAATAACAGCATAGCCGCGCGCAATCACGGCCATGGGTTTAAAGCGGCTCAGTTGCATTGCCGCCAACAGAAGTCCCAACACCACCCCACCTGCCAGACCGATGCCCGTGGCCGCGAGGGTGAACCCAATACCTTGGATCAGATACGGCAGAGTGAGATAGTGGAGGAACAGTTCCATCTTATTTCGCCAACAAGAGTTTGGGCGCCTCAAGGTTTTCCACTGGCAAACCATTCTTCTTCAATAGTGCAGTGTGCGTACCGGACTTCTGCAATTCGACCAGGGCAGCCATGACTGCGTCACGGAAGTCGGTCTTGCCTTTAGGAACCGCAATACCGACGGAGTAAGGGATCGACACTGCGATGGCTTTTTCAAGCTTGTCCGGATACGCCTTGACTGCGCTATCCACCGTGTTCACGTCATTCACATACGTGTCTGCACGACCGGCCAGAATCGCTTGAATGCAGTTCTGGTTATTGTCGTAGAGTTGGATTTCAGGCACGGGTTTGCCCATGGTTTTGCATTGCGCATCCAGTGCTTGAATCAACGGCACTTCAACGTACCCGGTATTTTCAGCTGCGACAGCACCACACATAGAGGCATTAATGCCGGTGATTTTCTTTGGATTACCCTTCGCGACGAGGACGCCATCAAAGACCTTCGAGTAAGTAATGAAGTCGGCGGCCTTGGCACGCTCTTCGGTCGCGTAAATGTCAGAAATAACGATGTCGGCCTGACCGGACTGCAATGTAGTCAGCAATGCAGCAAAGGTGACCGGCTTATAGGTCAGCTTGAAACCGAGGCAGGCGCCGATGGTCTCACCCAAGTCGATGTCAAAGCCAATGTACTTGGAAGGATCCTTGGGGTCGATGGTCTCGTAGCCCGGGGTATGCGGATTGATCGCGTTGACCAACGTCTTACCCTTGAATTGAGGGTACTTTGCTTGCAGCGCAGCACAGGTCGCAGGCGTGGGCGCGACTTCGGCATGGGCCGCCGACGTCATCATCGCCAGCCCAAAAAGGCTCATTGCAACTATCGCCATGCTGCGCACGCGAGAACTGATGGGGTTAAGGTGCCGAACTTGATTTTCGGCTGGAGTGGTATGGAGTTGCATAGTCGGAGGCTCCTGTGGAAGCGTCGCGGGCCGATGGGCAACATGCTCACCTTGCTGCAACGCAATATCAACTGTACGTAAGCACGACATCCAAACTTGTCTGCAGACGCATGACTTCTTGTCAAAACATCGACTCAATATTATTTTTGCGCTTTTGTCGCATTGCCCTGAAATACAAGACGAGTTGGATTTTCTGCATTTTGAAAAATTTTGAAACCGCAGATCGTTTCAGTCATGCAGCGGTCAGACCCACATAAGTTCCCGCAAAAGCTCAGCTCAGCTCAGTGTCGCGCAGCCCATCGTTGCGATAACAAGCCGCCCACCGTCAACTGCAAAGGGTGATACAGCATGATGGGAATCAAAATCAGACCCAGCGCAGGGTGAGCGCCAAAAATTAAATGCGCCATGGGTACGCCCGAAGCCAGCGTTTTCTTGGAACCGCACAGCACCGAAGCAATCCGGTCTTCATCTGACAGCCCCATGAACCTGGATACGACTTGCGTGAACTGGTAGACGACAAAGAATAACAAGCTGCAAACCACCAAGGTTTGAATCACCACGCTGGCACCATACTGCGTCCAAATGCCTTGCTGCACCGAGTCGCAAAACGAGGTGTACACCAAGGTCAAAATCGTCACGCGATCCACGATGTGAATTTGCGCCTTTCGCCGCACGGCCCAAGCGGTAAGCCAAGGGCGCGACAACTGGCCGGCAAGCAAGGGCAAGACCACCCAGAGCAATAAATCCAACACCACCGGCAGCACGTCCAAACTTTTGCCTTCGTGCCCCATGGCCCAGGCCACCCACAGCGGCGTGAGCACCACGCCAAGCAAGGCCGACAAGGTGGCATTAAACAATGCCACCGGTACATTACCGCGTGCCGCCACGGTCAGCGCCACAGACGATGACACGGTGGAAGGCAGTGCGCACAAATAAAAAAATCCCAGAAGCAGATCGGGCGACATCCAGCCCTGACCCAACTGCATCAGGCCCAGACCGAGCAGCGGGAACACGGCAAAAGTGCTGAGCTGAATCAGCACATGCACCGGCCAGCGCGAAGCCCCTTGTCGCAAAGATTGCATCGACAGACTCAGCCCGTTGAGGTAAAAAACCACGGCGATGCCCAGCTTGTTCAACACCTGTGGATGCAAGAAGCCGCCATGCGCTCCTGGCTCAGGCCAAACAAAAGCCAACACTACCGCGGCTATCATGCCTTTCATAAACCAATCAAATTTCATCATAATGATCTGATTCACCAAGCCGCGACGCAACCGTCACTGCGCGGGTCTTCACCGCCTTCGATCCAGCCTGTGGGGTGCAGCACCAGGGCACCGGCGTGGCCCATGCGCTCGTCAAAGTCAGACACCACTTCCACCGGGTGGCCCAGGGCTTTGAGCCCTTCCACCACTTCTTTGGAATAGCGCGACTCCACTTTCAGCGATGTGCTTTGCTCGGCCCAGGTGCGGCCCAGCAACCAGCGCGGCGCGGCCACCGCCGAGCGCACGTTGTGCCCGCCCCAGACGTAGCGCGAAAACACCGCCGCTTGAGTTTGCGGTTGGCCCTCGCCGCCCATGGTGCCGTAGACCAGCAAACGGCCATCATCAAGCTGGGCCATGGCCGGGTTCAAGGTGTGAAACGGTTTGCGGCTGGGTTCTAAGCTGCGCAATTTGCCTGGCTGCAAGTCGAACGAGCAGCCGCGGTTTTGCCACCAAAAGCCGCTCTCGGGCAACACCACGCCGCTGCCAAACTCAAAGTAAATGCTTTGGATCATGCTGACCGCGCGGCCTTGATCGTCCACTACGCCCATCCAGGTGGTATCACCGTCCGAGTTGGGCGCCGGCCAAGGACTGGCGACGTTCGCCGGCACAGCATCGGCCAAGCGTTGCACCACCTCGGGCGTCAGCAGCGTGCTGGAGTCGACGGCCATCTGCGCGGGGTCGGTGACAAAACGGTCGCGCACGATGAAGGCTTGTTTGGTGGCCTCGACCAAGGCATGGATACCGGCCACGTTGTCGGGGTTCCAGCCCTCTTGGCGAATACGATCGTACACACCCAGAATCAACAAGGACGCCAAGCCCTGCGTGGGCGGCGCCATGTTGTAGACCGTGGCGTCAGACAGGCGCAGCGACAGCGGGGCTTTGACCACCGCTTGGTGGCTGGCCAAATCGGCGGCGGTGATGGGGCTGCCCACTGCAGCCAGATCGCGGGCTATTTGTTCGGCCAACGCGCCGCGGTAAAAATCATCAGGCCCGGCATGTGCCAACTGGGTCAGGGTGGCCGCCAGTTTCGGAAAAGCGTGGCTGTCGCCATAGCGCGGCACTTGGGCCTGCTTATTTAAAAATGCAGCCGCAAAGCCAGGCTGGTGTTCCAACTCGGCTAATTTATTGCGCGTGTTGGCCTCTTGGCTGTGCGTGACCGGGAAGCCCTCGCGGGCGTAAAAAATCGCGCTCTCCAGCAAACGTGCAAATGGCAGTTTGCCGCCCCAATGCGCTTGGCTGTAGGCATAGGCCGCGCCCCAACCCGATATGGTGCCGGCCACGGTATTGGCGGCCAAGGGGCCGCGCCAAGGAATGGAGGCCAAGTCACCATACAATTCGCGCGTCACGCTCGCGCCGGCCGCGCCACAAGCGTCAATCGACTGCATGGCTTGGCCGGGTGCGTGCATCAACCAAAAACCGTCGCCACCAATGCCGGTCATGTGCGGATATACAACCGCCAACGTGGCGGCCACGGCGATGGTGGCTTCGATGGCGTTGCCGCCCTCGCGCAAGATATCCAGGCCCGCTTGGGCGGCCAAAGAATGCGGGGCGACAACGGCGCCGCGACGGCCAAGGATGGGGTTCATGAGGAGCTCCAAGTAGAGGACACGCGCGCAGCTGCGCTGCGGGCAGATAAAAGATGGGCACGCATTTCGCGGTAACAGGTCACCACATCGCGCGCCAGCATGGCTTCGACGATCACCGAGTGCTCTTCAAACGAAGCGGACATGCGCTCCAAATTGCGAAACTGCGTGCGCCGGAAGGTGGAAATTTTGTGGCGCAGGCTGATCGCCATGTCGATCAACACCGGGTTGTGACAGCCGTGGATGATGACCAAGTGCAAGTCGCGGTTGATGCGGTCATAGCCATCGACGTCACCGCCTTGAATAGCAATGCGGCTCAGCGCATGCAGCTCAGACAAGCGGCTGCGCTCGGCCTCGGTCATACGCACTACGGCGTGTCGGGCGCATGTGGCCTCGATTTCGCCCATGGCTTCAAACATCTGGTCGATCTGCAGCGGCGATAACTCAGCCACCACCGAGCCGCGATTGGGCCGATAAGCCACCAAACCGGTGATGGCCAGTTGCTTCAAAGCTTCTCGCACGGGTGTGCGTGAGACCTGAAAGCGTGCAGCTAAAGTGGTTTCGTCCAAACGCTCGCCGGGCAAGAACACACCTAAGGCGATGTCGTCGGCGAGCTTGCGGCATACCTCATCGGCCAAACCGCCGCGGCTGCGAGTTGGGGCCACTGGGGAAACAGGGACTATTGTGCTTAGCGGTTCGGCCAAGTTCATCACATGCCCTGCCCTGCATGCACCGGTTGCCAGCAAGCCAAGGCCGTTGAGCCGCGCAGCACCGTAGGCGGCACTTCGATATGGCACTGGGCCGTGGCATGAGCACAGCGCGGTGTAAAGCTGCAACCGGCTGGCAGGTTGGCCAAGTCAGGCGGCGAGCCGGGCACAGCCTGCAACGGCTTGCCCCGGTTCTCGGCGCTCACGGTCGATGCCAACAGGCCCCGCGTGTAGGGGTGCAGCGGCTGCTGCACCACGTGGGCCACATCGCCCATTTCCACTAAGCGGCCGGCGTACATCACAGCAAGTCGGTCGGCCACCTCCACTGCGGCGCCGATGTCGTGCGTCACAAAAATTACCGCCATGCCCGTTTCTTTTTGCAGCTCACGCAGCAACAGCAAAATTTGAATCTGCACCGTGGCGTCCAGCGCGGTGGTGGGCTCATCAGCCAGCAGCAGCTGGGGGCGGCACACCAAAGCCAGCGCGATCATGGCGCGTTGGCGCATGCCGCCTGACAGTTCGTGCGGGTAAGCGTCAAGGCGCCTGCGCGCTTGCGGAATCTGCACGCGCTCCAGCATCTGCAGCGCTTGCTGCTGCGCGGTGCGTGCGTCCACGCCGTCGTGCGCGCGAATGGCTTCTACCATTTGCTGGCCAACGGTGTAGACCGGATCGAACGCCAAACCAGGCTCTTGAAACACCATCGACGCGACACCGCCGCGGTAGTGATTCAGCGCCTTGCCTTGCAGGCTCAGCACATCGTGCCCGGCCACTTGCACCGAACCACTCACCTGCGTGGTGCGCTCAGGGTGCAGGCGCAGCAAGGTGCGCAGGGTCACGCTCTTGCCCGAGCCCGACTCACCCAACAAGCCCAGCACCTCGCCAGGGGCCAGATCAAAACTCACCTGACTCAGGGCCTGGGCCTTGCGGTTACCGGTGAACTGAACATTCAAGTTTTTGACAGAAACCAGTGGCTGCGTCATACCGTGGCCTCCAAGTGAGTGGCTGCATGAGGGTTCGCCGCGGCATGGCGGTAGCCCGACATGGCATCGTTCATGTGGCAAGCCACGATGTGCTCGGCATGTGGGCCCACGGCGCGCAAGAGCGGCGTGCTGGCCGCGCAAACGTCTTGCGCCAGGCTGCAGCGGTCGCGAAAGCGGCAACCGTTGGGTGGATTGATCGGATTGGGCGGGTCGCCCATGAGCGGCGAGTGCTGTGTGCGCTGGCTCGGGTCCATCGACGGCACGGCCGACAACAAGGCCCGGGTGTAGGGGTGGGCGGCGGCGCTGTAAATGCGCTCAACTGGCCCGCGCTCAACCACTTGGCCCAGGTACATCACCATCACCTCGTCGCTGACGTAGTGCACCACATGCAGATCGTGCGAGATGAAGACATAGGTCAGCTGCCGCTCGGCTTTGAGTTCTTGCAACAAATTGAGCACCTGCGCTTGCACCGATTTGTCGAGCGCGGCCACGGCCTCGTCCAAGATCACCAGCCGCGGGTGAAAGGCCAAGGCCCGTGCAATGTTCACGCGCTGACGCTGCCCGCCCGACAACTCGTGCGGGTAGCGCGAAGCAAATTGATCAGGCTCCAAGCCCACGCGGGCCAGCAATGCCCGCCCTTCTTGCGTGGCCGTGCCCGCATCCATGCCGTGCACTTGGGGGCCGTAAGCAATGGTCTCCAAAATCGTCAGACGCGGATTGAGCGAGGCAAAGGAGTCTTGAAACACCATTTGTAAATTGCGGCGGAACTCTTTCAGCGCCATGCCACCGTACTCGGCCACACCGTCGCCGTCAAACACCATGCTGCCACCGTCGGGCGGCATCAGGCGGGCAATCAGCCGCGCCGTGGTGGACTTGCCGCAACCGGACTCGCCCACGATACCCAGCGTGGTGCCTTTGGCCACCGAGAAACTCACGCCGTCGACCGCGTGCACGAACTTGGGCTCACGTTCAAACAAGCCGCCGCGCACGGGAAAGTGTTTTTTCAGATCCTTGACCACCAACAAAGGTTGCGCAGGCCCCCCTCGGTCTTGAACCGCAAGCACATCAGAAACAGTTGATGAAATCATCGGCGAATGTCCATGGCAGAGCGAACCCCATCGGCCAGCAAATTGAAGGCAATCGAGGTGATAAAAATAAAGGCGCCAGGCAAGGCCGCTAAGACGGGGCTGCTGTAAATGGCCGAGCGCAAGGTATTGAGCATCAAGCCCCATTCCGGCTCGGGCGGCTTCACGCCCAGACCCAGGAACGATAAGCCCGAAGCCAAGATCATGCTGACGCTGAGTAAGCCAGTGGAGTAGACAAACACTGGCCCCAGCACATTTCCGAGCACATGCACGCGGATGATGGAGAATGAACCTGCGCCGCTCATGCGTGCGGCTTCGATGTAGTCGAGCTTGCGTACCTGAGTGGTCACGCTTTCGGCCACGCGTACCACCTGCGGAACAAACACCAAGGTCAAAGCAATGAGGCTGTTGCTCATGCCAGGGCCCAAGGCGCCCGAAATGGCCACGGCCAAGAGCACAGAGGGAAAGGCGTAGAAAACATCGAGCACGCGCATGATGACCATGTTCACACGCCCGCCCACATAGCCAGCAAACAATCCCAGGCAAGTGCCAATGAAAAAAGCCGCAAACACCGGCACCACGCCCATCAGGAGGGACAAGCGCCCTCCATACATCAAACGCGTCAGCATATCGCGACCCAGCTCGTCGGTGCCCAGTAAATTGCCGGGGCTGCCAATGGGCAACAAGCGCCTAAGCATGCTGGCTTTGAACGGATCAGTGGGGGCCAGCCAAGGCGCAAACAACGCCGCGCACACGATCAACAGCAGCAGCACGGCGCTGGCCATAGCCACTGGCTCTTGGCGCAGTTGACGCGCCACCACGTGCCAATAGCTGCGACTAAGGCGGGTGTTTTGAATCGGATTGGAGACTGCAGGAATGGCAAGAGTCTGTGTCATGTCGTTCTCAACTTTCACAATCAGCTACGGCCCATGCGCGGGTCAATCAAGGGCTGCACAATGTCGACCAACAAATTCAGGCCCACAAAGAACATGCACAGCACCAGCAAGGTGCCTTGCAGCAAAGGCATGTCGCGCTGAAAAATTGCGGTGTTAAGCAAGAAGCCTGTGCCCGGCCAGGCAAACACCGTTTCCACCAAAATCGAGCCGCCCATCAAGTAGCCCACTTGCAAACCGGCCACGGCGAGCACAGTGGGCGCAGTGTTCTTGGACACATGGCGAAACACCGCCATGCCGCCCAAGCCACGCGCTCGCAGCGCTACCACAAACTCTTGTGCCAACATGTCGGCAACCAAAGCCCGTACCGTGCGGGTAATGATGCCCATAGGAATCACCGACAAGGTCACCGATGGCAACACAAGGTAGCGAATATGGTCCCAGTCCCACGACCAATCGGTCGAGCCGCCGGGGCCTGCGCCCATGGCCGGAAACCAACCCAACCAGGTGGAAAAAATAATGGTCAGCACCAGTCCCAGCCAATAGTGGGGGATGCTCACACCCACCACCGACAAGGCCGTAGCCGCGCGGTCCACCCCGCCGCCGTGCTTGTAACCAGCCAATGCGCCAAGCACACAACCCACCAACACCCCCAAGCCCGAGGCAATGCCGGCCAGCAACAAGGTGTTGCCCACCGCGCTAAAGACCTCAGACACCACCGAACGCCCTGAAGCGATCGAGGTACCCAAGTCGCCCTGCACTGCGCGCCACAGCCAAAGGCCGTATTGCACAGGCACAGGCCGGTCCAAACCGTAAGCGCTTTTCAGTGCCTCAATCACATCGGCGGGCGCATCCGCCGGGGCAATAGCGTTTAGCGGATCGCCCGGCGCCAAGTACACCAACATGAACGACACTACGGTGACGCTAAGGGCAATAGGGAGTGCGTACAAGAGACGCTTGAGGATGTAGGTCAGCATTTATTTCATGCGGATAGTGGTGAGGTCTTGGAACCAGTGTTGTGCTTGCACAAACTCTTGCACCTTGGGCGAGATCGCATGCGGGTTCAAGTCGTGCACCACCCACAGCATCAAAGCATCGTCGACCATAGTCTGGTGAATTTCAGCAAGCAACTTGTCTTGGATTTTCGGATCAAAGTTTTTGCGAATCGTGTCCACCGCGCCGTCCACTTTGGGGTTGTTGTAACCGCCCCAGTTCACGCCGTTGGGTGCAATGTAGCGACTATCAACAAAGCGAGTGATGGCGTAGAAGGGGTCAGCCGTGACGTAACCCAAATTGATGGCGGTAATGCCTTTGCCTGCATTCATGTCGGACTTGGCACCACTGCGCCAGTGCAGGTACAAGTTTTCCAACTCGACCACTTCAAACTCCAGCTGAATGCCGACTTCTGCGAGGCTTTGCTGAATGAACTCGTTCATAGGCAACGACAACATTTGGCCTGAACCACCTTGCGCAATGATGACCTTGGCCTTGAGTGGTTTGGATGGGCTGTAACCCGCTTGCGCCATCAGTTCTTTGGCTGTCTTCACGTCGTACTTCAAATCGAATGAAGGCTTCCCAAACCAAGGGTTAGTCACGTCAACCTGCCCTTTAGCTGGCTTGGCCAAACCGTTGAGTAGCTTGACAATCGCGTCACGGTCGATTGCCAAATTGGCCGCTTTGCGCACGCGAATGTCGGTCCAAGGCGAGCCTGGCTGGGTTGAGAAGTGGTACGGCCAGACATGTGGCGTCACGTTCTGCACAATTTTGAAGCCCGAGCTTTTGAGCTGCGGCAACACATCTGGCGGCGGGGTTTCAATGATGTCGACCTGACCATTGAGCAGCGCATTGGCGCGGGTCATGGCATCGGGAATGGGCATCAAGATGATACGGTCGGTCTTGGCCATTCGGGTCTTGTCCCAGTAGGCCACGTTCTTGACCAACTCAGCGCGCTGACGCGGGACCAATTTATCTAGCTTGAACGGGCCCGTTCCTGAGGGCTGGCTGGCGATTTTGTTCCAGTCGTGGCCCAACTTTTCCCATTGCGAAGGACTTGAGATCAAAAACCAAGGCAGCTGATACGGAAAGAGTGAGTCCACATCCTTGGTGGTGATCTCGACCGTGTACTCGTCAACCATGCGGTAAGACGCAATAGAAGGAATGCGAGGGCGCACTTGGGCGCTTTGCTTGGCATCGTATTGCGGCGACTTGTCGGACAGCACTTTGTCCAGGTTCCACACCACGGCGTCAGCCTTGAGCTCTGAGCCATCATGGAACTTGACGCCCTTGCGCAAGGTGAACAGCCATTTCTTATTATCTTTAGCGTCGACCTTCCAACTGCTGGCAAGGCCCGGCACCAACTTGCCTGGGCGAGTGGCAATATTGGCTTCCCAAGCGACCAGCGGGTCATAAATCGTGTGACCGGTGAACTGGTAAGCACCAGCACCGCGGTCTGGCTGCCCAGTGGTGAGCGGAATGTCAGCCATGGATATGCCGTAGCGTGCCACGGTCTCTGCATGGACCGTGCCTTGTAGCATTAAAGCGACAGGCAACGCGACCAGCCAACGCGGGAGTTGCGTGCAAACAAAATTCATGAAGAGCTCCAAAGTGAAATGAACACTTAGGGGATTGCATGCAACGTGCCAATTTTGGTAATTTGATCTTGTTTTTTCTAGATCGTTGTTTTAAATAATTTTTCTTCGTATTGCATGGTCAAATTTTCCAATGACCACAAGGATTTGAACTACTCGGGCAAGATATCTTGCATGCAATTGCACCAAAAAAGACCACTCCGAGGACTGATTGCACACAATCAGTGTGCCTTGAGCACGCCGATTCACGCCGAGGCTAAGCGCCTGGCCTGATGAATTTGATGCAAAGTTATAGAGCGCACCTGAGCTTGACTGGCCTGGATGTGGCCGAGCAGCAAGGCAGTGGCGGTAGTCACGTCGTGCGCGATCACTGCAGTCAAAATACTCGTGTGCTCGGTGTAAGTGGCTTGAATGCGGTCTTGCAGCGTGAAGTCCATGCGGCGAACGCTGCGAATGCGTTCAGTCACGTCGCGGTGCACTCGCAGCATTTCGGGGTTGCCAATGGCTTGCACCAGAGCCAAGTGAAATTCTTCGTCCCACACCGCCACCTGGCTGCGGTCAGTGCAACGCTCGGATTCGGGCACCATCCAGATCTGAGCTTGCGAGGCCAGCACGCTCAGGTCGACGCCTTGCCCTGACCGGTTCGTTTGAGACTGGTCTTCAGTTTGGCACAGGCGTTGTACCGCTGTGGACTCCAGCAAGATGCGAAGGTCATACAGATGGTCAAACTTTTCAAAGTCAAAGGGTTTGACCTCCCAGCCACTGCGAAAGTGCACTTCCACCACGCCCTCTTGGCGCAAGCGAAACAGGGCTTGGCGCACCGGCGTGCGCGAGACCTGTTGCTGAGTGCAAATGTTGGCCTCGGTAAAGCGGTCGCCCGGCAGCAGGCGAAATTCAGCAATATCGCGCTTGAGCTGTTCGTACACCGTATCGGCGCGAGAGGGCTCACGCGCCATGTACGACGCACTCGCCTGACTCATGCCAGCAAGCTGACGTGCGCGGCCACCACACGCCAGCCCTCGGTGGTGCGCACCCAGGTTTGACTTTGGCGCCCAGTGCGCTCACTGCCAACCCGATGAAACTCAGTGTTGGCCGTCGCAAAGTCGCGACCATAGGTGGTGATGACTATGTTCATACGCTCGCGCGCCAAGCCTTGCGATGGCCGGCCGGCCCGAAAAGCTTGGATGGCTTCATAGCCATACAAATTCTCGGTCGCTCCATAGCGCAAGGTGTGCGGACTGTTGTAAAACAACGCGTCCAACACCTCCACCTCGTTGTGCACCAAGGCGTGTTCGTACTTTTCAAAGGCGGCGCTCACTTCGCCCACCACGTCAGGCAAATTAATGTCCATTCAAAACCTCACTTTATTCAAATGCGCAGCTCCACTGCGCGACAAGATATGGGCCACGCGAAACGCGGCCTCTTCACGCCAAGGTGCAGAGATCACTTGCACACCCAAAGGCATGCCCCCCGTTCCCTGGGGCCACATCGGCGCCACCAACACGGGACACCCGGCAAAGGAGATTGGCTGGGTCAACAAACCCATGGCCGCTCGGCTAGGTAGCCGTTGACCGTTCAGCTCCAACCATTCGGTCCCAATGGGGGTTGCACTCACCGGCGTGGCGGGCGCCAACAGCACGTCCCAATCTTGAAACAAAGCGTTGACTTTGTCGCGGTACTGGCGTCTGAAGCGCTGTGCCTGCACATACCATGCGGCGGGCTGCAAGGCACCAGCCATAAAACGGTCGACCGACAAGGGCTCCATGTCCTGGGCCTGAGCGCGCAAATGGTCAAGGTGCAACTGCCCACCTTCGCTAGCTGTAACAATGAAAGCTGCCGCACGTGCCAAGCCAGCATCAGGCCAAGCGACATTGGTTGCCACGCCCAAGGCATGAGCCGCGTCTTGCACCGCTTGTCGGGCGAGTATGGTGGCGTTTTCTTGAAAGTACCCGTCCAACACGCCTATGCGAAGGCCTTGCAGACCCTGTGCGAATGCCGTAGAAACCGGCTCCACGCGTTTGGCGTGACAACCCGGATCGTTCGCATCCACGCCTTGTAAGGCGTCATAGGCAAGCGCCAAACCAGGCAGCGAATCAGCAAAGGGGCCTAGGTGGTCAATGCTGTGAACAAAAGGGTAGCTGCCGCGCCGCGACAAACGGCCAAAAGTGGGCTTCAAGCCCCACACCCCGCAAAGCGAGGCAGGCACGCGAATAGAGCCATTGGTGTCAGACCCCAAAGTCAGCGACACTTGACGCGCCGCCACCGCCGCTCCCGAGCCGCCAGACGAGCCGCCTGCAATGCGCGTCAAATCGTGCGGGTTGTGACTGGGGCCGTAGTGCGTGTTTTCGGTGGTGAAACCGTAAGCGTACTCGTCCATGTTCAGCCCTCCCAGCAGCACCGCGCCTGCGGCTTGCATTTGCTGCACCAAAAATGCATCCGCTGGTGCGGGTGGGTTGCTTTGGTTGATTTTGGAGCCGGCCAATGTGACCACGCCTTCAATGTCAAACAGGTTTTTGACCGCATAAGGGACCCCCGCCAGTGGAGGCAACGCTTCACCGCGCGCGCGGCGCTGGTCCACCGTGCGGGCCTCTCCAATGGCACGCTCAAAGCATGGCGTGGTGAAAGCGTTGACTCGCGCGTTGGTGGTTTCAATACGGGCTATGGCAGCGGTCACCACCTCGTGGGCAGAAAAATCGCCGGTCGCAATGCCTTGGGCAATTTGCTCGGTGGTGTGTTCTTGGGTGTCCATGTCAGTGCGGCTTTGGGCAAAAAATTTCGGCAGGTTCACTGGCTGGACTTAATGGCACGCTTTCTAACAGCTGAGCCATGGCGGCGGTGCGCTGCAAATGGGCCGCCACACGTGCGGCGCTGACAGCGTCAAGAGGGATGCCCAGAGCTTGGGCGTTGATCTGCACAAAGGCCAGGGTCTCAGCTTCGTTCATTTGCGTACCTCGCGTTGGAAGATTTCAAGGCTGAGCTTCTTGGCGTCAATGAAGCTGGGTTGGGTCAAGGTCTCGATGGTGCGTGGGCGCGGATCGTTGTAGTCCAAGATTTCAGCCACACGAGTGGGCCGCTTGGTAAGAAGCAAAATTTGATCTGCCAAGTACACCGCCTCTTCTAGGTCGTGCGAGACGAGCAGCATGGTGGTGCCGGTTTGCATGAACACGTCTTGCAGCTTTTCTCGGATGAACAAAGTCATCTCAAAGTCCAGTGCCGAAAACGGTTCATCTAAGAACAGAACCTCGGGCTTGGGCGCCAGAGCCCGCATGATGGATGCGGTTTGTTGCTGGCCGCCCGACAATTCGTAGGGGTAGCGGTTCAAGTCAAATTTCACATCAAACGAAGCCACCAACTCTTCCATTCGCTGCGCAACTTCGGCTTTGGTCTTGCCTTCAAGCTTGAGCGGGTAGGCAATGTTATCGATTGTGCGCATCCACGGAAACATGGCTTCGCGATAGTTTTGAAACACGTAGCCAATTTTGGTTTCGCTCAGGGACTTGCCGTCAAACAAAATCTCTCCGCTATCGATCGGGATCAAACCTGCGATCATGTTGATCAAGGTGCTCTTGCCACAGCCGTTGGGGCCAAACACCGAGACTATTTTATTTTTCGGAATGTCCAGATTGAAGTTTTCATATAAAGGCCAACCCGCAAAGTACTTTGTCATGTTGCGGATGGTGATATGCGTGCCTGCAGGACCTGGCACAAAGGGGGCGGGCAACGGATCGGGCTCGATCATGGGGTTCAAGACGGCGCTCATATTTATCTCCCGCTCCAATGCACGATGCGTTTTTCCAACACCAAAAAAACAATGTTCAAGGCGTAACCCAGAGCGCCGGCCGCCAAGATGGAGGCGTACATGTCACGCACATTCATGACCTGCTGTGAGTCGATGATGCGATGCCCCAACCCGCGCTCAGAACCAATGAACATCTCAGCCACAATAACGATCACCAGCGACATAGACACCGCGCTGCGCAGGCCCACAAAGGTAGGTTGCAGACTTTCCCAAATCAGCACGTCTTTAAATATCTGCCAGCGCGTAGCCCCCATGACCTTGGCCGCCATGACACGTTGCTTGCGGGCATTGATCACGCCGTAGGCACTGTTGAACAAGACAATCAAGAGCGCACCGAAAGCGGCGATCGCTACCTTATTAATGTCCGACACACCAAAGATCATCAAAAACAAAGGAATCAAGGCTGAAGAGGGTGTCGAGCGGAAGAAGTCAATCACAAACTCCACGCTGCGGTAGGCCCGCTCGTTACTGCCCAAGAGCACTCCCACAGGCACGCCTACCACAGCGGCGATCAAAAAAGCCTCCAAGGTGCGCAGCAAGGTATAGGCGAAGTCGCCAAACAAACTACCTCCGGCCATGCCAGTGAACAAAGTACCCAGAGTGTTCCAGGGCGAGGGCAGCAAGATGGGAGGAATCAGCTTGAAGCGCACCACCAAGTCCCAAATGACAAACAACACCAAGGGTCCCAGCAGCGGCATCAGCCGCCACGGGCTCCAGCGTTCAGGTTCCGGTATCCCAGAAGTCGTGGGCTGGGCGGACGTTGCCAGCCCTTGTTGTGCAGCAGCCATGATGACTGCAGTGGTGGCTTCGTGCATGGCTCAACCCTTGTACAGCATGGACTCGACCATCAGACGCGAGGGAAAGATGCCTTTGTCTGAAAACAAGTCAAAGAACTTTTGGAAGTAGGCAATATCTTTGGCGGTGAACTCGTTGTACATGGTGTATGCGGCCATGGGCACCTCGGCGGTGAGTGCGCCTTCAATTGCGGTGTAGCCCTTGAGGTATTGGCGAGACTCAGCGGCGTTACTGCGCACGTAGGCGATACCTTTGGCGTAGGCCGTAACGAACTTCTTGGTTTCCAATGGGTACTTTTTAACAAACTCGGCGGTGAGCGAGGCCGAGCCACCAAACCAAGGCGCCATGGCATCGCCCAAGATGTACTTGGAAATCACACCCGCTTCCAACACGCGGGTCGTACCGTTCAAGCGGCCAATCGTGCCGGTGGGCTCCAAGGTGTATACGGCATCCACTTGTCCTGCGGCTAACGCAGCCACATGCTGGCTAATTGGCAACTCGATCACAGTGGCACCTGTTGCACCTGCCCGCTCTAAAACAGTGCGGGCCAATGTCAGATTTTGGATGCCGGGGCCGGAGGCGACTTTTTTACCTTTGAGTTCGGCCATGGTTTTGACTGTACTGGCCAAGGGCACCAAAAACTCGTCGAGCACATGGGTCACGTTGCTGGGGTTAGATGCAAAGATTTTGAAGGTACCAGGCGCAGCCAATTCACCAAGTGCCAAGTTGGCCGAACCCGTGCCATTGGCGCTGCCGTCGCAGCGCCCTGCCAGCATGGCTTCCATGATCTGCGCAGCGCCGGCAAACTTGATGCCCTCCACGTCCAAACCGGCTTCTTTGAAATAGCCTTTCTCAAGCGCTGCATAAAAAGGCAGGCCTGCAGCAATAGGCCAGTAACCAATACGAATCTTGGGTGCACTTTGTGCCAATCCGATGGTCGGCGCCCCCAGCACGCCCAAAGCGGCGGTGGCCGCGCCAGCCTGCAGAAGTTTGCGGCGCGAAGTGGTAACGATGGATTCGGTAGTGACGAGGTGATTGGTCATGAAAAACTCCTAGGCGGGGATAAAACAACGAGGTGATAAACAAAGTGATCAAGTAACCGGCTTGGCCAAGCTCGCCACATAGGCACGCCAGCCTCCCAAATGGGTGATGTCGGTGGCAGCGGCAAGGGCTTGGGCTTCACACACAAAGCCTTGCACCTGCGTGCCATCGTCCAGCATCAAGGTGCCAATACCCAAGGGCGCAGAAATCAAGGCCACAAACGAGCCGTAATGTGCGGTGGGCATTTCCCAGATTTCCAAGGCGATCTGCCCACCCTGGCCTGGCGGCACACGCAACAAACCGGGTTTGGGAGGCTGCGAGTCGGGCAAAGCAAAAAAGCGGTAATCGGGCGCAGTGTGCGCAGGACCCAGCAAGCGGGCACCTCGCTCGGTCAGCTGCCAGTTCAGTGGCATGCCGCTGAGGTGTGCGCCTACCACTGCCACGCGCACCGTGTCGAATGCTTGTAGACAGGCAATGGTTTGCGGTTCGGGCAAGACTTGTGCAGTCGCTCCCATGTTCAGGCCGGTAGCGTGATGGTAACGCTGGCCAAGCTCAGCGAGCTGCCAGTCAGAACCTGCGCGGCCGATCAAGGTGATGCCAAAGGGCAAGCCATCCGGCCGGATTTGGCTTGGCACAGACAGGGCTGCGTAGTCAAACAAATTCACAAAGTTGGTGTACTGGCCGAGGTTGCGGTTCAAGGTCACCGGGTCGGCTTGCATCTGCGAGACGGAGTAATGCGTGGGTGCGGTGGGCACCAACAGCACATCAATGCCTTGCCACATACACTCAGCCATTTGACTCAGGCGCTGCACTTCAATGTCGGCGCGAATGTAATCTGCCGTGCTGTACTGGCGGCCCTTGGCGATGATGCTTCGCACTGGCTCGATCACAGCGTCTTCGTGCGCATGAAAGAAGTCTTGAATCGCCGCATAGCGCTGGCTCACCAAGGCACTTTCATAGAGCATGGCAGCAGCTTTGGACAAGGGTGCGTAGTCAATCGTGACAGCCTGACCGCCCAACGCGGTCAGCTGAGCGATCGACTGAGCAAAGGCCGCTTCGGCAAGTGCGTCGCCAAAAAACTCCAGTGTGTTGGGCACGCCAAAACGAAATTTCGTCGGTAAGCTTTGCTGAGCCATGAGTACATTGCGCGAAAACGGATCGGCCTCGTCGTAGCCCATGCACGCCTCCAGCACTTGCACCGCTACAGCCACGGTGCGCGCAAAGATGGAGACACAGTCAACGTTTTGCGCAGCAGGCACCACACCACGCGCAGAGATCAAACCGCGCGTGGGCTTCAAGCCCACAATATTGTTCAGACCAGCGGGCACACGGCCAGAGCCTGCGGTGTCGGTACCCAAGGCAAAGTCCACTTGCCCCGTGGCCACAACATAGGCTGAGCCAGAACTGGAGCCGCCGGAGACGTAGGAGGGATTGAGCGCGTTGGGTACTGGACCATAGGGCGAACGCGTACCGTTGAGCCCGCAAGCGAATTGATCTAAATTGGTTTTTCCTTGCAAAATCGCACCAGCTTGCAGCAGGCGTTGCACCACATGGGCATGAGCTTGCGGGTTGTAAGCAAAGGCGGGGCAACCTGCCGTGGTGAGTAAGCCCGCCACGTCCATATTGTCTTTAACGGCGAAGCTCAGGCCTTGCAGCGGGGAAGCCTCAGGTGCTGGAATTTCCCTAGCGGCATTAGTTGAACTGGCGAGCGTATGGACAGTTTCTGTGACGCGCGTGATCCACGCAGCGTCAGCGGCCTGGGCTAACGGCGCATCGGGGCTGCGCGTGATTCCTGTGAATTGCTGTGACACCATTTTTGTGCATCCCATCTTGTATTCAAGATCGAATGCAAGGGCTATGCCAATGACCAGTGCCTGTATTTTTGCGCAATCAGTACGGGCATTGTTTATGCTCACCCTCCATTGCAAACCCGCTCAATAAAGCACGCCATATGACCATCCCTACCATAGACATCACCCTGTTTTCAGCCGGAACGAGTGCGCAACGCGCAGCCATTGCAGCCCAAGTGGACGCGGCTGCCAAGCAGATTGGCTTTATGCAAATCGTGGGGCACGGCATCCCCACAACGGTGATCGACGCACTGAAACGAGGCATGGATGATTTTTTTGCCTTGCCACTGGCCGACAAAACCCCTTGGCGTGCTCCCTCGGCCGAGATCAACCGAGGCTACAGCAGCCCTCTGTCTGAGCGATTGAGCTACAGCTCTGGCGTGGCTTCGGCCGCTGATTTGTTTGAAGCCTTCAACGTCGGCTCGACTTACACCGACTACCCCTTGCTCGCACTAGACCGCGTGGCCTATCCTGACAATATCTGGCCTACGACGCCAACGAGTTTCAAACCAGCGGTGCAGGCCTGGTTCGCGCATGCCGCTCAGGTGGCGCGCAACATGACGCGCATTTTTGAAGTGGCGCTGAACTTGCCCGAACAGTTTTTTGGCCCCTATCAAGACCATTCCCTCGATGTGCTCAGACTCAACCACTATGCCATGCCCGCCGAGCTGCTTCAGCTCGAAGACAAGCAAATGGGCATGGGCGCGCACACCGACTACGGCATCGTTACTGTGCTCTGGGCCGATGCAGTGTCGCCTGGCCTACAGGTACTGGACAGCACGGGGCATTGGATCGATGCCACACCAGAGCCGGGCGCGTTGCTGATTAACTTGGGCGACATGATGGCGCGCTGGACCAACGACCGCTGGTTATCGAGCATGCACCGGGTGCTGCCGCCCCTCAACGCGCAAGGCCAAGTGGTGCGCAGGCGTTCGGCTGCATTGTTTCACGATGGCAATGCCGATGCTGTGATTAGTTGCTTGCCCAGTTGCTGTAGCGCCGCGCAGCCTGCGCGCTACCCGCCCACCACGGTGGCCGAGCATATTCAGCAAAAATTGGCAGGCTCGCGTGCACTGCACATCAACCCCGATGCGCTGCAAGAGGCCTCGCGCATTCAAAGTGCCTTAAATTAAAATGAACTGAGCTTAAATAGATGCGAGCAGGTCTTTGGACAAACAGGTCCAGCCGACGATGCCGCCTTGCGCAGTGATCATGGCCAAAGTGGCGGCTTTGAACTCTGGGTAATAACTGGCCGTGCCATCTTCCACCAACAGGCAATCAAAGCCGCGGTCATTGGCCTCACGCATACTGGACTGCACACACACTTCGGTGGTCACGCCCATGACTACCAGCTGCGTGATGCCGCGCAGATGCAGCTGCGCCATCAAATCGGTTCCGTAAAACGCTCCCTTACCCGGCTTGTCGATAACCAGTTCACCGGCCACAGGGGCTAGTGCCTCAACAATCTGGTTGCCCGGCTCGCCTCGCACCAAAATGCGTCCCATTGGGCCCACGTCACCAATGCGCAACTGCGGTGAACCGCGCAAGCGTTTGGCCGCAGGGCAGTCACTCAAATCGGGGGCGTGGGACTCACGGGTGTGTACCACCACGCCACCTCGCGTGCGCCAGAGGGTGAGCAATTGCAGCACGGTGGGCACTATGCTTTGTAAAGGCTCAACTCGGTTACCCAGGCTTTCCCCAAAGCCACCGGGCTCAACAAAGTCGCGCTGCATGTCAATGATGAGCAGCGCCGCTCGCGCAAAGTCCAGGCTAAACGCAAACGGCTGCGCGTCAATGTCATGCATCGCGGTGTCCTTTATTTTTTCAGATCAGTTAGGCAACTGACCTTCTACGCCTTCGACGTAGAACTTGATGCTGTCAATATCAGCATCAGTAAAGCTCTGACCAGCTGCCAGCTTGGTGCTGCCGTCTTGCAACTTCATCGGGCCCGAGAAGACTTTGAATTTGCCAGACACAATTTCGGCCTGCTTGTCTTGGACTTCTTTTTTCACCGAAGCGGGCAAGCTGCTGTTCAAAGACGACAAGCCGTTCATGCCTTCTTTCATGCCGCCCCAGACATTGCCTTTGAAGGGTTTGCCTGCGACCGCATCTTTGACGACGTTGACGTAGTAGCTGCCCCATAGTTGGGTCACGGAAGCCAAATGGGCTTTGGGCGCGACTGCAGCCATGTCCGAGTTCCAACCAAAGGCATAAACACCTTTGTCGGCAGCCGCTTGCAACGTGGCCGAGGAGTCGGTGTTTTGCATCAACATGTCGGCGCCCTGGCCGATCATGGTTTCAGCCGCTTGGCGCTCTTTGGCAGGGTCGTACCAAGAGCTGATCCACACCACCTTGGTTTTGACTTTGGGGTTCACACTACGAGCACCCATGGTGTAGGCGTTAATGTTGCGCACCACTTCAGGAATTGGGAACGAAGCTACATAACCGAGCACATTAGACTTGGTCATGCGGCCGGCGATGATGCCGGCCAGGTAAGCAGGCTCGTACATGCGCGAGTTGTAGGTATGCACGTTAGGGGCCGATTTGAAACCCGTGTTGTGATAGAACTCGACCTTCGGAAAGGTCTTGCCCACTTTGAGCGTTTGCTCCATGTAACCAAAAGAGGTAGTAAAGATGTACTGGTTGCCTTTGGCTGCCAGGTCACGAATCACGCGCTCTGCATCAGCGTTTTCGGGAACGTTCTCAACCACGGTGGTCTCAATCGCACTGCCCAATTCTTTCTTCACAGTCTTCACGCCCAGGTCATGCGCAAAGGTCCACCCGCCGTCACCGGGCGTGCCAAAGTACACCCATGCGACTTTGACAGGTGGTGCAGAAAGGGCCGGCTGGGCGGCGCCCAGCAAACTCATGGCTGCAACGCAAGCCAATTTGATCTTCAAAAATTTCATCGCATAACTCCTGGGTAGATAAAAAACAAGGAAAAAATTAACGCTAATCAATTGGTTTAGGCGTCGTCAAAGAAAGGTTTTCCCAACCAAGCCGGTGCATGACGCCGAATGGTGGTGGGGTTGGACGACAAAATGACCAGCACCAAAACGGTTGCCAAATATGGCAAACTGGCCAAGGCAAAGGTGGACACCTTCAAGCCCACAGCCTGAAAGTAAAGACCCAAGGTTGTGACGCTGCCAAACAACAAGGCACCTATGCCCACACGCTGCGGGCGCCATGTCGAAAATACAACCAATGCCAAAGCGATCCAACCGTTGCCAGAAGTCAGCCCGTCCTGCCACATCTTGAATTGCGCCACTGCGTAATAAGTGCCGGCCAAGCCAGACAAAGCGCCGCCAAAGGCCACGGCGGCGTAGCGCACTCTAGTGACCGGCAAACCCAAAGAGCGGGCAACCACAGGTGACTCACCCACCGCTTTGAGCAGCAAGCCTGCGCGCGTGTGGTGGAGAAAAACAATCACCAGCACCAACAATACCAATGCGCCGTACCCCAAGAGATCGAGTGAGAAAAACGAGCCCCCCAGCAAGGGAATTTGACTCAGGTAGGGCAAAGGCATGGGGCTAAAACTCACCGGGGCACTAAAACCAACATAAGTACGCCCGAGCACCGCTGAGATTCCAGTACCCAAAATAGTCAAGGACAGACCTGCGGCCACTTGGTTAGCCTGCAAGCTGATGGTGACAAAACCAAAAACCAAGGCCGCCGACGTGCCGGCCCCCATGCCCGCCAGCACAGCGATGGGCAAGCTGCCGCCATTGGCCACCACCATGAAGCTGCTCAATGCGCCCAGCAGCATCATGCCCTCCAGGCCCAAATTCAAGATGCCTGCGCGCTCAGTGATTAATTCCCCCTGCGCCGCCAGCAGCAAGGGAATGGCAGCACCTAAGGCGCTGGCTAGCAAAGGCGTCATAGAGTCCATCAAGCGCGGCTACCCAACACATGGTGTCTGGAAACAATGCGGTAATTCACCAGCACGTCTGTGGCCAGTAAAAACAAAAGTAAAAGGCCTTGGAACACCTCGCTTACGGCCTTGGGCAACTGCATACTGACCTGCACCGACTCGCCTCCTAAATACAGAAGCGCCATCAACAATGAGGCCAGCACAATTCCCACCGCATGCAAGCGCCCCAGGGTGGCCACAATGATGGCGGTGAAACCATAGCCGGGGGTCCAGCGGTCGTTCAACTGACCCAAGGGGCCCGCCACATCCGACACCCCAGCCAGGCCGGCAGCCGCGCCGCCGATCAGCAACGTGTACCAAATAATGCGCCGCTCAGGGTAGCCGGCGTAGCGGGCGGCCAGGGGTGCCTCGCCGGTGACCGTGTTTTGAAATCCAGCAAACGAGCGCTCCATGAAAAACCAAGCCAACGGAATAAGGGCCAGGGTAATAAAGACCGAGCTGTTGATGCGCGTGCCCTCCCACATCGCCCAACCATAAGAGGCCAAGGGCGCGAACAAGGCGCTGTCTGAAAAAGACACGGTGATAGGAAAGTTGTTGGCCAACGGATCGCGCCAGGGCCCATAGACCATAAACTTAATTAGCAGATCGGCTACATAGGTGAGCATGAGGCTGACCAAAATTTCGTTGGTGTGAAACTGTGCTCGACACAGCGCCGTGAGCGAGGCCCACAGGCAGCCGCCTAAAGCGCCCGCCAAAACCATGGCAGGCAGCAACCAACGCGATTCGCTGTTATGAAAATAAATAGCCAAGCCTGTGGCAAAGAGCCCACCCACATACATCTGTCCTTCGGCTCCAATGTTCCAAATATTGGCGCGGTAGCCAATAGCCAAACCCAAGGCAATCAAGCAAAGTGGCGAGGCCTTGAGCAGTAACTCGCTGACACCATTGGCGTCGCTGACCGGATCGATAAAGTAGGCCTGATAAGCCTGCAAAGGGTTCTTACCCATGAGCGCAAACATCACCATGCCCGCCAACAGAGTTAAGGTCACGGCCACCAAAGGGGCCATCACCCGCATGGACTGCAGGGGCTCGGCGCGGGGTACCAATCGCAACGTCACCGCACCCACCGCAGCACAAGCGCTGTATTTTTCAATAATGGAATTGAGTGGTTTGTCATGGCGGGTATTGGTCTTAATGAGCACTTTGCAATATGCATACCAACACCATTGGCACCGTCATGGCGTTATCTTTACGCTTTAAAGCCCTGCAATGAGGCGCCGCGCACCAGCAAGCAGCATCGCCCTCTATCGCACACACTGCAACGGTGCACAGTCTGTCCATGGGCCTTGATGCCGCCAAGGCACAGTTATTGCGCAAGGCTGTGGTATGACCTCAGCGCAAATTCCTCAGCCTTATCCCCGCCTAGTGCTGCGCGGCATCAGCAAGCGCTACCCCAGTGTGATTGCCAACGACAGCATTAACTTAACGATTTGCGCCGGAGAGATTCATGCTTTGCTAGGCGAAAACGGCGCGGGCAAAAGCACGCTGATGAAGATGGTCTATGGCGTCACAGCACCGGATGCGGGGGACATCCTGTGGGAAGGCCGCGAGGTCAACATCACCAGCCCAGCCCAAGCCCGTCAACTCGGCATTGGCATGGTGTTTCAACACTTTGCCCTGTTTGAATCGTTGACCGTGGCTGAAAACATCACGTTGGCCCTAGATGAGCCAGAGTCGCTCAAAGTTTTGTCACAGCGCATTCGCGAGGTGTCTGATCACTATGGTCTGCCGATCGATCCGGAGCGCATGGTGCACAGCATGTCGGTAGGTGAACGACAACGGGTGGAGATCGTGCGCTGCCTCCTGCAAAAGCCAAAGCTACTGATCATGGACGAGCCCACCTCGGTGCTAACGCCGCAAGCGGTGTTGAAGCTCTTTGAGACCCTGCGCCGCTTGGCAGCTGAGGGCTGCAGCATTTTGTACATCAGCCACAAGCTCGATGAAATACGCGCCCTGTGCGACACGGCCACCGTACTGCGCCATGGCAAAGTCACCGGTACCGCGCAACCACGGCAAGCCACATCAAGCGAACTGGCGCGTTTGATGATTGGCTCAGATCTGCCCGAATGCGCCATACGTCCCCAAGCAGCGGGTCCGGTGATGCTGGAAATCCAGGCATTGTCGGCGTTGAGCAAAGATCCGTTTGGTACGCATTTGAAGCAACTCGACCTGCGCGTGTGCAGCGGTGAAATTGTGGGCATTGCCGGCATTTCAGGTAACGGACAAAAAGAGTTATTGGCGGCCATTTCTGGCGAATCGAAGCAAGGCAGCCCAGCAACCATTCGTTTGTGCGGACATGCCGTGGGCCGTATGAATCCGTCCGAACGCCGCCAACTCGGTTTGCGCTTTGTGCCTGAAGAACGTCTGGGACGCGGCGCCGTGCCGACGATGAGTTTGTCAAATAACGCCCTACTCACGGGTGCACGCCAAGGCATGGTTCGCTTTGGGGTGATACAGCGCGAAGCCATGCAAAGCTTTACGCAGCAAGTGATAGCGCGCTTTAAAGTGGCATGTGGCGGTCCACGAGCCTTGGCCAGTAGCCTGTCGGGCGGAAATCTTCAAAAATTCATCGTCGGGCGCGAAGTGATGCTGCGCCCCAAGGTCATGGTCATCTCACAACCCACCTGGGGCGTCGACGTCGGCGCAGCCATGCTGATCCGTCAAGCCCTGATCGACCTGCGTAATCAAGGAGCGGCGGTATTGGTACTGTCCGAAGAACTCGATGAACTGTTCATGATCTGCGACCAAATCGCTGTCATCACGCAAGGTTACTTATCAACTCCAACGCCCACTGCGCAAACAAACCCTGAGAAGTTGGGGTTGCAGATGACAATCAAGCGAGAGGCGCAACAAGTGCAGCCAGGATAACTGGGGGCTTGAAGATCAACCTGCAAGCTATAAGTTAAAGGTGGTGAAGTAACTTGGCTGCTTCCCGTACAAAAGAAATCTAGCTCAATTGACTTGATTACTTCACGGCCAAGGTGATGTATTTAATATTTGTAGTTGGTTTGCCAAGCATAGAGACACCACACAAGCGGTGAAATCAACGTATGCGGCGCGGAAAGTTTTTTTGCCTTTGGCCGTTACGAAGAGGTACAGGCCGCTTCCATCGGGGATTGAGTAGTCCTATTCTTTTGGCTTGGCTGACTTGCAAACCGCATCCGACAGAGTGGAATGCGCCATGAATGTTGAATCCTTGTTGAATCCGTTTCAGCGAAATGTTGAATCCGGCTTGGTGTCGAGTCAGGACACAACACAAATTCAACAAGCCAAAGGTGGGGATTGGTTGGATGCGGGAACTTACGGGGGAACATTTGGGCCAAAAAAAACCCTAAGTCGTTAATTTACTTAGGGTTTTTTGCTTTCTATTGCTTTCCATTGGTCCCTTTGGGGGGGCAATGGCGGAAACGGAGGGATTCGAACCCTCGATGAGGCTCTACACCCCATACTCCCTTAGCAGGGGAGCACCTTCGGCCACTCGGTCACGTTTCCTTGCACTCGAAATTATAGCTCAGGCTTGGTCCAGATCGAAGGCCTTATGTAGGGCACGTACGGCCAATTCCATGTATTTCTCGTCGATGACGACCGAGGTTTTAATCTCGGAGGTGGAAATCATTTGGATGTTGATACCCTCTTCGCTCAAAGAGCGGAACATTTTGCTGGCCACACCCACATGGCTACGCATGCCAATGCCCACAATGGAGACTTTGCAAATTTTTGCGTCGCCCATAACGTCGGCCGCACCCAGTGAGGGCAAGACTTTCTCTTTGAGCAAGTCCATGGTTTTGGCGTAGTCGTTGCGGTGCACCGTGAAGCTGAAATCGGTCTTGCCGTCTTTGCTCAGGTTTTGGATGATTACATCGACTTCGATGTTGGCATCCGCCACTGCACCCAAGATTTGGTAGGCAATACCGGGTTTGTCGGGCACGCCCACCACGGAAATTTTGGCTTCGTCGCGGTTGAACGCGATACCGGAAACAATGGCCTGTTCCATTTTTTCGTCTTCCTCAAAAGTGATCAATGTGCCTGATTTGGCTTCTTCGTGAATGTCAATGTCCCATGGGGTGAAGCTCGAAAGCACCCGCATTGGTACTTTGTATTTGCCGGCAAATTCCACGGAGCGGATTTGCAGAACTTTGGAGCCCATGGAGGCCATCTCCATCATCTCTTCAAAACTGACCGTAAGCAGGCGACGGGCTTCGGGCACCACGCGTGGATCGGTGGTGTAGACCCCGTCCACGTCGGTATAAATCAGGCATTCATCAGCTTTCATGGCCGCGGCCACAGCCACAGCCGAGGTGTCTGAGCCGCCGCGGCCCAGAGTGGTGATGTTGCCCGCATCGTCCACGCCCTGAAAGCCAGTGACGATGACAATTTTGCCCGCGTTCAGATCGGAGCGCACGCGTTCGTCGTCAATCGACTCGATGCGCGCCTTGGTGTAGGAGTCGTTGGTTTTGATGGGCACTTGCCAGCCCGCATAACTGACCGAGGGCATGCCCTCGGCCTGCAAGGCAATAGCCAATAGCGCCGACGAAGCCTGCTCGCCTGTGGCGGCCAGGGCATCGAGTTCGCGGTGATAGGCCGAGTCGGCCTTGGTCGGGGCCAGCTCTTTGGCCAGGCCCAGCAGTCGGTTGGTTTCACCGCTCATGGCACTGGGCACCACCACCATTTGATGGCCCGCGCGCGCCCATTTGGCGACACGTTTGGCCACGT
>CANGEG010000013.1 GCA_947452725.1 Comamonadaceae bacterium | reverse complement strand
TTTACGGTCGGCTTCGTCTTGCGGAAAGAAGCCATGGCGCAGCAAGGTGGCCATCATCCGATGTTTGCGTTTCAACAATCGGTCACGGCGGCGGCGCATGGCTCGGGCTTCACGCCGACTCACCGCCAATGAAGAGCCGTCCTTGGGGTTGCGGCCATCGCTGAAAATTCGCACGCCCGCTTTAATGACGGCGCAGGTTTCATTTTCAGCATTGAGACGCACCATGGCCCAGCCTAAAGAGGTTGAACCCAAATCCAAGGCCAGTCGGTATCGCATTTGAGGCACAGCATCTCCTTATTCAATTTTATAAATTAAGAGATCTATTGTGCTATAATTGATTCTCATTTCGTCGATTGGGAAATGCGCTCTGGACGCTAACAAGCAGAAAGATGCACCAAATGGAAACGCCGCTATAAGCGGCCTTTCTTCGTTGGGGCTCGATTGTTGTAGCTGACGGTCTGAGCAGTTGAACTAGCGGGTAATCCGCCGGTACATGCGCCCCGTCCATTGCCCCAAGTCATCCAAGTAAGTGAACACCACCGGGATCACCAAGAGGCTGAGCACGGTGCTGGTGATCAGGCCGCCAATCACGGCAATCGCCATGGGCGAGCGAAAGCTGGTGTCGGCGCTGCCCCAGCCGAAGGCAATGGGCAGCATGCCCGCGCCCATGGCGATGGTGGTCATCACAATCGGGCGGGCACGTTTGTGGCAAGCGTCCATCAGCGCGTCCCAACGGTTCATGCCAGGCACGCCAGCCTGGCCGTCATGCGCGGGGCGGCCACGTCGCGCTTCAATCGCGTACTCCACCAGCAAGATGGAGTTTTTGGTGGCCACGCCCATCAGCATGATCAGACCAATCAGCGACGGCATGGAGAAACTTTTTTGCGCCAACAGCAGGCCCACAAAGGCCCCGCCGAGTGACAAGGGCAGCGCCGCCAAAATCGTAACCGGGTGCAAAAAGCCTTTGAACAACAGCACCAACACGATGTAGATGCACAGCACGCCAATCATCATGGCCAGGCCGAAGCTGGCAAAGAGTTCGCCCATGACTTCGGCGTCGCCCACCTCCACCACCCGCACGCCGGGCGGCAGGCTTTGCAGCGAGGGCAGTTGTTGCACCGCTTGCGTCACGTCACCCAGCGGCATGCCCGACAGCTCGATCTCAAAGTTGATGTTGCGCTGGCGGTCATAGCGGTCAATCACCGCCGGGCCACCCGCTACCTCCACGCTGGCCACTTGCGACAGCATCACCAGGCCGCGGCTGCCGGGCACCATCAAACGTTCGAGCACGCCCAAGTCTTTGCGCGCATCGGCCTCAAGCTTGACGACAATGGGCACCTGGCGTTGCGACAAGTTCAGCTTGGGCAGGGCCGCGTCATAGTCGCCCAAAGTTGCTACGCGCAAGGTGTCGCTGATGGCTGCGCTGGTCACGCCCAGATCGGCGGCTTTGGCAAAGTCGGGGCGCACCGCAATCTCGGGGCGCACCAAGCTGGCGGTGGACGCAATCGAGCCCAGGCCTTGAATCGTGCGCAGATCTCGCTCCACCGCCATGGCGGTGCTTTGCAAGGCCACAGGGTCTTCGCCGGTGAGCACCAAAATGTATTTCTCACCCGAGCCGCCCAAACCCACCTTGGTGCGCACACCGGGCAGGGGTTGCAGCGCGGTGCGAATGCGGTCTTCAATCGCCTGCTTGCGCGGGCGTGTGCCGCGCTCGCTGAGCTGGATGGTCAGCGTGGCTTTGCGCACCTCGGCCGCGCCGCTGCCGGCAAACGGGTCGGTGCCCGCGCTACCGCCGCCGATGGTGGTGTAAATGCTTTTCACGTCAGCCACTTGCATCAGCATCTGGCGCGCCTGCTCGGCGCTGGCCTGGGTTTGCTTGAGCGTCGAGCCCGGGGGCAGCTCCACATAGACCTGGGTTTGCGAGTTGTCGTCCGGCGGAATAAAGCCCTTGGGCAACAGCGGCACCAGCATGATGGAGCCCACGAAAAACACCAGCGCCAAAAAGATGGTCACCAACCGGTGGCGCGTGCACCAAGCCACCCAGCCCATGTAGCGGGTCAGCCACTTCGGTTCATGGGCGGCGCCGACGATGGGCTTCATGATGTAGGCCGCCATCATGGGCGTGAGCACGCGCGCCACCACCAAAGAGGCAAACACCGCCAGTGACGCAGTCCAGCCAAACTGTTTGAAAAACTTGCCCGGAATCCCGGCCATAAAGGCCGTGGGTAAAAACACCGCGATCAAGGTGAAGGTGGTGGCGATCACCGCCAAGCCAATCTCGTCGGCCGCTTCCATGGCGGCTTGGTAAGGCGTTTTGCCCATGCGCAAATGGCGCACGATGTTTTCCACCTCGACGATCGCGTCGTCCACCAAAATACCAATCACCAGCGACAGCGCCAAGAGCGTGACCACGTTGATCGAAAAACCCAAGTAGGCCATGCCAATGAAGGCCGGAATCACCGACAGCGGCAGCGCTACCGCCGAGACAAAGGTGGCGCGAAAATCGCGCAAGAACAGCCATACCACCAGCACCGCCAAGATCGCGCCCTCGTAGAGCAAGTGCAGCGAGCCGGTGTATTCCTCCTCCACCGGGGTCACAAAGTCAAAGGCTTCGGTGATCTCGATGTCGGGGTTCTTCACTTTGAAATCGGCCAAAGCCTGGCGCACCAATCGCCCCACGGCCACCTCGCTCTCGCCTTTGCTGCGCACCACCTCAAAGCCAACCACCGGGCTGCCGTTCAAACTGGCCGCTGATCGCAACTCGGCCAGGGTGTCGCTCACAGTGGCAATTTGGTCCAAACGCACGCGCCCTGCGCGCACCGTGGCCAACTCGATCTGCCCCACCTCTTGCGCGGTCTTGACCGTGGCAAGGGTGCGCACGGGTTGCTCGCCGACGCCCAAGTCCATGCGACCACCCGAGCCCTCTAGCTGCACCTGCTTGAGTTGGCGTGACACCTCGGATGCGGTGACGCCCATCGCTTGCAAACGGTTCACATCAAGGGCGATGCGCACCTCCCGCATCACGCCCCCCACGCGATTTACGGCGCCCACACCGCGCAGCGACAGCAGTTTGCGGGTGATGTCGTTGTCCACCAACCAAGACAGCGCCTCGTCGTCCATGCGCGTGGAGCGCACGGTGTAGGCCAGCACCGGGGTGCCAGCCAGGTTGAGCTTTTGCACAATCGGGTCGCGTAGATCGCTGGGCAAATCGGCGCGCACGCCTTGAATGGCCGAGCGCACATCGTCCACCGCTTCTTGCACCGGTTTTTCCAAACGGAACTCGGCGATGATCGACACCACGCCGTCTTGCACTTTGGTGGTGATGTGCTTCAACCCCTGCAAAGGGGCCAGCGCGTTTTCGAGCTTACGCGCCACATCCGTTTCCAGCTGCGCGGGCGCCACGCCGGGTAAGCTGGCGGTGACGCTGATGGTGGGCAGGTCCAAATCGGGAAAGTTTTGCACCTTCATCGAACCGAAAGCAATGAAACCAGCTACCGACAGCAGCACAAACAGCATGACCGCCGGGATCGGGTTGCGGATCGACCAAGATGAGACGTTGAGCATGAAAGCTTCCTACTTGGTTGCTGGAGAAGAAAGCGTGCCGCCGGGGACCGCGGGCACCACGCGCACCGTGTCGCCGTGGTTCAAAAACGCGCCTCCGCTTACCACCACCTGCGCCTCAGGCTGCAGGCCGCTCAAGATCTCCATGCGATCCCCATTCAAAAGCCCCGTGCGCACCTTGAGCTGGCTGACTTTATGGTCCACGCCGATGGTGTAGACGTAGCTAAAGCCGTCCCGTACCACCACAGCAGTTTGCGGCACCGTCAGCGTTTGCTTTTGGCCTAACATGATCTCGCCTTTAGCGTACATGCCCGCACGGGCGCTGCCCATGTTAGAGAGCAGATCCACATACACCAAAGCGTTGCGAGTTTGCGCATCGACCGAAGGTGCAACCATGCGCACCTTGCCTTGCAACTGCTGGCCACTGGCGGCAGTGATCTGCACCGGCGCGCCAACTTGCACGCGGCCAATGTCAGCAGACGTAACTTCGGCGCGCCATTCCAGGCGGCCTTGGCGAATCAAACGGAACAATTCGGTGCCGGCGGCCACCACACTGCCCACGGTGGCCTGGCGCGCCGAAATCACGCCAGCGTCTGGCGCCTTTACGACCGTTTGTGCCACCCGCAATTGCTGCAGCTGGACCAGAGCGCGCGCCGACTGAACGCGCGCTTGCGCCGAGACCTCAGTGGCCAGGGCCTGACTCAACTGCGCGCTACTGTAAAAGCCTTGCTGCTGCAATGCACGGGCGCGTTCTGCCTGCACCTTGGTTTCTTGCGCACTAGCACTGGCCTCGGCCAAGCTGCCTTCAGCTTGCGCCAATTCGGCGCGCAAGGTGTCAGACTGCAAAATGGCCAACACCTCACCGCGCTGCACGCGGTCGCCCACATTTACACGCACCTCTGTAATCTTCAAGCCATTGGCCTCGGCACCAACCACGGCTTCTTGCCATGCAGCCAATGAGCCGTTCGCTTGCAGGTGCTGCATCATCGCCACAGAGAGCGCTGGCGCCACGCTGACTGTCAAACTGGGCTTGACGCTGACTGATGGCGTTGGATTTTTATCCTGCGCCCACAAAGACATGGAGAAAAAGCCCAGAACTACGCTCAAGCTTAGGCTCACAGCCGTGACTGATTTGTGCATGATTAAATTCACTCTCTTAGATGGACGCAAGTTTATTCGCCTGTGACCCTCAAGTCGGCGATCACGGCGTCGCTTGATTTGCGTTGACGAACTATCCCATGACCTGCTGCCAAAGCGCTTGCACCGCTGCGCACTCACCTTGCAGCTGCGCGGGCTCGACTTCGGTTGGCTCTTCGTTTAAGCGCGCATGGTGCTGAACGCGGCGCAGTTTTCGATAAGCGTTGGCAGCAGCCAAGCCCATGCCTGGGGGCAAGAGGCCTGCGGCTTCAGCGCGTTGCAGCAATTCAATATTGCCCACGTTATCTGCCAGTTCAGGGTGCGCTGCAGTGTGCAGCAACACCAAGTATTGCACTGCAAACTCCACGTCCACCATGGCGCCAGGGCTGTGTTTTACGTCAAAACGCCCAGGTGTTTCGGGGTGACCTTTGCGCACCCGATCGCGCATGGCAACGATCTCAGCCTTCAGACTGTTGGCATCGCGCGGCGCACCCATCACCGCACAGCGCACCGCATCAAAAGGCACTTGCAAGGCCGGCAAGCCCGAGACGAAACGCGCGCGGGTCATGGCCTGGTGTTCCCAGGTCCAGGCAGCGTTACTGCCGCGCTGCTCTTGGTAATCGGCATAAGCGTTAAAGGGCGTGACCAACAAGCCCGCGTTACCATTGGGGCGCAGCGCCGTGTCAATTTCATAGAGATCGCCCTCGCCGGTCTTCACTGTGAGCCAGTTGATCAGCTTGCGCACAAAGGCGGCATAAATTTCTTGCGCACGTTCATGCCCGTCTTGATAGACAAAAACAATGTCCAGATCGCTGCCGTACCCCAGCTCTTTGCCACCGAGTTTGCCATAGCCAATGATGGCCAGTTGCGGCTCATCGCGGTGTCTGTTTTTAAAGCAAGCCCAGCACCAGAGGGTGGTGACGCGCAGCACGGCGTCGGCCAAAGCGCTTAAATCGTCGGCCACCTGCTCGATGCGCAAGGCGCCTTCGACGTCGCGCGCCAAGGTGCGAAACAGCTCTGCATGGTGCGCGCGGCGCAACAGGTTCAAGAGGTTTTCTTCGTCCGCTTCGCCGGTGCGCTGCAGTGCTTGCCAACGCGATTGCAGTTCGGCTTCAAACTCTGGCGCATTAAAGCGGCTGGAGAGCAAATCGCCGCCCGCCAGCTCGTCAATCACGCCGGGGTGCTGCACCAAATAGCGCGCAGGCCAACGCGCCGCGCCAAGCAAACGCAGCAAGCGTTCGTGCACCGCCGGGCGCTCCAGCAGCATGGCCAAATAACTCTCGCGGCGCAGCAACGGCTCAAGCCAGTCGGCCATGCGCAGCACCGCGTCTTCGTTGATACGGCCTTCTTTTTGCCATTGTGCGGTACGCTGCAGCAAACGCATCAAGCGGCTACGAGCTTCGTCTCGCAAGGCCCGAATTTTGGGGTTGTCACGCCAGTGTCCCAGACGCTCGCGCACCGGGCCGCTGAACAACCCGATCAGCGTTTCCAGCTCGGTGTGCTCCCTCGCACCATTTTTGCCGTGATTGCTGTGATTGCCATTGCAGCTTTTGCCATTGCAAGCACCCACATCGCGCCCCCCGCCCAGCAACAAATCAAACTCCTCGGCAACGCGTTCGCGGTGCGTATCTAGGTCTTTCAAAAAGGCACAGGTATCGGGGTAGTCCAGGGTTTGCGCAATCCACAGCAAGTCATCATCACGCGTGGGCAAAACATGCGTTTGCTGGTCGTCTAGGTACTGGATGCGATGTTCGACACGTCGCAAAAACACATAAGCGTCAGCCAAGGCCTGCGCTGTCGCCTGGGGCATCAAACCCGCTTTAGCCACGCAGTGCAAGGCGTTGAGCGTGGGGCGGGTGCGCAGCTCGGGGAACTGCCCGCCGCGCACCACTTGCAGCAGCTGCACCGTAAATTCGATCTCGCGAATGCCCCCGCGCGACAGCTTCACATCGTTGGCGCGCTCAGGGTGACCGGCGCTTCGCTTAGCGGCATGGTCGCGGATTTGCTGGTGCAAGGTGCGCAAGGACTCAAACACGTTGTAGTCCAGGTATTTGCGAAACACAAACGGCAACACCACGCTGCGCAGAGCCTGGGCCGAGCCGTTGGTGATGGCGCTGCGAGGCGCGATCACACGGCTTTTCATCCAAGCAAAGCGTTCCCACTCTCGGCCTTGCACCAACAAATATTCTTCCAGCGCGCTGAGCGAGACTACGCTCGGGCCAGAGTTACCGTTCGGGCGCAGCGCCAGGTCCACACGAAAGACAAAACCATGTTCGGTGGTTTCGCCAATCAAGGCCTGCATCATTTTCACGGCGCGGCTGAAATACTCCTGACAGCTGATACGTCCGCGCCCATCCGCCGTGCCCAAAGTTTCGCCGTCTTCGTCATAGACGTAAATCAGGTCAATGTCACTTGAGACATTCAACTCGCGCGCGCCCAGCTTGCCCATTCCCACGATCCAAAACTCAGCGCGTTGGCCCGAGACCAAGGTGGGTGCGCCGTGGCGCTGATCCAACTCGGCCAGGGCATGGCGACAGGCCACATCCAGCGCGAACTCGGCCAAATGGGTCACACTCAAAGTGATGCTTTGCATCGAAGCTTGTTGCTCGCAATCGTGATCCATCAGTTGCGCCATCACCCATTGGCGCAACATGCGCAAAACAGCGCCCGGATCGGCCCGCCATGCGGGGTTGTTCGTGCAAAGCGCTTCAAAAGCAATTTGCAGGGTTTCGCGGTTTGGAATGCCGCGGGGCAACAGCGACCAAAGATCGGCGTAACGGCGCTCTAATCGTTGGCGAAAGCGAGAATAAGCCGCTTTTTTTCGGAATTGCCCCTCCTTTACCGCCAAGGGTGCGCCAGACGGTTCGGTGCGGGTCATAATTCCTGCCACTTTGTATGGAATACGTGAATATTTTCGAATGCTGAAACTGCCATGGCTAACCCCTTTGCCGGCTATGCTTTTGCGTTGGCTCGCATGGGGACTGCTCAGCTTGAGCATGCTCGTGGGGTTGACATGGGCCGTACTGCATTTTTGGATTGTGCCGCGAATCTCACAGCTGCGCCCTGAGCTGGAACATATGGCCAGCCAAGCGGTGGGGCTGCCGGTACAAATCGGCGAATTGACCGTGCAGTCCAACGGCTGGGCACCGGTTCTGGAGATCGACAACCTGAGCATACGCAACGCGGCAGGCCAAGCCGCCTTGTCCTTGCCCAAACTGCGCGTGACCGTCAGTGCCCGGTCCTTGTTGACGCTGGGGGTTGAGCAGCTGGCCGTGGACGGCGCTGATCTGGACCTGCGCCGCACCGAGGACGGGAAGTTTTTGATCGCCGGCATGCCTTTCCCCAGCAGCGCAACAACACCTTCTGCTGCGGCCGATTGGCTGCTGGCGCAAAAAGAAATCGTGTTGCGCCATGGCACCCTGCGCTGGACAGACGCCTTGTCGCTGGAGCCGCAGCGCACCGTGACGGCGACAGCGGTCGACGTCACGCTGCACAACAGCGCACGCCACCATAAGCTGCAGCTTCAGGCCATTTTGCCGACAGGCTGGGGTGAGCGCCTGAGCGCCACCGGACAATTCAGCCGGGGCTTGCTTTCAACCCATGCGGCGCACTGGAAGGACTGGTCGGGGTCGATGCAGGTGCAGTTCCCCAACGTAGACTTGGCGCCGCTGGGGCGCGGCGTGGCCACCGGCATTAGCGTGACTTCAGGCAAAGGGGCTTTGCACTTGGGGGTCGATGTGTTGAACGGCCAGCCCGTCACAGGGGCCGCTGACGTCACCCTGAAAGACCTGAGCATGACCTTGGGGCCACAATTAAAGCCCTTAAAGTTTGACACCTTGCAGGGTCACCTGGGCGGAAAGCACGATGCCCAGGGTTTTGAGGTCTCCACACACGCACTCACCTTTGACACGCCCGATGGTTTGCACTGGCCAGGAGGCGATGTGTCGCTGCGCTACGCCTACCCGCAAGGCAAGACGACGGCCAAAGGTCAGGTCCAGGCCGCCGAACTCAATTTGCAAGCGCTACAAAACCTGACCGCACGCTTGCCTTTAGACGCCGAAGTACTCGCTCAGATCCAAACCCTGAATGTGGCCGGTACGCTCGACAACGTGAAGGCGCAGTGGCAAGGAGCTTGGCCACAATTGACCAGCTATGAAGCCACAGGCCACGTCCACAGTTTGACGTGGGCCGTACCTGCCGACAACAGTGGTTTGCACAGTCCTAACAACAACCCCACAAGTAGGCTCTTGGCCCGCCTGCCAGGGGTGAGCAACGCCGCAGGCGACTTCAGTCTGAACCAAACGGGCGGAAAACTGGCACTGACCATCGACAAAGGCACCTTGACATTGGGCGGCTTGCTCGAAGACCCACTGATACCCTTGGATTCGCTCAAGGCAGATTTGAACTGGACCGTCAAAGACAAACAAGTAACAGTGCCGCAATGGCACGTGAAAGCCAGCAACGCCGACGCCGCCATCGATGTCAACGGCAGTTGGCGCATGAGTAAAGACGGCACCGGACCTGGGCTGCTGGACTTGCAAGGCCAGATTCTGCGCGCCGAGGCGGCACGGGTTGCTCGCTACCTGCCGCAAGTGCTGTCGGAAAAAGTGCGCCATTATGTGCGCGACGCTTTCACGCAAGGCGAGGTGAGCCAAATGGCGGTGCGCATCAAGGGCGACTTGAAAAGTCTGCCTTTTGCCAACCCCAAAACCGGCGAGCTGCGATTTGCCGGCAAAGTGCGCAACGTGCAAATGGCCTATGTGCCCACCCGATTACAACCTACGGGCGAGGCGCCTTGGCCCCTGCTGTCTGGCGTGAATGGCGATTTGGTGTTTGACCGACTGAGTGTGCGGTTAAGCAACGCAAGCGGCAAGCTGGGCAATGTGCCGCTAAACAACGGCGTAGCGGCCATTGCGGACATGACACGTGCGGCGCAGTTGGAAGTCTCGGCCGAATCGCGCAACGCGTTGGCCAACGAGCTGCTGAACTTGGTGCAAAAATCGCCACTGGACCCACTGCTCGGTGGCAGCTTGCATGACAGCACAGCCACGGGCACTGTGTCCGCACGCATCAAGCTGAGCCTACCCTTAGCGAACCTGGAAAAAACCAAACTGCAAGGCAACGTGGTTTTGGGCGGCAACGATCTACGCCTCGTGACCGAGTTACCCAAGCTTGAAAAAGCACAAGGCACTGTGAGCTTCAACGAATCGGGATTCACCGTTACCGCGGGCTTGGCCCGCATGCTGGGCGGCAACTTGCGTGTGGACGGTGGCACAAGGGCCCCGAGCGCGGGCAGCAGCGAAGCACCGATTTCGCTTCGGGTACAGGGCACGGCCACGGCGCTGGGTTTGCAACAAGCAGTGGAGCTGGCCCCCTTGAACAAATTGGCGCAACACATGAGCGGCAGCACCGCTTACAACGCCGTCATCGGCTTTCGCCAAGGCCACCCGGAGCTGTCCATCACCAGCCGTTTACAAGGCCTGGGACTGAGCCTGCCGGCGCCGTTGGTGAAAGCACCAGCGGACGAATTGGCTCTGCGTATGGACTCGCGCGTGATCGCCGGCGGCAGCGCCAAGCTACTGCGTGAACAAATTCAGTTGAACCTTGGGCGCCTGTTGGCGGCCACCTACATCCGCGATTGGAGCGGCGACAAGCCCCGCGTAGTGCAAGGCAGTTTGGGCATTGGCTTGGACCGCGTCCAAGCGCCGCCCCTGCCCGACAGCGGCGTGGTCGCGAACATGGCATTCCAAGTTTTTTCGCTCGATGAATGGCAGGCCGCCTGGGCCAGCTCCGCGGCCCTATCTGCCGACGGCCGCGCCACGGGCGCCGTATCCAAAGCTGCTTACGACGTGATCGCTGCCACCTTTTTGCCCACGCGCATGGCTCTGCAAGCGCAAGAGTTTGTGGTCCAGGGTCGGACCTTGCACAACGTGGTGGTGGGCGGCTCGCGTGACGGCTTGCTGTGGCGCGCCAACTTGGATGCCCGCGAGTTCAGCGGGTATCTGGAATATCGCCAATCAGCAGGTGCCAATCTGGGCCGCGTCTATGCACGCCTCGGCCGCTTAAGTCTGCCGCCCACAGCGGACAACGTGGTCGAAGAATTGCTCGAAAACGGGCCAGTAGAAATCCCTGCACTGGACATTGTGGTGGAAGATCTGGAGCTACGTGGCAAAAAATTAGGGCGCATCGAAATCGAAGCCACCAATGCAGAAGCCTTGGCAAGCGCCGGTGGGGCGCGCGGCGGCGCCCCACATGAGTGGCGTCTGAACAAGCTCAACCTCACACTACCTGAAGCCAGCTTCAAAGCAACAGGGCGCTGGGTCACCGCCAAAGACAGCCAAAGCGCACGTCAGACCGAGATGAATTTCCGGCTCGATGTGAACGATGCAGGCAACCTGCTCAACCGCTTGGGCACACAAGACGCCATGCGCGCGGGTAACGGCCGCCTGGAAGGTCAGGTGGCCTGGCAAGGCTCGCCTTTGTCTTTGCATTACCCCAGCTTGTCGGGGCGCTTCAATATCAATTTAGCCAGAGGTCAATTTTTAAAGGCCGATCCCGGTGTGGCCAAACTGTTGGGCGTGCTGAGTTTGCAGTCACTACCGCGGCGGTTGTTGCTGGATTTTCGCGATGTTTTTGCAGAAGGCTTTTCCTACGACGTGATCCGCGGCGATGTGGCGATTGAGCGAGGCATGGCCAGCACGCACAACTTGGAGATGAAAGGCGTGAATGCACTGGTGAAAATGGAGGGCACGTCTGACATTGCCAAAGAAACCCAAAACCTGCGTGTGCTGATCTTGCCGGAAGTGGATGCCGGCACTGCCTCGCTGTTGGCAGGCATTACCGTCAACCCGGTGATTGGCTTGGGCACATTTTTGGCGCAATGGTTTTTACACAACCCATTGTCCAAAGCCGCCGCGCAATCTTTCCAAGTGGACGGCACCTGGTCGAATCCCAAGGTGACCAAGCTTGACATTTCTGCGGCCAAATAGGACCATGAAACTGCCACCACACTGGCCCCCTCAACTGCGCAAACACCTGTCCTTTATTTGGTCACTGCGCGACAGGCGCTTGTCACTGTGGGTGGCTTTGGTGGGCTTGGTCGCTGCGGTTTTGATCACGCTGGTCTGGCTGGCAGGGCGCTACGAGGCCAGCCAGGTGCAAGCGGCGCTAGAGCGTGATACGCAAGATGCGGTGAACGACATTCGCGCTGGTTTGATGCGCGATGTTCAGGCTTTGCAAGCCCTGCATGCGAATCGCCACACAGCGGCAAGCTGGGCCGCTGAAACTGGCCCTTTGCTGCGCGAACATCGCGATTGGTTGCGCGTGGAATGGCGCGACGCGCAGATGAAATTGCGCAGCCACATGGACTCGCCCTTACGCGCACCCTCGTTCAGCAAAACACCGCGCACCAACACCTTGAATGATGTCATTCAAGCCTGCCAAAGAGCGCGCCGCTCCAATGGCCCGGCTTATTCCAGCAGCTATTTTGTGCCGCAAGACGACGGCATGGGTTTTGAAGTCACAGACCTGTGCCTGCCTTTAGTGATCGCCGGAGAAACCGTGGGTTACGCCATCACCAGCTACAGCCTGCAAGAGCTCATGGCTGAGCAGTTGAGCCCTGACTTTGGGCGGCGCAACGAAGTCTCTTTTACCGAGCCGGACGGCACGCGTTTGGCGGTGATTGGTCAGCATGGCCGCGGTGTACGGCTGTTCTCGGCGCAACAACTACTCGATCTGCCTGGCTTGACCCTGGTGCTGCGAGTGGACGGGCGGCGCGGCGCCCCCGATTTATTCCCCAATGTCTTAACAGCCTTGGTCACCGCCATGTCGATTGCCCTGGTTTCGGTGCTGGTGTTGCTGGTGAAGGACTCGCGCCGCCGCCTCAAAGCCGAACGCGATCTGGCGGAGGCCTTGGCGTTTCGCAAGGCCATGGAGGACTCGCTGGTCACCGGCTTGCGCGCGCGCGATTTACAAGGGCGCATCACTTACGTGAACCCGGCTTTTTGTCAGATGGTTGGTTTTAAGCCGGCTGAACTTTTGGGCCACAACGCGCCGATGCCTTACTGGCCGCCCGAGATGGTGGGCGAGTACCAGCAGCGTCAAGCGATCCGGCTGGCGGGCAATGCGCCGCCCCGCGAGGGCTACGAATCTGTGTTCATGCGCAAAGACGGCGAGCGCATTTCGGTGCTGATCATTGAAGCACCCCTCATTAATGTGCTGGGTGAACAAACCGGTTGGATGAGCGCGTTTCTGGATATCACCGAACAACGCCGCGTCGAAGAGATGTCGCGCGCGAGCCAAGAGCGCTTGCAGGCCACGGCCCGCCTGGCCACAGTGGGCGAAATGGCCTCCTTGCTCAGCCATGAGTTAAACCAACCCTTGGCGGCAATTTCCAGCTACGCTAATGGCTCGCTCAACTTGCTGCAAGACCCAGCGCCCGGCGACACGGCTCAAACCCTGGCCGACCTGCACTTGGCGCTTAAGCGCATCGCCGAGCAAGCTGGGCGCGCAGGCAAAGTTATCAATAGCGTGCACGACTTTGTGCGCCGGCGCGATCAAGACCGCGAAGCCGTTACACCGCAAGCCTTGATTGACGCCATCATGCCCTTGATGCAATTGCAGGCGCGCAAGCTGCGAGTACGGGTGGTGATGAAATTCGACGACAAATTACCCAGTGTCTGGTGTGACCGCACCATGGTCGAACAGGTGCTCTTGAACCTGGCGCGCAACGGCATGCAAGCCATGGATAGGCCTAACTGCCCCGAGCGGGTGCTGTTGATCCAAGTACGGCGCGCTGCCTCTAATTTAGAGCATCAGTGGGTGGAGTTCATCGTGACCGATGTGGGCTGCGGCATTTCAGCCGAGGTGGCGGCCCAGTTATTCACGCCTTTTTTCACCACCAAGACAGAAGGCATGGGGCTGGGCCTGAGTCTGTGCCGCACCGTGATTGAGCAGCATGGCGGGCATTTGGAGTTTGACGCCCACCCGCCGCATGGCACTGTTTTTCGCTTCACCTTACCCGTTCCGCCACAACAGCCGACTCAACGCGGTTGACTAAAATCACAGCATGCAACCTATTGCCCATGCCACTGTATACATTGTTGATGACGATGCGATCGTGCGCGAGGGCATGGCGTGGTTGCTACGTTCGCGCCGCTTGCTAAGTGAGTCTTATGCCAGTGCCGACGCGTTTGAAGCCGCGCTCCAACAGCCGCAAAGCCCTTTGATGGACGGGCTGCCGCGCGAGGCGGGTTGCATTTTGCTTGACGTGCGCATGCCCGGTCAAAGCGGCTTGGCTTTATTTGAAAAACTGATCACGTCTGGCCTGGCGCAAGCCTGGCCAGTGATTTTTCTCACAGGCCACGCCGATGTGCCCACAGCAGTAGATACTGTAAAACGCGGTGCCTTTGATTTTTGCGAAAAACCATTTACCGACAACGCCCTGGTCGACCTGGTGGAGCAAGCTCTGGCGCTGTCGCACAGCCGATTGGTTACGCGTCAAATTCACCAAGAACTGAGCACTCGTTTGTCAGAATTGACTGAGCGAGAACGCGACGTGATGCAGTTGGTTGTGGAAGGCTTGCCGAACAAACTAATTGCCGACCAGTTGGAAATCAGCGTACGCACAGTGGAAGTGCACCGTTCGCGCGTGTTCGACAAGATGAACGTGAAGTCAGCGGTGGAGCTGGCCAACTTGCTGCGTGAACTTTGAGTGCGGCTCAGTCTTTGGGAGCCGTTGTGGGCCGGATCGTTGCCTCGCCGGTCCGGTCAACATCAGTGCCGCCGTCTTGTGCATGCGGTAACTCACCACGTGGACGCCCCGAAAACATGGTCCACCAAACAATCACCAACAAGATGACCAACGCCAACAACGCTTCCAAAATCAAACCACTCATGCACACACTCCTGTGGCCGGCGTGCAGTAAAAAGCGCGCTCTGGCATTGCTGCTGATTGTAGGCAGCTTGGCGGGCTGCGGGCTGATGACCTCGGCTCCCACCCAAAGTAGCACCGAGCCATCGTCGGCTGCAAGCCCTGGTATTGACGCGCCCTTGCCCCCGCCCATATTGCAAGCCAAAAGCCGCTGGGTGGCCGCGCCTTGGTCAGACCTGCCAGGCTGGTCCCAGGACGCGCTGCAAGAAGCCTGGAGCGCCTGGCAATACAGTTGCCAACGGGCATCCGCGAGTGCAGGCTCGGTCTGCGCCGACGTCACCCGTCTGAACGGCGCCGCCCTGAGCGCTCAGCAGCAATGGCTCAAACAGCGCTTTCAGCCCTACCGCGTCGAAACACTGCAAGGCGCCAGCGACGGCTTGTTAACCGGTTACTTCGAACCGGTGATGGACGCATCACGTTTGCCTCGTCCCGGATTTGCAGTGCCTTTGTATGGCGTGCCCAGCAGTCTGGGCCAACGCAAACCCTGGTTCACGCGCGAAGAAATGGAATCTCAGGCGCAAGCCCGCGCCGCGCTCAAAGGCAAGGAGCTGGTGTACCTGGCAGACCCGGTGGATGCGATGGTGCTACACATTCAAGGCAGTGGCCGCATCCGCGTGACTGAAGCCGATGGCCGCGTGCGCACCGTACGGCTGGCGTTTGCGGGCACCAACGACCACCCCTACAAAAGCATCGGCAGCTGGCTGCTGGAGCAGGGCTTGACGCGAGACGCCACTTGGCCGGGGATCAAAGCTTGGATCGCCAAAAACCCGCAGCGCGTGAATGAGTTGCTCTGGAAAAATCCGCGTGTGGTTTTTTTCAAAGAAGAATCCTTGGCCGGTGCCGCCGCCGATCTGGGCCCCAAAGGTGCTCAAGGCGTGCCGCTGTCGGCAGGCCGCTCCATCGCGGTAGACCCCGGCAGCATTCCATATGGCACGCCGGTGTGGCTGGCCTCCAGTGGGCCTCAGGCGCAATTGCAAAAACTGGTGCTGGCCCAGGACACCGGCAGCGCCATTGTGGGGGGCGTGCGTGCCGACTACTTTGCCGGCTCAGGCCAGGCGGCAGGTGAATTGGCAGGGCGACTCAAACAGCCTTTGCGATTGTGGGTGTTGTGGCCGCGTTGATGTCATTTGGAGGCCGGGCGGGCGTCAGGCCACGCCCAGGTAAATTTGCCGAATGTGATCGTCCTGGCTGAGCTCGGCCACAGGCCCGTGGCGCGCGACATGACCATGCTCCAGCACATAAGCGCGGTCAGCAATGCGCAGCGCTGACAACGCGTCTTGCTCTGCCATCAAAATCGCCACGCCACCGTCCCGGATCTGGCCAATGGCATCAAAAATTTCATGCTTGAGCCGGTGCGCAATGCCCACCGAGGGCTCGTCCAACAACAGCAATTTGGGCGCGCCCATCAAGGCGCGGCCAATAGCCACCATTTGTTGCTGCCCGCCCGACAAGGTGCTGACCATTTGACTGGCCCGATCGCGCAGAATCGGAAACAAAGCGTACACCCGCTCCAGGTCTTTGGCCACGGCGTGAGCATCGTCACGCAAATAGGCGCCGAGCATCAGGTTTTTCAGCACGGTCAATTCCGGAAACAAGCGGCGCCCCTCGGGGCAATGGCAAATACCCAAGCCTACCACCTGGTGCGCAGCGTAAGGGTGGAGTGACACCCCATTTAGGGCCAGCTTGCCAGTGGACTCCAACATGCGCGAAATGCATTTGAGCAAGGTAGATTTGCCCGCGCCATTGGGGCCGAGCACGGCGACAAATTCACCTGGCGCAATATGCAAGCTAACGTCTTCCAAGGCCAGCGCCTTGCCGTACGAGGCGCTCATGTTTTCAATCTCAAGCAGCATGGTCGACCTCTTGTTTTCCGATATACGCCTCGATCACTTTGGGATTTTTCACAATCTCTTGCGGCGAGCCCGTCGCAATCACCTGACCGAAATCAATGGCCACCACGTGGGAAACCAATTGCATGAACTCGCGCAATTTGTGCTCGATCAGCATGATGGTCAGGCCTTGCTCGCGGTGCAAATCGCGGATCAAGGTGGACAAGGCGGCAATCTCGCCCGAGCCCAAGCCAGCGAAAGGTTCGTCCAGCAGCAGCAAGCGCGGCTCGGTGGCGAGTGCACGGGCAATTTCCAGGCGGCGTTGATCGCCATACGCCAAAAGCTCTGAAGGCGACTGGGCTTTGCCAGACAAGCCGACTTGATCGAGCAATTTATAAGCTCGCTTTTCCAGATCCCCCGCCGGCACGCGCGGCCCCAGGCTGCCGACCATGACGTTCTCCAGCACCGTCAAGCCAACAAACGGGCGGCACAGCTGAAAAGTGCGGGCAATGCCCAGACCCACGACCTTGTGCGCGGGTATGCCGAGCAAGGATTGACCGTCTAGCAGGACTTGGCCGTTGTCAGGTCTGATAAAACCCGTCAGCAGGTTGTACAGCGTAGTTTTACCCGCTCCGTTGGGGCCCAAGATGCCCAGGATGTCGCCTTGTTGTATCTCCAAGCTGACATCCTTGACCGCATGCAAGCCGCCAAAGCGCTTATCCAAATTGCGAACACTGAGCAAACTCATGACGGCTCCCTCACCAACCGTTGGCGAATCTTGTTCCACGTCGGGGCCACCAAACCTTGGGGCAAAAAGAACAAGATCAAAATCAAAGCCACGCTGTAAACCATCAAACGCCACTCACCGAAGTTGCGCAGTAACTCGGTCATCAGTGTCAACAGCAAAGCACCGCCCACCGCACCGTAAATCGAGCCCATACCGCCCACATAAACCATGGTGATGATGGTGATAGAAGTGACCACCGCAAACAATTGCGGGCTGACTTGCAACTGGTAATGCGCATACAGGGCACCGCCCATGCCAGCGAAAGCTGCGCTGATGACCAACGAGGCAATTTTGTAGTAAGTCACGTTCAGGCCGGCGGCCTGGCAGGTGGCTTCGTCGCCGCGAATGGCTTTCAAAATCAAGCCCCAGCGTGAACGCGCCAAGCCGCCCAACAAGGCCACGGTGAGCGCCAATACCCCGAGCACAAACCAATAAAAATACAAGGGTGAGCGGATCAGCGGCTCGATGCCGTTGATGCCTTCTTCGCCGCCGCTATACTCCCAAAAAATCAGCATCAGGCGCTGCATGATGACCGCACCCGAGAGCATGGCCAAGGCAAAGTAGGGACCTTTCAAGCGCAGCGTGGGAATGCCCATGATCAAAGCAAACACCACCGCCGCCGCCATGCCCGCAGGCAAGCTCCACCAAGCATTCGCACCCCAGCTAGTGTTCAAAAAACCGGCGGCATAAGCGCCCACACCAATGAACAAGGAGTGGCCGAAGTTCTCACGACCCGTCAGGCCCGACATGAAGTCCCAGCTCACCGACCAAATGCCATAAATTGCGGCCACGGTCAGCACGCCCATGAGGTAGCGGCTATCAAAGACGAGTGGCAACACGGCCATCACCGCCACCGCAAAAATCGCACCACCGCGGTCTATGTGTTTCAACTGCATTGGGTTTTCCTTAGATCAGAAGGCGGCGCGCTTGCCAAAGAAGCCTGCAGGCCGCAGCACCAGCATCAGCAAGGTGGCCGAAACCGACACGATCTCGGTCCACGAGGTCGAGATGCCGTAAGCCACCAGTGTTTCGGCATACCCCAACATCAAGGCCGCCACAATGCTGCCCGGAATAGAGCCCAGACCGCCAACCACCACAATCGCAAAAGCTTTTACGATGGGCAGCAAATGCATGGACGGCTGCACACTCAAAAATGGCCCCGCCATGATGCCGGCCAAAGCGGCCAGCCCAGCCGACATGGCCATGACCACGCCAAAGATGCGGTCACTTGGAATGCCCATGTACTGCGCCGCCTCAGGGTCTTGCGAAATCGCCAGGATCGCGCTGCCTAGGCGGGTCTTTTGAATGAACAAGTACAAACCACCAATCGACACCACCGCCACCAGCAAGGTCAACAAACGCTGACCCGCCACATCGACGCCGCCTATCACGTACTTTTGATCGATGAAACTAGGCACGTTGCGGTACTCGGAACCAAAGATCAAAAAAAGCGCCTGCTCGACCACCAGTGCGACGGCCAAGCTGATCATCAACACGGCCAGTTGCGAGGTACGCATGGGGCGAATCAAAACCCGCTCCACCACCATACCAAACAGCGCCACGCCCACCACCACCAATGGCGCCGCGACCAGCAAGGGCACTTTGAAGATCGTCGTCAACACATAGGCGCCATAAGCGCCCAAGGCGTAGAAAGAGCCATGCGCCAAGTTCAGGATACGGGCCACACCAAAAATCAGCGTGAACCCCACCGCCAGCATGGCGTAGATGGCGCTGGTGACGGCGCCAAAGATCAGTATTTCAAGCACAGTGGTCCCTTTGCGTGAAGCAAAACAGCTTTAAGTCGGGAGGAATTACTTGGTCAACCAAGGCGGCATGATCATGCTGCCGCTGCGCAAACTCTTGGGCCACAACACCACGCGTTCGCCCTTGGCTTGCCACTGGGCAAACAGCAGGTTCATGTACTTGCCGCCGGCTTTCACATCATGACTCTCGTCGAATTCAAGCAGACCGGCCACACCGGGCATGCTGGTTTTCTCCAGCTCTTTGATGATGGCGTTGGTGTCAAAACTCTTGGCGCGCTCCACCGCTTGGGCATAGGCGTGCACCGAGTCATAAGTGCCAAAGGCGGTGTAGACCGGGACGCGGCCGGTGCGCTTTTTGAACTCGTCAAAGAACGGTACAGTCTTGACCGTCAAAGGCGCGCGCACGGCAAAGTTGACCGCCACTTCGCTCAACGACTTGCCGCCCACGCGATCAAAGAAATCACCATCTTGCGACTTCACGTCGATGCCGCCGTAGGGAATTGGAAAGCGAGCGTCGTACCACTGCTTGGCAAACACGTCACTCGATGCGTGCGACAAAACGACCACCAGAAACTGCGCTTCGGAGCTTTTGATTTTGGACAGCAGCGGCGAGAAGTCAGAGGTGGTTGTGTCAAAAAACTCGACCATCTTCACATCGGCGCCCACATCGACGGCGCCTTTGCGCAGCACCGGCACCAGGTCTTGCACCCATTTGGCGTTCTCGCCAATGATGGCGATTTTCTTCAGACCCAATTCACCGATCAGATGGCCCGAAATCCACTCGACCAAGCCTTTGGCTTGATGCAGTGAGTTGATCGGGCCGGAGCGGAAAATGTATTTGTAGTTCTCGTAGTCCTGTTTGACTTTGGCGGTGATGGCGGGCGATGCCGCGCCCACACCCAGGTAAATGGTTTTGGCCGAAGAAATATGTGGCAACTGCGCCAACGTGACGCCGCTGGTGTAGCCGCCGACGATCACGTCTACTTTTTCATCCGCCGTCAATTTTTTGATTGCGTTGATGCCAACTTCTGGATTCTCGGTCTCGTCAGCCACGACCAGCGACAGCTTGCGGCCAAGAACTCCGCCCTTGGCGTTGATCTCATCCATCGCCATTTTGGCGGCTTCCTGGGTGTCACGACCCACCTGCAATTGCACCACCGTACTCAGTCCTATTTTGATCGGCCCTTGCTGCGCTTGCGCAGGAGAGAATAGGGCTGCAGCGCTGAGCGCGAGGGCAAGTTTGGAAAAGGAACGCTTGGAAAAAGGGGCTTTGAACATGCGGGTCTCCTCGACGGTGGTTGAAGAATTTGACTGACTTAGGTGCTTCTATTTTTGCTTTCAGTTTTTATTGAGACACGAATTTTTTCTCTCGCCAAGGCGGTTGTCCCTATTCACTGAAACATGGGCGACAGCAGGGCCGCGCCCTGCGCCAGTGGCGTCTGTTATGGATTGCACCCTTGTTTTTTCGCGCTTTCAAGGCTACCTTGTAGCGCTACCGCCTCTGCGCACAACGACTGAAAGCTGTATGAACGACTGGAAAAACATGTGCGGCACCCGCTTTGAGACCGACAAGCGCCCTGCCCAGGGCGCGCGCGGCATGGTAGTCACCAACCACCCCTTGGCTTCAGCGGCGGGCACCGAAATGCTGTGCGCCGGCGGCAACGCTGTGGACGCCGCCGTGGCGGCGCTGTTCACCTTGTCAGTGGTCGAACCGATGATGGTGGGCTTGCTTGGCGGCGGCTTTTCGCATATTCGGGAACCCGACGGCACGCACCTCATTTTGGAGGGGCAAGGCACCTGCCCCCAGGCCGTAGGACCACACACTTTCCAACACGATGCCAGCGCGCCACCAGGGTCTCTCGAAAGTGTCGGTCGGCGCCACAGCCTAGGCCGCGGCGCAGTGGCTGCGCCGGGCAATTTAATGGCCTGGTGCCAAATGCTTGCGCGCCACGGCACGATGGCGCTGCAGGAGGTGATGGCGCCGGCCATCAAGCACGCAGAGCGGGGCTTTTATGCCACCCAGTACCTGAGCGACTGCATCGCCGACAACGCGCTCGATCTGGCTCTGGACCCTGAAATTGCGCGGGTGTTTTTACCGCAGAATCGCCCGCTGCAAAAAGGTGATCGGCTGCTGCAAGGTGCTTATGCCGACACTTTACGGCTCGTGGCGCAACAGGGTGAGGCGGCCTTGTATGAGGGCGCTTTGGGCCGTGCGCTGTGCGACGACATAGCGGCGCACAACGGGTTTTTAGCGCTGGACGATTTACGCCAATATCGCACGCGCGATCCGGCCCCTTTGCGTTCATCGTACCGAGGCTTTGACATCATCGGCCCACCGCCGCCCTGTGCCGGGCCTTTGCATATCGGCCAGATGTTGAACCTATTGGAAGGCTTCGATCTGCGCGCCATGGGCTTTGGCACGCCGGCCAGCGTGCACCTGCTAGCCGAGGTGCTGAAGATGGCGTTTGCCGACCGCGCCGACGTCACCGCCGACCCCGATTTTGTAAATGTGCCCGTCGAGCGTTTGCTGTCTGCCGATTACGCCGCCTTGCGGCGCGGCCAGATCGATTTGCGGCGTGCGCAAACTTGGGCGCCGGGCTTGTCGCCGACCGAAAGCGCCCACACTACACACATTACCGTGGCCGACAGTGACGGTCGCGTGGTGAGTGCGACACAGACCATCAATTCGGTCTTTGGCGCGCGCTACATGGTGCCGGGCACGGGCTTGATTCCAAACAATTACCTGTATGTGCTCGACCCCCGGCCCGACCGCGCCAACTCGATGGCGCCCGGCAAACGCGTCACCTCTTCCATGGCGCCCTTGATGGTGGTGCAAGGCGGCCAACCATGCTACGCCCTGGGCCTGCCCGGAGGCTTGCGCATCTTTCCTTCGGCGCTGCAAGCGCTGATCAATCTGATCGACCACGGCATGAGCTTGCAACAAGCGGTGGAGGCGCCGCGCGTATGGACTCAAGGCTTTGACTTGGAACTGGAGCCCGCGTTTTCAGCCGAACTTCAAGGCGCTCTTGAACAACTTGGTCATGCCGTCTTGCGCGTGCCCAATGTGGGCGGCGGCATGAATGCCATTGCTTTTCACGATGACGGCTGGTTGGAGGGGGCCGCCTGCTGGCGGGCTGATGGCACACCGATTGGCCTGGGTGGGGGAATGGCACGCAAAGGTGTTCGTTTTTTGCCTGAAACGCGCAAACCCTGAGTCCGGACTGAGTGATGTCACCTAAAGCAAAGCTTGCGCGGCCTGCGCGGCTACACTGACTTTTCGTTTTCTGCGCTGGAGACCCTGATGAACGCCCCACTTCCTGATTCGATTCGCAAAGCCCTGGAAACCGTGACGCTGGACGACAAGTACAGCCTGGACAAGGGACGCGCCTTTATGAGCGGGGTGCAAGCCTTGGTCAAACTGCCCATGTTGCAACGTCAGCGCGATGCACTCCAAGGCAAAAACACCGCCGGCTTTATCAGCGGTTACCGCGGCTCGCCGCTGGGCAGTTACGACCAGTTTTTGTGGAAAGCCAAGTCGTATTTGCAAGCGCAAAACATCGTGTTTCAACCCGGTGTAAATGAGGAATTGGCGGCCACCGCACTGTGGGGAACGCAACAACTGGGCTTTGCCCCACCTGGCAGCAACCGCTTTGACGGCGTGTTTGGCATTTGGTATGGCAAAGGTCCGGGCGTTGACCGCTGCTCCGACGTCTTCAAGCACGCCAACATGGCTGGTACCACACCTTGGGGCGGCGTGTTGGCCGTCGCCGGTGATGACCATGTGGCCAAGAGCTCCACGGCAGCGCACCAAAGCGACCATATTTTCAAAGCCTGCGGCCTGCCGGTGTTCTTTCCGACCTCGGTACAAGATGTGCTGGACATGGGCGTTCACGGTATCGCACTCAGCCGCTTTGCGGGCATCTGGTCGGGCATGAAGACCATCCAGGAAATTGTCGAGTCCAGCGCCACGGCCGAGATCGATCCCGAGCGCGTGAAAATTATCTTGCCGGAGTTCGACATGCCGCCCGGCGGCGTGCACATTCGCTGGCCCGACCCGGCGCTCGATCAAGAAGCGCGTTTATTCGACTACAAATGGTATGCCGCGCTGGCCTATATTCGCGCCAACAAACTCAACCACAACGTGGTGCAAGGCCCGCACGACCGCTTTGGCATCATCGCCAGCGGCAAGGCCTATAACGACACGCGCCAGGCCTTGCTGGACCTGGGTTTGGACGACACCACCTGCCAACGCCTGGGCATCAGGGTGCACAAAGTGGGCGTGGTCTGGCCTCTTGAGTCGCACTCCACCCGGGAGTTCGCTACAGGCTTGCAAGAGATTTTGGTGGTCGAAGAAAAACGCCAGTTGATCGAGTACCAAATCAAAGAAGAGCTTTACAACTGGCGCGACGATGTGCGCCCCAAAGTGCTAGGTAAATTCGACGAGCAAGAGGGTGAAACTACGGGTGGTGAATGGTCGGTGTCCAACCCACACAGCCGCACCTTGCTGCGCGCCAATGCCGATTTGACGCCGGCCTTAATTGCCAAGGCGTTGGCCAAGCGGCTGAAGAAACTCGGCCTGGATGCTGACACCACCGCCCGTATCGACGCGCAGTTGGCGATTTTGGAGGCCAAGGAAACTTCCCTGCAGGTGCTGAACGTCAACGCCGTTGGCGAACGCACGCCTTGGTTTTGCTCGGGTTGCCCACACAACACCTCCACGCGCGTGCCCGAAGGTTCGCGCGCCATGGCAGGCATTGGCTGCCACTTCATGAGCGTGTGGATGGACCGCAGCACGGTCGGCTTTACCCAAATGGGTGGGGAAGGCGTGCCGTGGGTGGGGCAGCAACCGTTCAGCCATGATCAGCACATGTTTGCCAACGTGGGCGACGGCACCTACTTTCACAGCGGCATGCTGGCGATTCGCCAAAGTATTGCGGCCGGGGTAAACATCACTTACAAAATTCTCTACAACGACGCCGTGGCGATGACCGGTGGTCAGCAAGTCGGTGAGCGCCCTGAAGGCCACAGCGTTGTCCAAATTGCCCAAAGCATGCGCGCCGAAGGCGCATTGCGCATCGATGTGGTGACCGACGAGCCTGACAAATACGACGGCGTAACTTTGGCAGAAGGCGTGACGGTGCACCATCGTGACGAGCTTGATCGCATTCAGCGTGAAATGCGCGAGATCAAGGGCTGCACCGTCATCATTTACGACCAAACCTGCGCGACGGAAAAACGCCGCCGCCGCAAGCGCGGCACACTGGTCGATCCGGCTGTGCGCGTGATGATCAACGAGCTGGTGTGCGAAGGTTGCGGTGACTGCGGTGTGCAGTCCAATTGCCTGTCGGTAGAGCCGCTGGAGACAGAGTTTGGCCGCAAGCGCACCATCAACCAAAGCACTTGCAATAAGGACACGAGCTGTCTGAAAGGTTTTTGCCCCAGTTTTGTCACTGTCGAAGGCGGGCAACTGAAAAAGAAATCTAAAACCCAGGCGGCAACGCCTGCGGCGTTGGGGACATTGCCTGAACCGGTGTTGCCGGTGTTGACCCAGGCCTTTGGCTTGGTTGTGGCGGGCGTGGGCGGCACCGGAGTCATCACCATTGGTCAGTTGCTCGGTATGGCCGGCCACATCGATGGCAAGGGCATCATTACGCAAGACGCTGCTGGTTTGGCGCAAAAGGGTGGCGCCACTTGGAGCCATGTATTGATTGCCAACCACCAACATGAGATTCGCACGACACGTGTGAGCATGGCGGCGGCCGATCTGATCATCGGCTGCGATCCTATCGTCACGGCCAGCAAAGAAACCGCCTTGCGCATGCGCAAGGGCCGAACCCACGTGGCCTTGAATTCGCACGGCTCGCCTACCGCAGCGTTTGTGAAAAATGCCAATTGGGAAAACCCAGCAGAACAATGCCTGGCAGAAATTGTCCAAGCTGTGGGCACCGAGGGCGTGGGTGCATTCGATGCTGATGCCATGGCGAACCAGTTGATGGGTGATACGATTTATGTGAACCCCATGATCTTGGGTTACGCCTGGCAAAAGGGCTGGATCCCCTTGTCGCGAGAAAGCATTGTGCGCGCGATGGAGCTCAATGGGGTGCAGGTGCAAAACAATCAGACTGCTTTTGAGTGGGGTCGACATGCAGCGCACGACGCCATTTCAGTGCAGCGCATCATGAGCCCTTCGCAGGTGATTCAATTCAAAAAACGCGACAACTTAGACAGCCTGATAGAGCGGCGTGTGGCTTATCTGACCGACTATCAAAACGCAACCTATGCTCAAAGCTATCTGCACTTTGTCGGACAGGTTCAACAGGCTGAATCGGCCTTGGGTAAAACCTTGTTAACCGAAACTGTGGCGCGTTATTTGTTCAAATTGATGGCCTACAAGGACGAATACGAGGTGGCGCGTTTGCACACCGATACTGCTTTTTTGTCGCGGGTTAATGGCATGTTTGAAGGCGACTTCAAACTCAACTACCACCTTGCGCCTCCCTTGATGGCCGAGACCAATGACAAAGGCGAACTCGTCAAACAAAAATTTGGCCCTTCCATGCTCATGGGGTTCAAAGTCTTGGCAAAACTCAAGTTTTTGCGGGGCACGGCACTCGATGTATTTGGTCGCAGTGACGAACGCCGCACCGAGCGCGCTTTGGTTGGCGAATATCAGAGCAGTCTGAACGTGATTTTGGCGCAGTTAACTGCAGACAACCATAGCTTGGCGGTGGATGTGGCGCGCATTCCTGAGCAGATCAAAGGCTTTGGCCATGTGAAAGAGCGCAACCTCAAGGCCGCACGCTCGCAATGGACGGCTTTGATGGCGAAATTCGTTGCCTGAAAAGCGGATCATCGGCACAGGGCGGCTGCAATTATCGCAGCCGCGCCTGCCACACCACCCCGTGTCGACTGCTCGCCGCCACTTGCCTGGCCACGTGCTCCTTCGCTCCCAATGCCTTCAGTTCCCCATAGATCTCCCAGGGCCGCTTCCAGTGCTTGAGCTGGATTGCCCCTTAGCCGGTAGCGCAACCGGCCGCCCAGCCCGCAGGGGGGGACTTGCACCCGAAGGTGTGCGCCCATGTTGGGCGCACCACGAAAAAGGGCTCTGAATATTTCAGAGCCCTTTTTTTCGTTTCAGCTGAAACGCGGACGCCTTATCTGGCGTCTGGCAGCTCAATCTTGACTTCGAGCACTTCCAGATTGTCTTGACGCTCCAAGTTCACCTTGATGTCATCGGGATTGATTTTGATGTATTTGCTGATCACAGCGACCAACTCGCGCTGCAGCGCGGGCAAATAGTCGGGCTCGGCAGCGTTGCGTCCACTGCGCTCATGCGCCAAGATGATTTGCAGACGTTCTTTGGCCACGCTGGCCGTTTTTTTCTTTTCTCCAAGCAGGAATGAAAGGAAAGACATGGTTTATTTCCCCCCAAAAAGACGCTTGAAAAAGCCTGTTTTTTCCACTTCAGTGAAACGCAGGGGCTTATCTTCACCCAAAAAGCGGTCAATCACGTCTTTGTAGGCTTCTGACACATCGGCACCATTCATGTGAATCGCCGGCGTGCCCTGGTTGGAAGCTTGCAGCACGTTTTCGCTCTCAGGAATCACCCCAATGAGCGGCACGCGCAAGATGTCTTGAATGTCTTGCAAAGACAGCATTTGGCCGTCTTCCACACGGTTCGGGTTGTAACGGGTGATCAGCAAATGCTCTTTGATTGGGTCCGCGCCTTCAATGGCACGTTTTGTTTTGCTGCCCAACATGCCCAAAATGCGGTCTGAGTCGCGAACCGAAGACACTTCAGGGTTGGTGACTATCAGCGCTTCGTCGGCGAAGTGCATAGCCATCAATGCACCGGTCTCAATGCCCGCTGGAGAGTCGCAAACGATGTAGTCAAAGCCCATCCCTGCCAAATCGTTTAAAACCTTCTCTACGCCTTCCTGGCTCAACGCGTCTTTGTCGCGTGTTTGCGATGCAGCCAAGACGAACAAGTTTTCACACTGTTTATCTTTGATCAGGGCCTGGTTCAGGTTAGCTTCACCTTGGATCACGTTGATGAAGTCGTACACCACGCGGCGCTCGCAACCCATGATCAAGTCCAGGTTACGCAAACCCACATCAAAGTCAATGACCACGGTTTTAAAGCCACGTAGGGCCAGGCCTGTGGCGAAACTGGCGCTGGTGGTGGTTTTGCCCACGCCACCTTTGCCGGAAGTCACAACGACGATTTTTGCCATGGGTGATAGATCTTTCTGAGAAATATAAATTCGAAAAGGAAACTGAAAATCAGGATTTAAGGCGCTGGATGACCAGTTTTTCGCCTTCAGGGCTCGGTTTGAGGCTAACCTGGGCCGCTTGGCCCCAAATGTCGGAAGGCAGTGCATTTTCACTGGTTCGGTACACACCAGCAATCGAGATCAATTCGGGCTCCATGCACTGCGCAAAGATCATGGCTTGACTGTTGCCTCTGGCCCCTGCAATGGCTTTGCCGCGCAAAGTGGAATACACATGGATGTTGCCGTCAGCAATCACCTCAGCACCCGGATTGACCATGGCCAAAATCACCAAATCTCGCCCTTTGGCATAAATTTGCTGGCCGGAGCGTAAAGGTTTATCGATCACCAGAGCACCCAACGGAGCAGCAACCTCAGCAAGAGAGGCTTTGACAGGAGGCGCCTTGGTAGCCGCAACAGGAGCTGGTGAGGGTGCGGATGTCCCGACTGGAGCTTTCAATATGCGAGCGTATGTCGCATCAATCAACCCCGCCGCTTTACCCTCTTGCATCTGCTGCGGTGTGCCTGAGCGCAGGGCAATTGGCAACATGCTGTGTGATCGCAACAACGTCATCAACTTTGGAAAGTCAATGGATTGCGTTTTTTCTGCTTGTGACAGTCCACCCAAATCAATCACCACCGGTTCTTGGTCAAAAAAATCAGGTGTGTCTGCCAGTTGTTTTTCTAAATCGAGCTTGAGCGTTTCAAGATGTGACGTTTTTAACAACAACGCCACCAAAGCCAAGTCAGCGCTTTTGATTTCGT
>CANGEG010000012.1 GCA_947452725.1 Comamonadaceae bacterium | reverse complement strand
TGTGGAGTAAGGCATGGATCTGAGTCCTGATGCCGTGGCCGTGATTGGCTTTCTGGCGCTGTTTGGTCTGATGCTTTTGCGTGTGCCCGTGGGCATGGCGATGGGCTTGGTGGGGGTTACCGGTTATGCCTACATTGCAGGGCCCGGCCCTGCGCTCAAGCTAATTGGCCAGTCATCTATGCGCACGGTGACAGATTACACCTTTGGCGTGATTCCCATGTTCATGCTGATGGGTGCCTTTGTATCGGTTTCCGGCGTGAGCCGCGAGTTGTTTCGTGCTGCCAATGCATTCATCGGCCATATGCGAGGCGGCCTGGGCGTGGCCACGGTGCTGGCTTGTGGCGGCTTTGCCGCAATTTGTGGATCTTCGGTCGCCACAGCAGCTACGTTTTCGTCGGTGGCCTATCCTGAGATGCGCCGCTTTGGCTACCCCCAATCATTTTCAACCGGAGTTATCGCGGCAGGCGGTACTTTGGGGGCCATGCTGCCGCCTTCGACTGTTTTGGCGGTGTACGCCATTTTGACTCAACAAGACATTGGTAAGTTGTTTATGGCCGGCATCGTGCCGGGCTTGCTGGCGATGGTGATGTATGTGATCACCATCATGATCATCGTGCGGTTACGCCCCGGTTGGCTGCCGCGCGGTGAGCAAAAATCTTGGACAGAACGCTTTCATGGACTGAAAGACGTGTGGGCCCCCTTGGTGCTGTTCATGTTTGTGATCGGTGGACTCTACGGGGGGTTCTTCACGCCGACTGAGGCCGGTGGAGTGGGTGCCAGTGGTGCCTTTTTGCTTGGCGTGCTTCGCGGCAAGCTGGACCGTGCGGGCATTCGTGAAGCCCTTTTGTCAGCCACGCGCACTTCGGCCGCGGTGTTCACTGTCTTGATCGGTGCGCTGTTGTTTGGTTATTTTCTGACCATCACCCAGGTGCCGCAAAAATTGACCGAGATGCTTACCGGTCTGGGTGTTGGCCGTTACGGCGTGTTGGCCATGATCATGGTCATGTACCTGGTTCTGGGTTGCCTGATGGATGCCATGGCCATGATCATCTTGACGGTGCCTATCATTTACCCGGTGATCATTCAGCTCGGTTTCGACCCGATTTGGTTTGGCGTGATCATTGTGATGACGGTGGAACTGGGCTTGATTCACCCGCCGGTGGGTATGAACGTCTTCGTCATCAAAAGTGTGGTCAAAGACGTGAGCTTCACCACGATTTTCAAAGGTGTAATTCCCTTTGTGCTGACCGACTTGCTGCGCTTGCTGATCTTGATCAGCTTTCCCATCATCGCTCTGTGGTTGCCGTCCAAGATGGGTTAAGTAATTTGCACGGCTTGGTCTATGGCACCGAATACGCTGCGACCTGACGCATCGAGCACCTCGATGCGCACTCGGTCCTTGTCTTGCAAATATGGACGAAGTTGCTCTTCGGGTTTGCCTTCAAGCATTTGCCTAACTCGGGCCTCTGTGATGCATGCACTGCCTGCCTCTGGGGCTTCGTTGCTTATCGTGCCCGCGCCAATGATGCTGCCCGCGCACAGAGCGCGTGTTTGTGCCAGGTGTGCAATCACTTGGCCAAAATGAAACACAGTTTCTTCGCCTGCGTTAGGTGAGCCAAACCATTCGCCATTGATGGCTGTGTGTACTTTTAAATGCAACATGCCCTGCTGCCAAGCCTTTCCTAGTGCCTGGGGCGTCACGGCAATCGGCGCAAAGCTTGTCGCGGGTTTACTTTGGTAAAAACCGAATCCGCGCGACAACTCTGACGGAATCAGGTTGCGCAGTGACACATCATTGAGCAGAACCACCAGCGCAATGTGTTCCAGCGCTTTTTCTGCCGATACGCCCATGGGCACGTCAGTTGTGATGACCGCAATTTCAGCTTCTAAGTCGATGCCGTGTGCCGCGTCGCTTGCCACAATTGGTTCCGTTGCCGACAGCATAACGTCCGAGCCGCCTTGGTAGACCAGAGGCTCGTCTTCGTAACGCGGTGGGATCGGCTCCTTGCGCCATTTGTAGATAAGCCGCGCGTGGTTGCGATACACAGACGCATCTGCCCATTGGTAGGCTCTGGGTAAAGGGGCCATGCATTGCTTTGCATCAAAGGGTTCGGCTCCTGCCCATTGGCGCTTATCTTCCTCGGCGTTGAGGGCCTCGAGCAACGGAGCTTTGTGTGCCCAAGCATCTAAAAGTGCTTGCATGGTTGGGGCGATGTGGGATGCATCGCGCCAATGGGTACGAGAAGCGCTCAGCAGTATCAACTGGCCGTCACGTGATCCGTCGCGGAGGGTAGCCAATTGAAGGGCATGTGAATTTGTCATAAAGCGATCCAAGTGTGGGGATGTAGAAGACTGCTTTGACTTTACACGCAAGCGTGCCCAATTTAATTAACGGCCCTCAGGGGATCGGCCACAATGCAGGCTATGAACACCGAACTGCTAAGCGCCTCCGATGCTGGCGTGTTGCACCGCCGCGATGCGCGGGGCGTGCACACCCTGACCCTCAATGACCCCGCTTCTTTTAACACCTTGAGTGAAGCTGTTATGGGCTTGGTGCAACAAGCCTTGCAACGCATTGCAGACGACGATGCTGCCCGTGTGGTGGTGCTAGCAGCATCCGGCAAGGCTTTTTGCGCGGGCCACAACCTCAAAGAAATGCGAGCACAACCTAACTTGGCTTACTACCAGCAGCTCTTTGCCCAATGCAGCCAAATGATGATGGGTATTCAAAAGCTACCGGTGCCTGTGATTGCTCGGGTGCAAGGCATTGCTACTGCCGCAGGCTGCCAACTAGTGGCTCAATGCGACCTGGCTGTGGCCGTGAATACGGCCCGTTTCGGCGTGAACGGTATCGACGTGGGCTTGTTTTGTGCCACGCCCAGTGTGCCTTTGTCGCGCAATATTGGCGCTAAGCAGGCGATGGAAATGCTACTAACGGGTGAGTTTATGGACGCGAACCAGGCCTTGCAACAGGGCTTGCTGAACCGCGTGACCGAAGCCGAGAATTTGGATGCTGAGGTCGAAAATTTGGTGGCGTCGCTGCTCAGCAAGCCGCGTGAGGCGCTGAATTTGGGCAAGGCCCTGTTTTACAAACAACGCGAGATGGGCATGGAAGCCGCTTACCAATTAGCGGGGCAGACCATGGCCTGCAATATGGTGCATCCGGTGGCACAAGAAGGCGTCCAGGCCTTCATTGAAAAAAGGAAACCCCAATGGCTTTGAACCACACGGTGATCCGGGTTGAAGATCCACTGGCTTGGTTGAATGGACTCACGGCGCCACAGGTCGCGCTGGAGTTGGGGGTGATTGCCGGCTGCGTGTCTCTGGCTTGGCTCTTGGTTTGGCTCGTGCGCCGAGTGAGTGTCCGCTTTGAATTGAGTATTTTGCTGGGTCGCCGCTTGATTGACGGGGTCTTGTTTCCCTTGTTGTTGATGGGCCTGTCGTTTGTTGCGCGAATGGTGCTGGCTCACCTGCGCGAAGCGATGCTCAACCCCTCGGCTGAGGCGGTGCTTATGGATATTTGGGTGCCGGTGTGTGTTTCGCTGGCTTGCATCAGGCTGGGCGTTAAGGTTTTGCAAGTGAGCTTCAGTCAAGCCGATTGGGTACGTCCCATTGAGCGCACGTTGTCTTGGCTGGCCTGGGGCGGCGCAGTGTTGTGGATCACGGGTATCTTGCCTTTGGTACTGGACGAGTTGGATCAAATTCACTGGAAGATCGGCAATACTTTGTTGTCGGTGCGCACCTTGTTGGAGGGCGGATTGACTGCGGGCGGCGTATTGATTTTGACGCTGTGGCTGTCGTCTGCCATCGAGTCGCGCTTACTCAGTGGTGTCTCAGGCAGTGAGTTGTCGCTGCGCAAAGCGATAAGCAATGCGGTTACTGCCTTGCTGATGTTTATTGGCGTGTTGATGGCCTTGTCGTCGGTGGGTATCGATCTCACCGCCTTGTCTGTGATGGGCGGCGCCGTCGGCGTGGGTATTGGGCTGGGCTTGCAAAAATTGGCGGCCAACTATGTCAGCGGCTTTGTGATCTTGGCCGAGCGAAGTATCAGGATTGGTGACAACGTGCGGGTGGACGGTTTTGAAGGTCGCATCACTGACATCAAAGCGCGCTATACAGTGATCCGCTCGGTTACTGGGCGTGAATCCATCGTGCCGAATGAAATGTTGATTACACAACGGGTTGAAAATCTGTCGCTGGCCGACACCAGTCTATGGCAGTCCGCACAAGTGACCGTTGGCTACGACAGCGACGTGGAGCAGGTCTTGGCCTTGTTACTGGAGGCTTGCACCGTGCAAGAGCGCGTCCTATCTGACCCCGCGCCAACCGTGGCTTTGTCGGCCTTTGGTGCGGATGGGTTGGAGTTCACATTGGGTTACTGGATCCACGAGGAAGAGGGGGGCCTCTTGAATCTGAAGTCGCTGATTCACTTGGGAATTTTGCAGCGACTGCGGGCCCACGGCATCGAAATTCCGTTTCCGCAGCGTGTGGTGCGCATGGTGACATAGTGCGCGCGTCTTAGTCCATCATCGAAGGCAACCATAGACTAAGCGCTGGAAAGGCCAGCAAGATGCCCAGGGTGATGACCAGCACCAACACCAGAGGCCAAACTCCGCGAAAAATGGTGCCCAAGCCGACCTTGGGAAGCAAGGTATTGAGCACAAACAAGTTCATGCCGACGGGGGGCGAAATTAGACCGATCTGAATCACCATCACGATCAAGACGCCAAACCACACGGGGTCAAAGCCTAGCTGCACAACGATCGGAAAGAACAGTGGAATGGTGAGCAAGACCATGGTTAGCTCTTCCATCACGGTACCTAGAATGACATAGATCACCATCATTGCGCCGACCACCATGATGGGTGACAAGCCGAGGTGGGTTATCCATTCTTTCAAGTCGCCTGGCATGCTGGTGAAATTAACAAAGTTGGCGAACACCGTGGCGGCAATCAACAAGGTGAACAGCATGGCCGTGGTGCGTGCCGACTCCACCAAAATTTCATACAAAGATTTCCAGCTTAAAGCGCCGCGGGCCCAGGCAAAGAAGAAGGCCCCGGCTGCCCCCATGCCTGCGCCTTCGGTGGCGGTGAAGATGCCGCCATAAATGCCGCCGAGCACCACAAACACCAACAGCAATACGCCCCAAATGCCGCGAAGCGCCTCCATGCGTTGTGCCCAGCTGAACTTGTCTCCTGCCGGCGCATGCTCAGGATCATGCGCAGTCATCAAGACCACGGCGCACATCATCAAGATGGCGGTCAAGATGCCTGGAATTACACCAGCAGCAAACAATTTTCCAATGTGGGTTTCGGTCACGATGCCGTAAATCACCATGATGGTGGAAGGTGGAATCATGATGCCCAAGGTGCCGCCTGCGGCGATTACCCCAGTGGACAGCGCATCGCTGTAGCCAAGCTTTTTCATCGACGGGTAGGCCACCTTGCTCATCGTGGCCGCGGTAGCAATAGAGGAGCCACAAATCGCACCAAAACCTGCACAAGCGGCAATGGTGGCATGCGCTAGGCCGCCGCGGCGGTGGCCAATGAAGGTATAGGCTGCATGAAAAAGTTCATGCGCCAAACCAGCACGCGCGACAAAATTGCCCATCAAAATGAACAAGGGAATCACCGACAAGGTGTATGCGAAACCTGTCTCATGCACCACCTGGACTGTACTGGCCAAGGCGGGCGCCCAGCCCCGTATCAAGCCAATGCCCACTACGCCGACCATGCCCATTGAAAAAGCGAGCGGTACGCGCAGCAAGGCCAGTCCAAAAATGGCGGCAAATCCAATCAGCGCTTCAATCACAGGACACCGCCTTCAGATTCTTCATTGTTCAAGGGGTTAAGCATCAAGGTCAAGTGAATGAAACCGGTGAAGGCGCACAGCACACCCATGCCGTAGATGAAAGGGGACTTCAAAATTTTCAGCTGCGCAGTGGTTTCTCCGGCGCTAGTGAAATCGTTACCGGTTTGCCACATCAGCCAACCCAGTCCAATTAAGGCCGCGCCGCAGAGCAAGTGCACCAGGCCGCGTTGAATTTTCTTGACCGGGTCTGGCAAGAGGCCGTCAAGTGAGTCAAACACAACATGTTCGCCGCGCTCAGATACCAGGGGTAGTGCCCCAAAAATTACCACCACCATCAGGAGTTCGGTCATTTCCAAAGAGCCAGGGATGGAGTGGTCCATTAATTTGCGGCCTCCCACATCTAAAAAAGTGAGCAACATGATGGCGAACAGGGCCAGTCCTGCCAGCAATCCGGATGCTGTTTCGAGAAACTTTCTCACGGCATTTCCTTTGAATTAAAAAAGCGGTACCCGCTGATGTTATCGGGTACCGCTGGCGGTTGGTTGGCCGCGTTGGCAGGGGAAGCTACTTTTCCAGCTTGGCGATTTCGGCGCGGAACTCGGCCAGCACTTTGGCCGGATCTTTCAAACCTTTAGCTTCAGAGGCCTTGATCCAGCTCTGCTCCAGCGGAGCAGTTTTAGCTTTGACTTCAGCCACAAATTTGGCATCCGCCTTGGTTATCAACACGTTATTGGCTTGCATCAAGGCCAAAGCGCGGCGGTCCACTTTGTCCCAGCCCCGACCAAAGATGCGCGCTGCAGTTTCGCCCGAAATGGCATCTACTGCTTTTTTGTCTTCGGCCGATAATTTGTCGTATTTGGCCTGGTTCATCATGAAGACAAAGCTGGTGTTGTAGAGGCCGCCCGGGAACGTGGTGGCGTGCTTGATGATCTTGTCGATCTTGAACGACTCGGTCGATTCTGCTGGGAACAAGGTGCCATCCATCACGCCGCTGGACAACAATTCATACGAGTCGGGTGCCGGTTTGAGAGTTGCGTTCATGTTCAAGGCTTTTGACATTTCGTTGACCATGCCTCCGCCGACGCGGAACTTGAGGCCGGATAGGTCATCTACTTTAGTGATCGCCCGCTTGGTGTTAAACACTATGCCAGGGCCGTGCGAAAAAAGGGTTAAAACTTTCACGCCTTGGTGCTCAGCCGCAAACTCGGTGTGTTTGTTGCTGACGCGGCTCAAGGCCACCGAAATGGTTTCTGCGCTGTTGCCCAAGAACGGCAGCTCGGTCATTTGGGGGTGCACAAACCGACCCGGCGTGTAGCCATGAACAGTAAAAGACAAATCGGCCAGGCCGTTTTTCACCGCGTCATAAGTTCCAGGGGCGGGAGTCACGCCTCGGGGCAAAATGTTGCATTTGACTCGGCCCTTGGTGTTGATTTCTAGGAGATCGCACCATTCTTTTTGCGCCAGACTGGTGGTATGGGTTGGCGGCAACCAGCTGGAGGTGGTCAGTATTGTTTGCGCTTGCACGCCAAGGGACAGCATGGCGGGCGCCAAACAAGCTATAGAAATAAGAGTTTTTTTCATTTGGGAGCTCCGCGCAGGGGGATTGCTAGACAGAAGTAAGAATGAAATTTTCAGACAACCTTGAATGCTAATGGCTGTTAACCGACCGATTGGTCGGTGAATTCCCTAGGTTTTCTGCCGGCACAATAGCGGTTGTGATTTTTGGAGGTCAGGTAGAATTTAGAACGACCGTGCTTTTTTTGCGCGGCTGAATTTTTAAAACTGTTCTGGTGCACAATTGACGTTTACGTAAACGTCAACTCGGCTTCATGCTGGCCATGCCGAGCATTCCCATTCAATCAACGGAGATGTAGTTATGAAAATTTTGGTTCCCGTCAAGCGGGTGGTGGACTACAACGTGAAAGTCCGCGTCAAATCTGACGGTACGGGCGTGGACATCGCCAACGTCAAAATGAGCATGAACCCCTTTGACGAGATAGCCATCGAAGAGGCTGTACGATTGCGCGAAAAAGGCCTGGCCTCCGAGGTGATCGCCGTGTCTTGCGGCGTGACACAGTGCCAAGAAACCCTGCGCACTGCTATGGCCATTGGTGCGGACCGCGGCATCTTGGTGGAGACTCCTGCCGACTTGGACTTGCAACCGTTGGCTGTGGCCAAGTTGCTCAAGGCTTTGGTGGACAAAGAGCAGCCCGGCTTGATCATTTTGGGCAAGCAAGCGATCGATGACGATTGCAACCAAACCGGTCAGATGCTGGCCGCCTTGGCCGATGTGTCCCAAGCCACCTTCGCCTCCAAAATTGAAATTGCTGATGGCAAGGCCACTGTCACTCGAGAAATCGACGGCGGCTTGGAAACCCTTTCCATCACGCTGCCTGCGGTGGTGACCACTGACCTGCGTTTGAACGAGCCTCGCTATGTCACTTTGCCCAACATCATGAAGGCCAAGAAGAAACAACTGGACATCTTCAAGCCTGAAGACCTGGGTGTGGACGTTACGCCGCGCATCAAGACGCTCAAAGTGTCTGAGCCTGCCAAGCGCAGTGCCGGCATCAAGGTGGCCGATGTCGCCTCGCTGGTAGATAAATTGAAAAACGTTGCAAAGGTAATCTGATCATGAGCGCACTGGTTATTGCAGAACACGACAACGCCTCGATCAAGGGCGCCACTTTGAACACGGTGACCGCAGCGTTGGCCTGCGGCGGGGAAGTGCATGTGCTGGTGGCGGGTCACAACGCCGCCGCCGCCGCCGCCGCCGCCGCGCAGATTGCTGGCGTGAGCAAGGTGATTCATGCCGACAGCGACGGCTTGGCCCATGGACTGGCTGAGAACGTGGCCGCGCAAGTGCTCGCCATCGCTTCCAATTACAGCCACATTTTGTTTCCCGCCACAGCTGCTGGCAAGAACGTGGCCCCACGCGTAGCGGCCAAGCTCGATGTGGCTCAAATCAGCGAGATCACGAAAGTCGATTCGCCCGATACCTTTGAGCGTCCCATCTACGCCGGTAACGCTATCGCCACCGTGCAAAGCACCGATGCGACGAAGGTGATTACTGTGCGCGCTACTGGCTTTGACGCTGCCGCAGCCACTGGCGGTTCCGCAGTCGTTGAAAACGCAGCAGCCCAGGCCGACAGCGGCAAAAGCAGCTTCAAGGGCAGCGAGATCGCCAAGAATGACCGCCCTGAATTGACAGCGGCCAAAATCATCGTGTCTGGTGGCCGCGCCCTGGGTAGTGCCGAAAAATTCAACGAAGTGATGACGCCACTGGCTGACAAGCTGGGCGCTGCCATCGGTGCCAGCCGTGCTGCGGTGGACGCCGGTTACGCCGCCAACGATTTGCAAGTGGGTCAAACTGGCAAGATCGTGGCGCCGCAGTTGTATGTGGCCTGCGGTATTTCGGGTGCGATTCAGCACTTGGCAGGCATGAAGGACAGCAAGGTCATCGTAGCGATTAACAAAGACCCAGAAGCGCCAATCTTCAGCGTAGCGGACTTTGGGCTGGAAGCAGACTTGTTCGTTGCCGTGCCTGAGTTGGTGAACGCACTCTGATCGCATGGGTGTGATATCAAGGCATCGCTTGCGATGCCTTTTTTGTACCTGCATTGAAAACATAATTTTCCGCACTCTCATATTTGGAGATCTGACATGAGCTACATCGCCCCTTTAAAGGACATGCTTTTCAACATCGAGCATCTGGCCCGAATCGACCAGATCGCGCAAATTCCAGGCTTTGAAGATGCGGGTTTGGAAACCGCCCAAGCGGTGTTGGAAGAATGTGCCAAGCTCAATCAGGACGTGATCTCGCCTTTGAACTGGGAGGGAGACAAGAACCCCTCTTTTCACAACGGCAGCGGCGTGACCACCACGCCCGGTTTCAAGGATGCATACAAACAATATGCCGAAGGCGGCTGGCAAGGCTTGCAACACCCTGCAGAGTTTGGTGGCCAGGGCTTGCCCAAAACCATCGGCGCGGCCTGCGGTGAAATGCTGAACTCAGCCAACATGGCTTTTGCGCTTTGCCCCTTGCTGACCGACGGCGCCATTGAAGCCTTATTGACCGCTGGCTCCGATGAACTAAAGGCCACCTATTTGGAAAAACTCATATCAGGTGAGTGGACGGGCACAATGAATCTCACCGAGCCACAAGCCGGCTCTGACCTGGCTGCCGTGCGCACTCGCGCAGAGCCACAGCCTGATGGCACGTTCAAAATTTTCGGCACCAAGATCTACATCACCTATGGTGAGCACGACATGGCCGACAACATCGTTCATTTGGTGCTGGCCCGGGTGCAAGGTGCGCCCGAGGGCGTCAAGGGAATCAGCCTGTTTGTTGTGCCCAAATTTATGGTTAAAGCCGATGGCTCTTTAGGCGAGCGCAACGATGTGCATTGCGTGAGCATTGAACACAAGATGGGGATCAAAGCCAGCCCTACGGCAGTGCTGCAGTTCGGTGATCACGGCGGGGGCGTAGGCTTCTTGGTTGGCCAAGAAAACCGTGGCCTCGAATACATGTTCATTATGATGAACGCCGCTCGATATGCGGTGGGTGTGCAAGGCATAGCGATTGCCCAGCGCTCCTATCAGCGCGCGGTGCAATACGCCCGCGACCGTGTGCAAAGCCGCCCGGTAGACGGCAGCTTGCCTGCAGCTGGTCCCATCATTCACCACCCCGATGTGCGCCGCATGCTGATGACCATGCGTGCATACACAGAAGGCTGTCGGGCCATGGCCTCGACCGCAGCTGCAGCGTATGACGCTTCACACCACCACCCCGATGCCGAGGTGCGCAAGCAAAACCAAGCCTTCTATGAATTCATGGTGCCGCTGGTCAAAGGCTATAGCACCGAGATGAGTTTGGAAGTTACCAGCCTGGGCGTGCAAGTGCATGGCGGCATGGGCTTTATCGAAGAAACTGGTGCCGCTCAGTATTATCGCGACGCCAAAATTTTGACAATCTACGAAGGTACGACCGCGATCCAGGCGAATGACTTGGTGGGCCGTAAGACGGCGCGCGATGGTGGTCAAACCGCTAAAGCCTTGGCCGGCCAAGTGGCGCACACGGAGGCTGAACTGATCGCGTCCGGCCATACCGATGCACTGGTCGTGTCCAAGCGTTTGAAGGCGGCGCGCGAAGCCTTTATCGACGTAGTGGACTTTGTCGCAGGAAACACCAAAGCTCACCCGAATGATGTGTTTGCTGGCAGCGTGCCCTACCTTATGCTTGCAGGCAACCTAATGGCGGGCTGGCAGTTGGGCAGATCCTTGCTGGTGGCATTGACACCTGAGGCACAAGCGCAGGATGCTTCCTTCATGGCGGCTAAGATCACTACTGCACGCTTTTATGCTGACCACATGTTGAGTAAAGCGCCTGGCATGCGCGACAGCATTGTGGACGGTGCGACCAGTGTGACGGCTCTGGCGCTTGAGGCTTTTTAATCCCGGCTCCTGCTCAGCATAAAGCCAGGCTGGCTTGTCGCCACTCGGACAGGCCAAGGGCGCATCTTTCTTTGACAATGTTCCTTCTGTTTTGGAGACCTCATGTCTAAATTGCCTTCCGTTCTCGCGCATTTGCCGTTCCCCGCGATCGCTTCACCGCTCTTCATTATCAGCAACCCCAAGTTGGTGATCGAGCAGTGCAAGGCGGGCATTGTCGGCTCTATGCCCGCACTCAACGCCCGCCCCGCAGCCCAGCTGGAAGAGTGGTTGATTGAAATTACCGAGGCCCTCTCGGCCTATAACAAGGCCAACCCCGATAACCCGGCCGCGCCTTTTGCCATCAACCAGATCGTGCACAAAAGCAATGACCGACTGGAGCACGACATGGCGCTTTGCGTGAAGTACAAGGTGCCGATCATCATCACTTCACTCGGCGCACGCGAAGAGATCAACGCCGCAGCGCACAGCTACGGCGGCGTGGTGCTGCACGACATCATCAACAACAAGCACGCTCACAAAGCAATAGAAAAAGGCGCTGATGGGCTTATCGCAGTGGCTGCTGGCGCTGGTGGCCATGCGGGTGTGAAAAGTCCGTTCGCTTTGATTCAAGAAATTCGCCAATGGTTTGACGGCCCTGTCGCTTTATCGGGTTCGATCGCGACGGGCGATGCGATCTTGGCGGCTCAGGCTATGGGCGCTGACTTTGCTTACATTGGCTCGGCCTTCATTGCCACTGAAGAAGCGCGCGCCGCCGAAGACTACAAGCAAGCGATTGTCGATAGCAACTCCGATGACATCGTTTACAGCAATTTGTTCACCGGTGTGCACGGAAACTACTTAGCACCATCCATCCGCGCAGCCGGACTGGATCCCGAGCATCTGCCTGAATCCGATCCGTCTAAAATGAATTTTGGCGGTGATGCGAAAAAAGCATGGAAAGACATTTGGGGTTGTGGCCAGGGCATAGGTGCAATCCGTGCTGTGGTCAGCACCGCTGAACTTGTGGCCCGATTGCGCAGCGAGTATGCGGCTGCGCGCCAGCGTCTGGCTTTGTGAATTGATATCTATGACGCGCTGATACCGCGTTGACATCTTCATTGAATTCAATACCGGCTCAGTCTCCTGCAACGGCCTCCAGTGATGGGGGCCGTTGGTTTTTGCTGGACGCCATCAAAGCCATGGGCTGCCTTGTGATCGTGCTGCACCATCTGTCTGTCTACAGCCCGATGTTCGATCGGGTGCTGCTGTTGGCGCCAACGCAGCTGGCGGTCCTCTACAACCATGGCCGATTGGCGGTGCAGGCTTTTTTGGTGGTTGGGGGGTATTTGACGGCGATGCAATTGTTACGTGCCGTGCCGGCCTCGGCGCAGAGCTTGCCTTGGGTGTTTTCGCTGCCCCGCTTGCTGGGTAAACGTTTTTTGCGTTTGGCTACGCCGCTGACGGCTGCGCTGACTTTTACGGTGCTGGTGACCGCATTGGTTAGGCCCTGGTTTCCGCATTCTTCCCTGTCTGCTGCGCCTACCTTGTGGAGCATGGTGGTGCACATGCTCATGCTACAAGATGTGCTGGGCGTGCAGGCTTTGTCGGCCGGAATTTGGTATGTGTCGATTGACTTTCAGTTGTTTGCGATTGCCGTGAGCACTGTGTGGTTTTCTGGCCAATTGCAGCGCTGGCAGCCGCAGTGGAAACTGCGCGGGCTGATGGTTTTGCTCTGGTTCATTCTTTCAGCCTTGTCGCTGTTGTGGTGGAACCGCCAAGTCAATATGGATGTGGAAGGCCTGTATTTCTTTGGCTCCTATGGCCTGGGCATGTTGGCTTACCGCGTGCGGCTGAGTCGAATCACTGCCAAAGGTTGGGGTATTATTTTTGTGCTCGGCTTGTTTGCCTTTTGGCTGGAGCCGCGCCTTCGCATGGGCTTGGCCTGGCTATTGGCCTTGCTACTGGCCGCCTGGCCGCAAGCTGCACAGGTCACCCAAGCTGCGCCAGATCTTGCCTCGCCTGCAATGAGTGCCGCATCGCGTTATCTGCGGCAAGTGGTCGCCCATGTGGCCCAGCAGTCGTATTCGATATTTTTAGCTCATTTCGCGGTCAGTCTGATCGTCAGCGCCATTTGGTTTCATTTTGGTTGGCAAGCACCATCGATCAATCTGCTGGGACTGGCAGTATCGTTTGCTTTGTCGCTGTGGGCTGGCGATATGCTGTACCGCAAGGTAGAGAGCCGACCCTCCACCTTACGCCGGTTGCTGGTGTGGCAAACGGCTTTTGTGCTCATCGGGTTGGCCGTGATGGCCTGGGCCCGCTTCAGCCCGCCGCTTTGACTTTATTTCCAATGTAGGTCAAAGCCTCTTCCACCTGATCGATCAGGATCAGGCACAGTTCACCCGGTTGGAGGCGGTCCATGGCAGTGTCGATGGCTTTGAATTCACCGCGGATTTCTTGTATGTGCGTAGTGCGCTCAGCGCCTTCTAAGCCCTCACGCAGCAAGGACAGCACTTCGCCATCTTCACGACCGCGTTGGCAAGCATCCTCGTAGAGCAGTACATCGTCGAATGCCTGACCCAATATTTTGGTCTGGTCTCTGATGTCTTGGTCGCGGCGGTCGCCCGCACCGCTGATGACCACCGAGCGTTTGGTGGCCGGCATGTTCTCGACCGCATTCACCAAGGCCTGAATGGCGTCGGGGTTGTGGCCATAGTCGGCAATCACGGTGGCGTCGCGGTACTCAAACAAATTAAAGCGACCGGGCACGCCCTGCACATCGCTAATAAAGGTGGCAAGGCCTTCGCCAATGATTTCCCAGGGCACGTTCACGGCCCATGCCGCGGCCACAGAGGCCATGACGTTTTCAGTCTGAAAGCCAATTTGGCCTTGACGCGTCAAAGGCACATTTTTCAGAGGGATGCGGAAAACCTTTTTGCCCTCTTGCGCCACGATGTGTTGATTCTCGGCAAATACCACCCGCTTGCCTTGGGCTCGGTGCGTTGCCAGCACCGGGTGCTGGGGGTCCAGAGCAAAAAAGGTCACACCACCTTGGCAATGTTTGGCCATGGCCACGACAGCAGGGTCGGTGGCGTTGAGCACTGCCATGCCATTGGCCGCGACATTAAGCACGATAACCCGTTTGAGGACCATCAGGTCCTCCAGCGTGGTGATGTAGTTCAGGCCCAAATGGTCACCGGAGCCCAGATTGGTCACGATAGCCACTTGGCATTTGTCAAAGGCCAGACCTTCTCGCAGCAAGCCGCCGCGTGCGGTTTCAAAAACAGCGGCATCGACGTCAGGGTGCATTAGCACATTGCGCGCACTGCGAGGACCGCTGCAGTCGCCGTCGTCAATTTGGGTGTTGTTCACATACACGCCATCTGTGTTGGTCATGCCCACACGCAGACCCTGTGCTTTAAGCAGGTGCGAGGTCAAACGCACAGTGGTGGTTTTGCCGTTGGTGCCGGTGACCGCAATCACGGGGATACGGCCATCGTTATCGGCATGGAACATGCTTTCGATGACCGCTTTGCCCACGTTTCGGCCTTTGCCAAACGACGGGCTGATGTGCATGCGCAGACCCGGTGCAGCGTTCACTTCCACAATGCCCCCGCTTTGTTCCTCCAGAGGGCGCAGCACCGATTCAGAAACCACGTCCACACCACAAATATCCACGCCAACCATTTGCGCTGCCGCGATAACGCGGGCCGCCACTTCGGGATGGACTTCGTCCGTCACGTCGGTGGCGGTGCCGCCTGTGGACAGATTCGCGTTGTTGCGCAGAATCACACGGCGGCCTTTTTCGGGCACCGATTCGGGTTTCAGTTCTTGTTGTTCCAGTCGCGCGATCGCGATTGCATCAAATTTGATTTTGGTTAGTGACGTGGAATGGCCGTCACCGCGCCGAGGGTCTGCGTTAACCAAGTTGACCAGTTCTTGCACCGTGTGCAATCCGTCGCCGACCACCAAAGGGGGTTCGCGGCGGGCTGCCGCCACCAATTTGCTGCCCACCACCAGCAGGCGGTAATCATGGCCCGGCAGAAACTTTTCCACCATGACTTCGCCATATTGGGCTGCGGCTTCGTAGGCCAAATCAAAGTGTTCACGGTCCACGATGTTGACCGTCACACCCTTGCCCTGGTTGCCGTCTTGCGGCTTGACCACCACGGGCATGCCAATTTCTTCCGCAATTTCCCAGGCTGTTTGGAGGTCTTTGGCGGGGCGGCCAATTGGCACGGGAACGCCGGCGGCCAAGAGCAGTGACTTGGTCAAGTCTTTGTCTTGGGCAATCGACTCGGCAATGGCGCTGGTGCTGTCGATTTCAGCGGCCTGTATACGGCGTTGTTTGGAGCCCCAGCCGAACTGGACCAAGCTGCCGTCTGTCAAGCGACGGAAAGGGATGCCCCTAGCCACGGCGGCATCGACGATGGAACCGGTCGACGGTCCTAAGCGTACATCCTCGTCGAGATCTCTTAGTTGAGCAAGTGCTGCAGCCAAATCAAACGTGGTGCCTTGTTTGGCAGCGGTGCACAGCTGCTGTGCCAACTCCAGTGCCAAGCAACCGACCGCTTCTTCGGTGTACTGAACTACCACTTGGTACACGCCCGACTCTTGCGTGGCCGTGGTGCGGCTAAATGTCACGGGGCAGCCGGCCTGGGCCTGCAAACCGAGTGTGACTTTTTCCAGCGCATGAGCCATGCTGGACTGCTGGCCACGGCCCACGCCTTCGATGAAGGCGAGCGCTGGGAATATCCGCCGCAGTTGTTTTTCGAAAGGGCTGCCAGGTGCAATATCCCTGTCCGGGGTGTTGCATGTGACGATGGCTTCCATCGCAGTGTGGCGACTCCACAAGTTGGGGCCGCGAAGCGCACGAATTCTTGAAACTTCCATGAACCGTTGTTCCTGTTTTATGCGAGTCGCAGACTCAGTGGGCAGTTGGACTTTGTCCAAAACTCTTGACGCCGGCGCGAATCAAATCTTTGGAGATGTCCAAAGCCCAAGCTGCACTGGCTGCCGCCAGCAAATCGTCGCGCGATAAATGGTGTGCTTTGAGCATTTTGCTCGTGGTAGAAGCCGCCAGACTGAAGATCTCGGTTTCTTGCGTGCCTTGAGCCCAGATCACCTGGTCTTGACGTGCAAACACAACTTTGCCATTTTCAGCGCGGTGCGCTCGCAGCGTGGGGTTGTGCTCGTCTTGGGCGTAGTAAATCACTTCGCCATCGCTGTATTGGGCCAGCGCCACCACCTGCGCGTCTTGTGCATTCAGCACGGCGGCCCCAGTGGGCAAGACCACATCTATTTGGGTGCGCACAAAGCCGGGCATTTGGTCGTCACTGTGAATGTACAGGTCTTGCAAGCCTTCGGCAGGTGGCATGCTGGTGACCAGACCGACTTGACATCGGTCGTAAGGCAGGCCTTCGGTCAGCAAATGGCGCACTGAGCTTTCAATCACGGCTGCTTGAGCGGCACGGTTGATCAGAAGACGCTGCGCTGTGTCCCAATCCATGGCGCTCTTTTTTTGCAAGCGGCGGTTGCCCAAGAACAATCCGCAGGCGCAAGCCAAACCGGTTTGCAGACCTTTGAGGTGTAGCAACCAGGCAATCAATTTGGCAGGGCCGGTGGTGTCGCTGTGACCCATCAAGCCGACCACCGGAATTCGTCCGGCTTCGTTGTTAGGGAAAAGATGTTGAGCAATGGCTTCGCCGACCTGCTGGGCCTTGCCCGAAGCCGGGTTTAGGTGCATCAGTAAGCTTGGGCCCGCATTGACTTCAACGATCGCTCCGCCCTGTGCTTTGAGGGGTTTGGAGATATCTTGGGCAACCAAATCGACCCCCGCGATGTCCAGTCCAACCACGCGGGCAGCCAGTGCCGCCTGCGCGGCCACGTCCGGGTGCACGTTGTCGGTCACGTCCATGGTCATATTGCCGGTGCGCTTGACCAGTACTTCGCGAGTCGCGTCGGGCACGCAGTCGGGGGTCAGGCCTTGGCGCGCCAGCTCCAGCACTTCGGGGCTGTTTCCGCGCAGACGCACAGATTCGAGCGGTAAATTGCCGTCGCTGCCGCGACGTGGATCGGAGTTGATTTGTAGGGCCACCAGCTCGCGAACGGTGTGCTTTCCGTCGCCAATTACGCTGGCGGTTTCTCCGCGGCTGGCAGCGACCACGCGGTCACCCACCACCAACAATCGGTGCTCGGCGCCGCGAATGAAGCGTTCAACGATCACCTCGCTGCCTTGTTTCAAGGCGATGTCGTATGCCGCTTCGATGTCGGTCTGGCTGTGCAGTTCTAGTGAGACGCCACGTGCGCGGTTACCGTCGCTGGGTTTGACGCAAACTGGCAGACCCAAGTCCTGGGCGGCGACCCAGGCGGCAGCAGCGCTGGCGACCACCTGGCCTTCAGGAACGGGCACCCCGCACATGGCGAGCAATTTTTTGGTTAAGTCTTTGTCTTTGGAGATGCCTTCGGCAATCGCGCTCGTGCTGTCTGTCTCTGCCGTCCAGATCCGGCGTTGATTGATGCCGTAGCCCAATTGCACCAAGTTGCCCGCATTCAAGCGGATGAAAGGAATACGGCGATCAAGCGAAGCCTTCACAATGCTGGCTGTGCTGGGGCCGATCCACAAACTGTCCACCATGTCTGTAAGCTGGGAGATGGTGCCGGGAACATCAAAAGCCGTGTTATGAATTGCCGCCAAAATCAGTTCGCGTGCGGCGAGCAGGGCAAATTTGCCCACCTCTTCGTGGTCGGTACGCACTATGACTTTGTACACGCCACGAGGGCCGGCTTCGCGAGCTTTGCCAAAACCCATGGGCATGCCGGCACGGGTTTGCAACTCCAGAGTTACGTGTTCCAGGATGTGGCCAGCCCAAGTGCCGTTGTCCAAGCGCTGGAAAAAGCCTCCACGAACACCGGGGGTGCAACGGTGTTCGATCATTTCCGGCAACCAAGATTTGAGCCGGTCGTTGAAGCCGGGCAGCGTGTTGGATGGAAAGTCTTCGAGCTCACCAATGTCGATCAAGGCCTCGATCACAGGTTGGTAAGTCCAGATGCTGGGGCCGCGCAAGTAAGTCATGCGCAGGATTTGGATGTTTTTATCGCTCATGGCTTGAGGGGGCGGCGATACAATGACCGACCAATGGGGGCGCTGGCAATCAGCTCAAGGTTCGAAAGAGTCATGTGCAGTGTTGTTGCAGTCGTTGGCCACATCAATGGTTGTTTTTTGTCTCGGCATGCCAAGAGGCGGGTCGGGCTACTAGCGGTTCATCCTTCATGATTCCATCACTTTCCTCAGTTTTGCCCAGACCGGTGGTACCGGATGTTTGGCAAGCCGAGTTGCTTTCGCGTCTCCAACCTGAAGAGAACGCATCAGCATGGCTGGAGGTTGACCTTGATGGAGACCTTCAGTTCGCTAAAAGCGCAATTTTTCTGACAAACCTCCGCGTTCTAGTACTTTCTAATCAGAAAAATCATTTTTTAAGCTGGCCACTTCAAATTGATATGACGCTGAGACTGAATGACCATGCCGGCGTAGGGGCCTTGGAATTGGCAACGGCCACCAGTCGTTTGGCTGTTTGGCGTTTCACCTTGGGCTTGCAATCTGCCGCGGCACGTTGGGTTGCGCAGTTCGAAAGCCAAATGGCACAGTTGTCTGGCGATGGTCTCCCATTGCAAACGGCGCTGACTGGTACGGTTTGCCCGGTGTGTCAGAGCGCCATGGCCGAAGATGAGATCGAATGCCCCACTTGTGGGCGTGAGGACCTGACGCCACCTTCCACTTGGACCCTGTTCAAGTTATGGCGTTTTGCCAAGCCTTACCAAGGCCGCTTGTTGTCTGGTTTTTTGCTGACCTTGGCCGCTACTGCCGCCACGCTGGTTCCGCCTTATCTGACCATGCCTTTGATGGATGACTTTCTAATTCCATATCAAAACGGGAAAGATATCAACCCGGGGCAGGTGTCCTTGTATTTGTTTGGTTTGTTTGCCGCTGCGTTGCTGGCGTGGGCCTTGGGCTGGGCCAAAACCTATATCTTGGCCTTGGTGTCAGAGCGCATTGGCGCCGACTTGCGCACCACCACCTACCAGCATTTGCTTAAACTTTCGCTAGAGTATTTTGGCGAGCGCCGAACGGGTGACTTGATTGCGCGAATTGGCACCGAGACCGACCGTATCAATGTGTTTTTATCTTTGCATTTGCTGGACTTTGCTACTGACGTGTTGATGATCCTGATGACGGCAGTGATTTTGTTCACCATCAATCCAAGTTTGGCCATGGCTACCTTGTTGCCTTTGCCCTTTATCGCCTGGTTGATCCATGTGGTGCGCGATAAATTGCGCACAGGTTTCGAAAAGATCGATCGCGTTTGGGCCGAAGTGACCAATGTGCTGACCGACACCATTCCGGGTATTCGTGTCGTCAAAGCCTTTGCGCAAGAAGAACGTGAAGGCCAGCGTTTTAAAGAAGCGAACAAGCACAACTTGCATGTCAACGACCGCTTGAATCGCGTCTGGTCGCTTTTCTCACCCACGGTGACTTTGATGACCGAGATCGGACTCTTGGTGGTCTGGGGCTATGGCATTTGGTTGGTGGCCGATGACAAGATAACAGTCGGTGTGTTAACTGCATTTTTGGCTTACATTGGGCGCTTTTACAGCCGCCTCGATTCCATGAGTCGTATCGTCTCCAACACTCAAAAAGCTGCGGCTGGGGCCAAGCGAATTTTTGAAATTTTGGACCATGTCTCTAGCGTACCCGAGCCGCTTCAGCCAGTTGCCTTGCCTGCCCAGGTGCTGGGGCGCCTCACCATCCGCGATGCGGGATTTCGCTATGGCAACCGGGCGGTGATTCGCCAGCTTAATTTGGATATTGAACCTGGGCAAATGATCGGACTGGTGGGCCACAGCGGTTCAGGAAAAAGCACGCTTGTCAACTTGATTTGCCGCTTTTACGATGTGAGCGAAGGCGCCATTGAGCTGGATGGCATTGACATCCGCCAACTGCGCATTGGCGACTATCGCCGCCAAATTGGCCTGGTGCTTCAAGAGCCATTTTTGTTCTTTGGCACGATCGCCGACAACATTGCTTACGGCCAACCGGACGCCAGTCGCGAAGACATCGTGGTGGCTGCACGCGCCGCACATGCACACGAGTTTATTTTGCGCATGCCGCAAGGTTATGACTCGCTGGTGGGTGAGCGCGGCCAGGGCCTTTCTGGCGGCGAGCGTCAACGTATTTCGATCGCCCGTGCCTTACTGATCAATCCGCGTATTTTGATTTTGGACGAAGCCACTTCGGCCGTAGACACTGAAACTGAAAAAGAAATTCAGCGCGCGCTGGACAACCTGGTGCGTGGCCGCACCACAATTGCCATTGCCCACCGGCTTTCGACCCTACGCAAGGCCGATCGTCTGGTCGTCATGGACAAGGGCGTGGTTGTTGAAGAAGGTACGCATGAAGTGCTCATTGCAGCGCAAGGTGCCTATTGGCGGCTTTACGAAGCCCAGCAACGACAGGCCGAGGCCGAGGCGGTGCTCAACAGCAGCACCGAGGTGACACAACCCAAGGTGATGGCATGACCCCGTTTGATTTGCAGCTTGATGCCTTTGGCCGCTGGACTCTGACCCTACCCGATGGCACCAGCCACAGCCCGGTGATTGCGGTTCGGGCCTTTCCCGTTTCCGACGCGCAAGGCGGGGCGGCACTTCTGGACAGCGAAGGCCATGAAATTATTTGGTTGGACAATCTCCGTCAACTGGTCGAGCCGTTACTCTCGTTGGTGTTGCAAGCGCTGAACGAGCGCGAATTTTTGCCTGAAATTTTGCAACTGCAAGCTGTCAGCAGCTTTGCCACACCAAGCACCTGGACGGTGCAAACCAACCGCGGCATCACGCAGTTCATGCTCAAAGGCGAAGAAGATATTCGTCGTTTGACCGGCACCGTGCTGCTTATTAACGACGCCCACGGCGTGCAGTACATGATCCGCGACTTGGCGGCCATGGACAAACTATCACGGAAACTGCTAGATCGTTTTTTGTAGACTGGTTATGAGCCTTCATTTGAGTTCCCGCCGACCTCAACCGCCTAACTTATTGTTGGAGTCGATGCGCCTGCGCTTGCGCCGAAATCTCCGCAAGTTGCTCGGCGCTCAGTCGATTTAGGTTTTTTAGCTGCATCAGCATGCGGGGATTTTTGGCCAGCATGTCAGCGTGACGGTGCAAGTAGTCCCAATACAAGGTAGTGAAGGGGCAGGCCGATGCGCCGGTAGACAGGGCTGGGTTGAATCGACAGCCTTTGCAATGGTTGCTCATGCGGTCGATGTATTTGCCGCTAGCAATATACGGCTTGCTGGCCATCATGCCGCCGTCGGCAAACTGGCTCATACCCAGGGTGTTGGGTAGTTCGACCCATTCCACGGCGTCGACAAATACCCCCAAGTACCAATGGTGCACTTCTTGGGGTTTGACGCCCAAAAGGAGCGCATAAAGGCCGGTCACCATCAGGCGTTGAATGTGGTGTGCATAGCCGTGAGCTAGGGTTTGCTGGATGGCGTCTCGCAGGCAGGCCATGTCTGTTTGACCTGTCCAGTAAAACGCGGGCAAAGGCGCTTGGGCATCTTGTTCATTACGCTCTGCATAGTCAGGCATCTGGGTCCAATAGATGCCGCGTACATATTCACGCCAGCCTAATAGCTGGCGAACAAAACCTTCCACCGCCTGCAAAGGCGCATGACCTGTGCGAAATGCGTTCTCTGCTGCTGCCACCACTTCGCGCGGGTTGAGCAACTTTAAGTTCAAGGCGCAAGACAGATGAGAGTGGTAGAGCCACAATTCGCCTTCCCACATCGCATCTTGATAGAGTCCAAAATTGGGCAACCTGTGTGCGATGAACTCTTCCAGCGCGATCAGAGCATCTTCGCGCGTCACAGGCCAGCCAAAGCTCGCCGCAGAGCCGGGGTGCTTCGCAAGGCGTTGGTTCACCAGTGCAATAACCTCTTGCGTGATGGCGTCGGGCGCAAAACGGCTGGGCGGGGGTATCAATCCTGGGCCTTGTTTACCAAAACTGCCGCGATTGTCTGCGTCAAAGTTCCATTGATCGCCAATGGGTTTTTTGCCATCCATCAAGATGCCGGTCTTGTGACGCATCTCTCGGTAAAAATATTCTAAACGCAGTTGCTTGCGCCCTTGGGCATGCTCGGCGAACTCGCGCACCGTGCTGAAAAAATGCGTGTCGTCTCGAATCTCTAGATTCAAATCATGTTTACGCGCTACCGCGCGCAAACTTTGCAGAACGCGCCAATCCCCTGGAGCGGTCATCACCAGTTGCTCGGGTTGAGTCTTCAGGATGGCCATGTCCAATTCGCCCGCCAAGGTGCCTGAGTTGTTCTGTGCGTCCAGGGCGGTATAAATCACCGACCAGTCCCGTGCCTTCAAACGAGCCGCGAAGTGACGCATCGCACTCAAGAATACCGTCGTGCGCTGTTTTGACGAAGTGACATGTGTGGACTCTTCATCTACTTCGGCCATCCAAATTGCGTCTCTTTTGGGGTCGAAATCGCGCAGTCCTGACGCCTCTTCGTCGAGCTGATCGCCTAAGATCAATACCAGGTGTCGCAGGTGGATGGTCATTGTGTATTCAGTTAAAAATCAAAGCCAAGCTGCTGCTTGGGGGGGACATTTTTCGCAGCGGGATTTGTGCGCTTACCTAATGGTTTTCTCGATGCGTGTTTTTCAATGACTGATTTTTTGCCCGCTTTTACTTCAGCGTTTTGTCGTCTGGCGTGTAGCCTTTGTTTGGCTTCGCGCGTGGCCTGAGCTAACTCCACCACGGGTGGCGTGATGTTCGTGCTTGATTGTTCGCCAGCGTTTAAATGCAATTGCTGAGCCAGTAACCAAGGCTGAAACAAGCCACTGTCCGAAACGCCCCGCATCGCAGGCAGCCAGCGCCGCACGAAGGTGCCGTGGGGGTCGTGGTCTTGCGCTTGTTTGATGGGGTTATACACCCGCGTGGTATTGATGCCCGTAGTGCCCGATTGCATTTGCAGCTGACTCCAGTGGATGCCTGGTTCATAGTCGAGAAACTGCGTGGCTAGCCATTCCCCCACTGGACGCCAGTGCAACCACAAAGGGTAAGCGGCCACCGAGACCAGCATCGCACGCATGCGAAAGTTCAACCAACCTGTTTCGCGCAACATGATGACACAGGCATCCACCATAGGCCAACCGGTGCGGGCCGCCTTGAGCGCTTCAAAATGCGCTTCATTGAAGTCTTGTTCGCGCAGCCCATCGTAGCCACGGTGCATATTGCGCCATTCGATGGCGGGTTCGCTTTCCAGCTTTTGGATGAAGTGACAGTGCCAATACAGGCGGCTGACGAATGCTGTCAGTCCTGCGCGGTGTCGACTCGCTTGTGGGGGCAGTTGGGCACTGTGTGCACGTGTGCGCTGAACGACCTCACGCAGGCTGATGCAACCAAATGCGAGATAAGCGGATAAGCGGGAGCAGGCATCAGGCGCTGAGAGTGGAGAAGAGATTCCGCCCCGGTAGCCCAGACTACGTGCGTGCAAAAAGCTGTGCAAATTGGCTAACGCCAAATGCCGACCTCCGCGTTGTCGCAAGGGCGGGTTGTGCGTCAAATGCGTTGGGGCTTGCATTGAAAACGAGCCTGTGGCAAGAGGCTTGTAAAACCGTAAATCGTTAAAATTTTGCAAAGGTGCCGCCATGTGCTTTTCCCATTCGGCATGCCACAGGTCGCGGTTCTTCAAGCCGCGCACGACACCAAACTGGGCCTGTTCAATCCAGGGTACTTGATGCGCTTTGCACCAAGCTGCAACTTTGAGATCGCGCGCATAGGTGAAGCCATTGCCCGTTTCCTGGTGCGAGTGCAAACCACGAAAGGGCGCTTTTTGCCAGATTTGAGTTAGTACATCCGATAACTCACCGGTCAGGATGTCGATGCAGCCACCGTGAAGTCGCAGCTCGCGGTCCACAGCTTGCAGGGATTCGCGAACAAATTCAAAGTGTTGAAGCGCTGCGTCAGGCTGCCGCCATAGTTCGGGTTCGATCACATATATACAACGCACCGGACCACGCGAAGCGGCCTCAGTCAGTGCTGCGTGATCCTGCCAGCGCAAATCTCGCTTGAACCAAACAAGCTCATAACTCATGGTTGCTTGGAATTCAATGCTTTGTTTTTGCGACACGCGACAGAACAGTAAAGCACCTGATCCCAATTTTTGGCCCAGGCTTTGCGCCAAGTCATCTCACGCCCACAGGCTTTACAAGGCTTGCTTGGCAAGCTTTGCTTGTTACCTTTGAACGGTTTTTTCTGTGTCACTTTGTGGCTCTTCCATGTTGTAGGCGTCGGCCACATAAGCCGGCCCTTTCATCACTATCACAATCGCACAGCCTATCGCCAAGGTCAGCACCATCATCCAGTGAAAAATGACGATACCGAGCATGACGTAAAAAAATTGTGCCACGGCGCGTTGAGCGTTGGTCGTGGCCTCAAGCGCATTCAGCGCGTAAGCGCAGACACTGAACAATAAAGGCAATGCTGTGCCGACAAGCAAGATCAGCGGCAGTTTCCTCCAGACATGCCACTCCATGCCCGAAGGAGAACGTTGAAAGCCTATGAGCTTGTTGAAGTAGTTCATGGCGTGCCGTCACGCAAATCAATGCCTTCGAGCTCCGCAATTTTTTCAAGTGCATTTTCAAACAAGGCCCGGGCTGATCCTGAAATAGAGGTGAGGTAAGCGTGCAGGTGCGCGTCTTCGGCCTTGTTGTTCAAACAGTCTTGGCTGTACTCCTCAAAGCTGGCGAGTTGCGAAATCAGCTCGGCCACATGCCTGGGGCATTCGCACAGCACATTGGTCGAGATGCCAGCCACGCGGCTCAAGGTGGCCTCAGAGTATTTGCGACTGGAGATCACCGAGCCCTTGGTGCCAAACTCTTGGGCGCGGACAGTGTCTACAAACAGCACCGACTGCAATACTTCAGCCAACTCGGCATCTGAAATGGGCTCGCGCCTAACGATCAAGCCGGAAAACTTCATCGCTTGAAGCACGGCCTCGGTGGCAAAGTGGTACAGGACGATGGTTTGCGGGAACTGGTGCTTTCGAGCCAGCGCCTGAATGGCCGCATGAACCTGGGCGTTCAGGCTGTTAACTCTAATGAGTAGAACCTGAGGAGGGTTGAGTAACTCAGCGCTGCTGGCCGTAGCCAAGTCCAACCAAACATCGCTTACATGAATGTGGTTTTGCATCAAGCTCAGCGCAAATTTTTGCGACTCCATGCGATTGGCCAAGCTCAAACCTACCACCGCGAGTGATACCGCTTGTCCCATTTCCGCATCTTTGCTTTGCGCCTTGTGTGACTGACTGCACATTTGCCTCAGTTGGGCCAGTGGCAAAGGGGCAATGGCACTGATGGCGTGGTTGGCTTGCGAGAGTTGTTTTAGCAGTAGCGCTTTGGACATATCGTGCTCGCCATAAAGCCGCTGTTTGCCAGGTGTTTTGACCGGACTGAAGGCGCCGTAACGCGTTTCCCAAATGCGCAAGGTGGACACGGGTATCCCGGTGGTTTTAGACACCGCGCCAATCCGATAAAGAGGCGACGAGAAGAATGATGTTGAGGTCAAATCTAATGCTTTGAGTAGAAGTTGAGTAGATTTTATGCTGAAATTTACTTTTGATCGATTTAATTTAGATTTTGAGTAGATAAATTATGCAAAATACTACTCATCAAAGAATTTTAGAAGTTGCGCTGAAAGTGACATTCAAATTTGCGCGGTACACAGTTCGCAATCTAGTCAAGCCCGTTCGATCACTGTTTCGAGCTTTTGCCTAATGCAATCGCATCTCATGGAGGAGAAGGAAGACATGCACAAGTATCCAACAACGGATCGACTTGCCAGCCTAAGCGCTGGTGACATTTCCGCCGTGATCCAAATGGCTTGGGAGGACCGTACGACTTTTGAGACCATCCAGGAGCGCATGGGCTTGACCGAGTCTGAAGTGATTGCGCTGATGCGGGCAGAGCTCAACCCAGGGTCTTTTAAGTTGTGGCGCATGCGGGTAAGGGGGCGCACGACCAAGCACCGTGCTTTGAGAAATGCGGAAATGAAGTTCGATGACCACAAGGTTGCCGATCATCGCCGTGCAAATTGTTAAGTTTGGCGGACTTCGTCAGGCGTGAATTTTATAAATAGCCATCACCAAGGATTGAGAATGTTGAATAAACAAACTTTCAATGCGATCGATATCTGTGTTTGCATTGCACGATTGCAAAACCAGATCAGTTGCTCAACAGGCCAGCTTTCCAATCATCTGGGCTTGTCGGTGTCTTACTTGGAGCTTATCTTGAAACAGCTCAAAGCCAACGACATCGTGTGCTCGTTTCGGGGGCCGGGTGGGGGGTACAAAATTTTAGGCGCAGCGGATCAAGTATCGATCTGGGACATCGCCCGAATCTTTGAAGTTCATTCTGAAACCAGTCAGCCTGATAACGACTGGGCCTTGGCCACGTATGAGCAAGGCCTACAAGAGGTGGTGGAGGCGACTTTGCGAGAATACACATTGGCGGACTTTGCTGGCGCCATTCCCTTGGCATTGCAAGAAGGCGTGGGGCGCGTTGATAGTTTGAACCGATTCAAATTCAAGCCCCTTGTGCCGGCATGGTTGCCCAAAGCGCCTAATTCGGTCTTTCAATTGCATATGCATTCCTGATGCAGGTTGCTGCGACCATGGTCTGCCTTCGAAAACTGAGATGAAGAAGTACGTTGCACTTAGCGTGTTGGCGGTGACTACCTTGGGCGTCGTTGCCAGTCATTTGGATATTGAGCGCCACGATGACAGTTATTTTCTGCGGGTTGACGGTTCGGCAATGGATGTGCGCGGCCAGGTCAGCGCCGCCCTGAATCATGCCCGCCGCAATTGCGACGCCATTGTCCAACGCCTCCCCAGTGATCTCTCTGACGATCCTTCCACCATCGCTGTGATAAAGGCCATCAGTGAGTACAGTCCGCCAGACTCACGGCATTTAAAGTTGCGCCAACTGTTATTCTCCGATCCATGGTTATTGGCTGAAGTCGAATTCCCCGAGCTTGAGCCAGCAGTTATCTTGCTGGAGAAAAATGCAAATGGTTTAGCGATCCATAATGATTCAATTTGGAGCGGCTCTACACAGCCCTGGGTGGCTGGCCCCTGGATTCGGCGCTACTTACGTCAACGCACTCCGCAAGTGCCTTCGGCCTTATGGGATTGCTTCGACCCGACTTCTGCGCTTTTTGATCCGCACTGAACTCACTTTTTTTAAACCGAGGAAATACTATGACTTCAAAATTTTCATCCACCCGCCGCGTCTTCATGATGCACACTGCCATGGCTTCTGCTGCCACTTTGCTTGCTGCCAACGCACAAGCGCAAAGCATGGTCGCTGAAACCGATCCACAAGCTGCCGCACTTGGTTACAAGGTCGATGCCACCAAGGTGGACAAGTCCAAGCAAGCCAAATATGCTGCAGGCCAGGTATGTAGCACTTGTGCCCTTTACCAAGGCGCCGCAGGTTCTGCCGCTGGCGCCTGCCCTTTGTTTGCCGGCAAGCAAGTCTCGGCCAAAGCCTGGTGCAGTGCCTGGGCTAAAAAAGGCTAATTCAGTCAATACGCCCGCGCGTAAGAAGCGCCGCTAAACACTTTAAATGCTGAGCGGTGCTGGCTTGCACGATTCTTTTCTTATGAGCCAGGCGGACTTCTTCGGGGCAACGCGATTTGATTAGTCTTCACTGACTGCGCCAAAAGCCTATGGATGTCGTAGCCCATATCAACATCGCCTGCAATGAGGTCTTGGAGCAAGCTGATATTACAAAATAAGCGCATGCTCAATTTAGCCATCGCCGTAACCTAAGGCTTGTCTGCTATTTTCAAGTTAGGTTCTGGAACAATTCGAAGCGCCTGGCGCAAGCGGCCAAAAGTGTTGGGGTCAATCTGCAAGTCGGCAGAAAAAATGAAGACGAAAAAAAACCGGCCAAGCCGGTTTTTTGTGATTCGTGACGCTCAGTAAGCGCCGCGATCGTTGCGGTAACCACCGCCGCCAGTGCTTGGCTCTTTAGGGCGTGAGATGTTCACGATGATCGAGCGACCACCGACAGACATGCCGTTCAGGCCTTGAATAGCGGCTTCAGCTTGCTCGCTGGTGCCCATTTCCACAAAGCCGAAGCCTTTGGAGCGGCCGCTGTCGCGGTCCATCATG
>CANGEG010000011.1 GCA_947452725.1 Comamonadaceae bacterium | reverse complement strand
GTCATACGCCAATACATCGAACAACAGCAGACGCCGCACTAGGGGACAGCTCCTCTGTCCGCGCTCTACATCCCCGTCCTAAAGGACGGGGTTTTCCGCGCAAGATGGATAAACAAATCATTAGAACAATGAGCTTTTAGTTGTTCAAAGTCAATCTATTGCATTTCCCTGCGGTCTAGACTGAAATCGTGACCGCTTCCACACTGCTCCTTTACATCAGCCTTTTTCTGGGCTTGCAAATCTTGCTGGGTGTTGCCTATGGCTTGACGCGACAGTCTTCCAGGCCAGCGACGCTGGTGGCGCTAGATAAGACGCAGCAAAACGAGCGACCCAATCTGGCCTGGAATGGTTTTCGTGCCTTTCGAGTTGCGCGCCGCGCCTATGAAGATGCTGCGCAAACCCAATGCTCTTTTTATCTGGAGCCTGTGGATGGCTTGCCACTGCCAGCCTACAAGCCTGGCCAATTTTTGACCTTCAGTCTGCTGTTAGCGACTAAGGGCGCTGCGGCGCGCAAGCTGATTCGCTGCTATTCGCTCTCCGACAGTCCCACGCCCGACCAGTACCGGGTCACCATCAAACGGGCGATGGCGCCAGCCGAGCCTGTGGGACTTCCAGCGGGGGCTGCATCCAGTTATTTTCATGACCATGTGCATACCGGCAGCACCCTGCAGATTGGGGCACCCTCTGGCCGCTTTTACCTCAATGCCGATACCGACACGCCAGTGGTGCTGATTGCCGGTGGCATTGGCATCACACCCATGATGTGCATGCTGCGTTGGAGCGCGCAACACCAGCCGCAGCGGGTGGTGCATCTCTACTACGGCGTGCGCAACAGCGCCGAGCATGCCTTCAAGGCAGTGCTGAAGGAGATGGCTGTCAAGCAACCCCAGCTTCGATTGCATACGGTCTACAGCAAGCCCTTGCCGGAAGACAGGCAAGGCCCGGATTATCAGCACTCAGGTTATGTGGACTTGGTCCTGCTCAAAAAAACCTTGCGCCATGTCGCGCACCAGTTTTATATTTGCGGCCCGACGGCCATGATGGAGCGGCTGGTGCCCGACCTTGCAGCATGGGGCGTGGCCAACGCCGACATCCACTTCGAGGCCTTCGGGCCGGCCACGGTAAGCCTGCCGACTGAGGTTACGGAGGCGCAAGGCAAGGCTGCATCCGCGCCAATTTCCGTGCACTTTCAGCGCAGCGGCCGCACGCTGAGTTGGAGTGGACAACAATCCAATCTGCTCGACTTTGCCGAGGCGCATGGCATACAGGTAGAGTCTGGCTGCCGTAGCGGCAGTTGCGGCAGTTGCGTGAGCACCCTGGTCTATGGCACGGTGGGCTATGACAGATCGCCCGACTTCGACCTGGCACCCGGGCAATGCCTGCTGTGCTTGGGCAAGCCACTGGAAGCGCTGGCGCTGGACGCCTAACTGCGATGCAACCCAAGCTCATCACGCGGGAGGTCATTCCCTTTACGCTGTCATTTGCAGCACTTGCCTTGACCGCACTTTTGTTCGATGGTCTGCTGCACTTCTTCAACCTGGTATGGGTCGGACGCTACTTGGGCATCTTGGGCACGCTGCTGATCCTGTTCTCTTTCCGCTACTCGCTGCGCAAGCGCAAGATCATTTCCAAAGGCAATGTTGTTGCCCTGCTGCGGTGGCATGAGTACCTGGCTTGGCTGGGCTCACTGCTGATCTTGGTGCATGCCGGCATCCACTTCAATTCCATCCTGGGCTGGCTGGCGGTGTGGGCCATGCTGATCAATATCGGCAGCGGCCTGGCGGGTAAGTTCTTATTGGGTCGCGCCCGCAAACGCATGCTGGAATCGCGACAGTCCATGCTGCGCGAGGGCGTGACTGAAGCAGAATTTGAAGAACGTATTCACCTGGACACGCTGACCTTTGACATGGTCAAACAGTGGCGCGCCGTGCACTTCCCGATCACGCTGGCTTTTGCCGTTTTGGCGATGGCGCACATCATTGCGGTTTTTCTTTTCTGGGGCTGGAAATGACAAAACCCTGGGTCTGGATTGTGGTCAGCCTGAACTTGGCACTGCTGGTCGCGCTGGTCTTTCTATTTCCGCATCTCATGGTGAGCCCTGGTCAAGTCGTCACGGCCCATGCCGACATCGCCACGGATTGCTTTGCCTGCCATGCACCCCTGCGTGGCGCATCCGCCGCACGTTGCATCAACTGCCATGCGTTGCCGGATATCGGATTGCGCAGCACCAAAGGTACACACCTTGTGCGCAAGACGATGAAGGTTTCTTTTCACCAGGACCTGCTTGAGCAAAACTGCATGGCTTGCCACACGGACCATGCCGGGCCCAAGCTGCTACAAAAAAGTCGTAAGTTGTTTTCGCATGAGTTATTGCGCATCGATGTACGCACACAATGCCAAAGCTGCCACAGGGCGCCGACCGACAAACTGCATACCAAGATCACCGGCAATTGCAGCCAGTGCCATGCCCAAAAAGCCTGGAAGCCTGCCAGCTTTGACCATCAAAAGTCATTCGTGCTGGACAAGGACCATAACGCGGCCTGCGTGACCTGCCATGTGAACAACGACTACAGCCGCTACACCTGCTACGGCTGCCATGAGCACACGGTGGCTAACATTTTGCGCGAGCACCGTGATGAGGGCATCCGCGATCTGGACAACTGTGTGCGTTGCCACCGCAGCGCGGATGGCGAGACTGGAGAAAAGGGTCGGGATGACGACTGATTGCTAGGCCAGTATGCTGATGGTGCTGCAGTTTCCGGTTTCGCTGTTAACGCCAACAAAATTCTGCTCAGTCTGCTCTTGATGATGACAACCAAATGACTTGTAATTTGGCTGCGCATGCAGCACCGAAACGGGATAGCCTATGAAGAAGCACCTTACAGCGGTTCACCAAATTGAGTTGCGCGTTACCCAGTTGTCCGAACTCTTTAACTCCATGGACCCGACGCCGTTTCACCACTGCGATTTGGATCGCGATGCCCAAGAATATTTAGAAACTTGGGCTATGGGATTTTCGCACAGTGCCCAATTCAGCATTCTTGTGCATATCGAGCAAATGCCAAAGACTGATCCGAGCGCCACGGTGGTTGAGGCCATCCACAATTTCTTTGACTACAAGGCTGACATCACCAAGCGACAGATTCAGCTCCTGCTGCAGGAGGGACGCACCAGCTTGTTGATCGGCTTGACCTTCTTGATGCTGTGCTTGCTAGGAGCGGACATCATGTCGGGATTTACGGGCAATGCCTTCTTACGCGTACTCAGAGAGAGTTTAATCATTGGCGGCTGGGTGGCCATGTGGCGGCCGCTACAGATTTTTTTGTACGAATGGTGGCCCATGGTCAGGCGGGGGAAAATTTTTCGCAACCTGGCCAAAGCGGACGTCCGCGTGACGCCGGCCTTGGCATAATTTTTCAACTTATTTGGGAGGCCGTCAGGGCCCACGAACTTATTGCACTTCACGCAGAAAGCCGCAATGACAGCCCTGGCCAAAGTTCCTGCTCACTTCTTGATTGTGAGCTCATTGTGAATGGCATGTACGCCCAAGGATCCACGTGCAACCCTGATCGCTTCTTCGATCTGTACCTGATTCTCCAGTGCCCCGATCAAACGGACATCGCCCTTGATCGTTACCACTTGAATGTTGAAAGCCTTGAGCATGTCGTTCTGCTGGAGTGCCGTCCTTACGTGTTCGGTCACGTCAATATCTAAAACCTGTCCCTCGGCACTCGAAGCTGCCGGGGTTGTCGGTGTTTCTTGCGGCGACTTGCTACAGCCCGATACCAGTATGAATGCGGCCAGGGCAAAGGCCAAGCGTGAAAAACCAAAATGCTTACTCATGTGAGGCCTCTTTCAATGCATTTGTCATATAGAAATGACGGAATACCCATGATCGCTTTCTTGAACTCGCCTGTCAGTTCGTTGGCCCACATTGCACCGAGCGATGTGAGCATTCGCGAATGCGCCTGATCTCTGGCGGTCATGCAAGCCTCTTTAGGCGTGGTCCGCATCAGTTCGTTGCCAAGGGTCTACATGCGTCATCAAGTTCAACACACGATGCCGCATGAGCACTCGCTGGCGAGCTTGCACGGCGATGTTGTGCCCCACCTCCACGCTGATCTGAGCATCAACCTCGATGTGCACGTCCACCACGATCATGTCCCCCATCTTGCGAGTTCGGAGATCGTGCACGTTTTTCACACCGGGTGTGTCCGCCAGCGTCTGTCTAATGGCGGCAACCTCTTTCTCGTCCACCGACCGATCCATCAGGTCGTGCAAAGCATCCCAAGCAAAGCCCCATCCCATCTTGGTGACCATAAAGCCAACAATGAGTGCGGCGATCGGATCCAGAATTGGAAAGCCAGCCAGGTTACCGATGATGCCAATGCCCACCACCAGTGAAGAGGCCGCATCCGACCTGGCGTGCCATGCGTTGGCCACCAGCATATTTGACTTTACCCGCTTGGCTATCGAAAGCATGTAGCGAAACAGCAGTTCCTTAGCGATCAGCGCGCCGCCAGACACCCACAGTGCAAGCACATGGACCTGCTGCACCAAAGCGGGTTCTTCGAGCTTTCGGAAAGCCGACCACAGCATGCCCACACCCACAGCGAGCAGCAGTACGCCAAGAACCAGCGATGCAGCAGTCTCAAAGCGCTGATGCCCATAGGGATGGTCTTCGTCAACGTCCTTCTTGGCGTGATGACCGGCAAACAGCACCACAAAATCAGCGACCAGATCCGACAGCGAGTGGATGCCGTCTGCCACCAGGCCCTGCGACTTGGCCAACGTGCCCAGCAGGACCTGTGTGATGGTGAGGATCAGGTTCACTCCCACACTGACCCAGGTGCTGCGTGTGCCGGCGGCGGATCGCTCAGCAGGCGTGTGCAGAGAATCTTCGGGATCATCGGCAAAGTCATAGAGGTTCATGATATAACTTCCAATTCATAGGGTGCGGATTCAATCATGATCTGGCAGCATTCTCTGCAGCGTATTGTCCCGAACCACATAGTGATGAAACAACGCAGCGAATGCGTGCAGACCGTTGACATCCTCCCCCACCTTGGCCTACGGCCACCGCTTGCGCGGGAAGGAGGGGGATTCCTAAAAAGTGGATCGGTCTAGCTTCGCCGGATTGCAGCGATTCTGTCGGTACGCTGTCCAACGCAACGCTGTCACAAAAACCTTGCCCTGCTCCTCTATAATTTCAAAGTGATTTCACCCACCCCCTTTCGCCGTTTGAGCCTTTGGCTGACCAGCCTGTTGATGGGTTTGCTGGCGCTCGGGCCTTTTCTCCATGCGCATTACGGTGCGTCACTCGCGACGGGCTTTCACATCAACGGTTTGCAAGTGGTGGCGATTGCGCAGACACCGGACTTAGCCTTAGACAGCCCGTTGCTGTCAATTCCCACCGAACAAGAATCTCCCGCCGTGGGCGTGGTCACTTCGTTGCCGCGCTTTGAGGCTGACAGCGTCGCACCCGATGTGACACCAGTATTGCTGCTGAGTTTTTTGATTCAAAGCATCCTGCATCGCTTGCCCTGCGCATGGCCTTGGGCCCTCGCAGCACCGCCAGCGATTTCTAGCATTTTTCAAGCCGGATTTCCACCGCCTGCGCACGCGCCACCCACGCCCCTTTGATCGCTCATGTGGCCTGCATCAAGGTCACCGTGGCTGCGTTGCACCAAAGTCAAGCAGCTTATTTCAGGGTTCGAAGGAGTTGGCCATGGCCTCACATCACAAAGTACTTTTCTCTGCAACCTGCTGCGCCGCACTGGCTGCAGGCGTTTTCGCTTTCAGCTTGAGCTTCATCGCCAGCGCCCAAACGGTCGCGCCGAACCGAGCCTTGGCCTTGGACGCCAAACAACAAGCCACCTTGGGCATTCGCATTGCGCAGGTCCTGCCCGCCCAGGTTGGCCAGTTGCTGGCAAGCGCGACGGTGACCACGCCGCCCGGCAAAGACATCACGATCACCGCGCCCTATGCCGGCCAGCTCTCCAACGTGTTGGTGGGCTTGGGCGACACGGTGCGCATCGGCACGGCCTTGGGTCAGTTCACCAGCCCCATGGTGGGCGACGCCCGGCGCCAATGGCGGGAGGCCACTTTGGAAGCGCAAAACAGCCACGCCGCTGTGCAGCGCGACCAGGCCTTGTTTGACGAAGGCATCATCCCTGCCGTGCGCTTGCAGCTGAGCCGCAACAAAAACGAAACCGCCAAAGCCGCCGTGCAGTCGCGCGCAGCCGAGCTGAACGCCTCGGGTTTGCGCTTTGACGGCCCAGGCAGCGGAAGCAGCGCAGGCAACAGTTATGGCAGCGGCTACGCAACCGGCGTGCTGCAGTCGCCCATCAGTGGCGTGGTGGTGGATGCATTTACCTCGGTCGGTCAACGCGTTGAAGCGGGCACGGTGCTGTTCAAGCTGGCCGACACGCGCGAGCTGCAACTGGACATTCAACTCTCAGGCGACAAGGCCGCGCGCTTGAAGGTGGGCGACGCGGTGAGCATCCCTGCCCGCAACGCGCAAGCGCAAATCACCGGTGTGAGCCGGGCGCTGGACGCAGGCCAATCGGCCAAAGCCCGCGCCAAAGTCACGCAGCGCGGCAGCTTACAGATCGGGGATTCCGTGTCGATCCAATTGCAACCAGGCCTGGACGCAACCGATTCAAACGGCAAGGCCACAGGCCCGGTCTGGACGGTGCCCTCTCGCGCGCTGAGCCAATGGCAAGGCCAGCCGATGGTGTTTGTGGTCAACGCCACAGGCTTTATGGCACAACGGGTGCGCATTCTTTCTTCCAATGACGATGTCTCTGTCGTCGAAGCTGCACTGCCCGCCACGCCCAAAGTGGCTATCACCGGCATCGCCTCGCTGCGCGCCCTGTTGCAAAAGGACGAGTGATGTTTGAACAATTGATTCGCTTGGGGCTGCGCTATCGCAATCTCACGCTGGGCTTTGCTGTAGCTCTGATGCTGGCTGGCATGCACGCTTGGCTGAACCTGCCCATCGATGCCTTTCCCGACATCTCGCCGACGCAGGCCAAAGTCATTTTGAAAATTCCGGGCATGACCCCCGAAGAGGTTGAGCAGCGGGTGGTCAAGCCCATCGAGCAAGAGCTCTTGAGCATCCCCAATAAACGGGTGGTGCGCTCCATCTCCAAATACGGCATTGCCGACATCACCATCGACTTTGACGAAGGCGTGGACCTGTACTGGGCGCGCCAGCAGGTCACCGAGCGGCTGGCCGGTGTGCTGCGCGACTTGCCCGCAGGCGTTGCCGGCGGCTTGGCGCCCATCACCACCCCACTGTCAGAGATCTACATGTTCACGCTCGAAGGCGAGGGCTTTAGCCTGGCCGAAAAACGCCGTGTGCTGGATTGGGTGATCCGACCGGAGCTGCGCACCATTCCCGGCGTGGCCGAGGTTAATTCGCTGGGCGGCGAGGTGCAAACCTTTGAAGTGATTCCCAACACCGCCCGCATGGCGGCCATGGGCGTAGCGCTGAACGATCTGCGCCAAGCGCTGCTCAGCAACAACAGCAACGACGGTGCGGGCCGCTTGACGGCTGGCGAAGAAGCGCTGGTGGTGCGCGTCGAAGGTGCGGTGAAAACGCTGGACGATCTGCGCGCCATTCGCTTGCCCACCGCCAAAGGAGCTGAAAAAATCTTACTCGACGATGTGGCCGTGGTGCGCCACGGCGCGCTGACGCGCTACGGCGCGGTCACCAAAGATGGACAAGGCGAAGCGGTAGAAGGCTTGGTGCTGGGCATGCGCGGCGTGAACGCACGGGACTTGGTTGAAGCGGTGGGACTGAAACTGCAAGAGGTACAAAGCCGCTTGCCGACTGGCATGACCGTGAAAACTTTTTACAACCGGGGCGAACTGGTCACCCGCGCCGCCGACACGGTGATCAAAGCCTTGATCGAAGCCTCGGTCTTGGTCTGCGTGATCTTGTATGTGTTTTTGGGCGGCGTACGCGCCGCGCTGGTAGTGGCGGTGTCCCTGCCCTTGTCGCTCTTGGCCACGTTTTTGCTCATGCGCGCCTTTGGCATCACCGCCAATTTGATGAGCTTGGGCGGCTTGGCCATTGCGCTGGGCATGCTGGTGGACGCCTCGGTGGTGGTAGTAGAAAACATTGAAACCGCATTTGCCACCACACAAGAAAAACACCCACATGGCCAGGGTTTGTCAAAAATCGAAATCCTGCTCGCCGCCGTGCGCCAGGTGGTCAAGCCCGTGGTGGCGGGCGTGCTGATCATTGGTGTGGTGTTTTTGCCTTTGCTGAGCCTTCAAGGGCTGGAGGGCAAGCTGTTCGCGCCGGTGGCCATCACCATCATCATGGCGCTGGCGTCGTCGCTGCTGATCGCCTTTACCGTGGTGCCCGCGCTGGCCTCCCTAGTGCTGCAAGAAACAGGGGCACACGAGCCAGTGTTGATGCAAAAAATCCATCACGGCTATGTCGCACTGCGCGACCGCGTTTGGCGCCAACCGCGCTGGCTGTATGGCGTATCGGTCTTGTCGCTGGTGCTGGCGGCCGGGTTGTACACCCAGGTGGGCAAGACCTTCATGCCCACACTGGACGAAGGCGACGTGCTGGTGCAGTTGCAAAAACTGCCCTCGATTTCGCTGGAGACCGCCATGGAAATTGACACCCGGGTGCAGCAGGCGATTTTGAAAGACGTGCCCGAAGTGCTATCCATCGTCGCGCGTGCGGGCTCGGACGAGTTGGGTCTGGACCCGATGGGGCTGAACGAGACCGATACCTTTTTGGTACTCAAACCCAAGAGCGAATGGCGCGGCAGCAAGGAAGACATCATTGCCCAGTTGCGCGACATCTTGGAAGGCTTTCCTGGTCTGGTCTATGGCTTCACGCAGCCAATTGAAATGCGTGTTTCTGAAATGCTGACCGGCACGCGCGGCGATGTGGCGATCAAGGTGTTTGGCACCGACCTGGCCGGCATCAACGCGGCGGCGCAAAGAATTGCCCAAGCCGTGCGTAGCATCGAAGGCGCAGCCGAAGTCATTGCCCCCAAGGCCGAGGGCTTGCAGTACCTGAGCGTGGCGATCAACCGCCATGCCGCAGGCCAAGCGGGTTTCAGCATCGAGGCCTTGCAGCAAAACCTGAAAACCCAGGTCGAAGGCGAAAGCCTGGGCGTGGTGCTGCAAGACGGCATCCGCACCCCGCTCACCCTCAAGGGTAACGAGGCCCTCCGCAACAGTCCCGAGGCCTTCAAGAACCTGACCCTGTCGGCGCCCTATGGCGGGGCCTGGAGCGCCAGTGCACTGGCGAACATCCAACTGGTGGACGGGCCGATCCGCATCGACCACGAGCAAAGTGCGCGCTTCACCAGCATCCAGGCTTCGGTGAATGGACGCGACCTGACCGGCTTTGTGCAGGACGCACAAAAAGCTGTGACCGCGCTGAATTTGCCTCGCGAGATCAAGGTGGTTTGGGGTGGGCAGTTTGAAAACCAACAACGGGCCGCGGCGCGCTTGGGCCTGGTGATTCCGGCTGCGCTGATCTTGATTTTTGTGATCTTGATGCTCACCTTCGGCTCGGCCAGCCAAGCCGGCATCATCTTTGTCAACATCCCGTTCGCTTTGGTCGGCGGGGTGGTGGCGCTGGCCTTGTCGGGCGAGTATCTGTCGGTGCCCGCCTCGGTGGGCTTTATTGCGCTCTTGGGCATTGCGGTGCTCAACGGCGTGGTGATGGTGACCCACTTTAACGAACGGCTGCAAGACGGCGAAGCCATGGCCACCGTGGTTCGACTGGGCACCGAAAGGCGTTTGCGCCCAGTGCTGATGACGGCGGTTATAACCGCCTTGGGCATGATCCCTTTGCTGTTTGCCACCGGACCGGGCTCGGAGATTCAGCGCCCCTTGGCCATCGTGGTCACCGGCGGTTTGTTCAGCTCCACCTTGCTCACCTTGCTGTTGCTGCCGAAAATTTTCGAGCGCTTTGGCGCAGCCTTCACAGAAGAAAAGTCATGAAAGCACACACAGTTTCGGCTCGCCCAATGCCATTTATGCGGACTCTTCTGTGGCGGCGACTGACGGCCCGCTTGTGCCTTGCGGGTCTGCTCAGTTTGCCGGCATTGAACGCACCAGCCGCCCCCATCGCATTGGCGGCACCCTCCGCGCAGGCAGCTCCCAACGCCCAGGCCTATTTACCCGCAGAAGCCGTGGTCAAAGATGCGCTCTTGGCCAGCCCCGGCATCAAGAGTGCGCGTGCACAAAAAGAGGCCTTGAACCTGCGCGCAAACACCTTGCGCAGCGGCACGGCCGAATTCACCCTGCGTGCCAACCTGCAGCAACGCCGGGTGCCGGCCAGCCAGGAGCGCTTGAATGAGCACACCATCAGCTTGGAGCGCCCGGTGCGACTGTGGGGCAAGTCGGCGGTGGACGGCCAGCTGTCTGACAAAACCGTGGCCCTGGCTGAGGTGGCGTTCAACGACGCCATGCACGAGGCCAGCCGCGAGTTGATGAAGCTGTGGTTTGTCCATGCCCACGCCGCCTTGGCCCAGCGCCATGCGCAGCAGCAATTGAGCTCGGCCACGCAGATTCACCAGCTGGCACAAGCGCGATTTAAGCAAGGCGAGATTGCCCGCATGGACTTGGAGCTGTCGCAAGCCGAAGTGCAACGCGCCCAGGCCGCGCAGCAATTGGCCCAGGCGGAGCTGGCCAACGCGGCCGCACTTTTGACAGGCCGCTACCCAGGTCTGCCGCTGTCCAGCCATCAGCTGGTCATTCATGCGCAAGACCTGGGTGATTTTGCTGAACCGCAAGCGGCTTTGAAGCAAGGGTTTTTAGAGCAGAACCACGAACTCAAAATGCTGAGCATTGAAGCCGATCGCCTGCAGCTTTGGGCGGAGCGCGCCCGGCTCGACCGCCTGCCGGACCCCACGGTCGGTGTTTACAGCGCGCGCGACCGAAGTGGCGCTGAGCAGGTCACGGGCTTGAGCTTTTCGATGCCGCTGTCGGGCTCTGTGCGCCGCGATACAGCGCAAGCCACCCTGGCCGACGCACAGGCCGCAGCCGACAAGGTGCGGCGCTTGCAGCAGCAACTCGGCGCCGAGTTCGATCAATGGTGGACCGGCTTTCACAGCAAGCGCGCCGCCGCTGCGCAGTTGCAGTCTGCAGCCGACACGCAAAGCCGCGCAGCCGACAAATCGCGCAAAGCCTACGCTTTGGGCGAACACAGTTTGTTTGAAATGCTGATGATTGCCCGCACCGCGCAAGAGCAACAGTTTGCCGCCTCACGCCTGCAGTTGGAGATGCTGGAAAGCTTGGCACTGTTGCAACTGGAGCTGCATCAAATTTGGGATTTTGATTTGTAAAAAATGCGGAGTCTCACCCGAGCCTCCGATCTCTCAGGCTTTTTGCTCGGTGTGCTCTTCACTCGGCCAATCGCGGATATAGGCCTTGAGCATCTGGTTCTCAAAGTTTTGGCTGTCGACTACAGCTTTGGCCACGTCGTACAGGCTGATCACGCCCATCAGCATACGCTTGTCCATCACAGGCATGTAGCGGGCGTGTCGGTCCAACATCATGCGGCGCACCTCGTCCATATCGGTCTCGCTGGTGCAAGTCATCGGATGGTCGTCCATGGCGGCGCGCACAGTGCTGCCGCCGATCTCCCCGCCATTTTTGACAATCGCCAAGATCACTTCGCGAAAGGTCAGCATGCCGACCAGATCGCCGTGCTCCATCACCACCAAGGAGCCGATGTCTTTGCTCGACATGATGTCCACCGCCTCTGACAGGGGCTGCGACGGGGTGACGGTATACAGGGTGGTGCCCTTGACGCGAAGGATGTCACTGACTTTCATGGCGGTCTCCCAGGTACTGGATTGGAATGCAAAAGCCAACGGCAGTTGACTGACAAACAATATAGCCCATAAAGCATGCATTGGGAGGGCTGAAATGTCGTTTGCGCGCCAGGCAAACCCTAGTTTTTGGCCCACAATGAATCTGTAAACTTTCAATGCGGGCGCTTTGCAAATGGTTTGCAACGACCGCCTTGACTCCTTCCCCCCGATTTTTCAGGAGACGACCCATGCCTGGTTACGCCGACCCCGGTTTTGACACCCTGGCCCTGCACGCCGGTGCCGCCCCCGACCCGAGCACAGGCGCGCGGGCCGTGCCGATCCACTTAACCACCTCGTTCGTGTTTGAGTCGACCGAGCAAGCAGCTTCGTTGTTCAATCTGGAGCGCGCCGGCCATGTATACAGCCGCATCAGCAACCCCACCAATGCGGTGCTGGAGCAACGCGTGGCGGCCCTAGAAGGCGGCATTGGCGCGATTGCTACCGCCAGCGGCCAGGCTGCGCTTCACCTGGCCATTTGCACGTTGATGGACTCGGGCTCGCACATCGTCGCCTCCACCGCGCTGTATGGCGGCTCGCACAATTTGCTGCACTACACGCTGAGCCGCTTTGGGATTGAAACCACCTTTGTGCCCCCCGGTGACTTGGACGCCTGGCGCGCGGCGGTACGCCCCAACACCAAACTCTTTTTTGGCGAAACCGTGGGCAACCCCGGCCTGGATGTGCTCGATATTCCCAACATCAGCGCTATCGCCCACGCAAATAAGGTGCCGCTCTTGGTGGACTCTACCCTCACCTCGCCCTGGTTGATGAAGCCCCTCGACCATGGCGCCGACTTGGTCTATCACTCAGCAACCAAATTTTTGTCGGGCCATGGCACGGTGGTGGGCGGCGTGGTGGTCGACGGCGGCAGTTTTGACTGGGAGCGCTCAGGCAAATTCGCCGGCCTAACCCAGGCTTACGCTGGCTTTCACAACATGGTCTTCAGCGAAGAAAGCACGGTGGGCGCGTTTTTACTGCGCGCGCGGCGCGAAGGTCTGCGCGATTTTGGTGCCTGCATGAGCCCGCACACCGCTTGGCTGATTTTGCAAGGCATTGAAACCCTGCCGCTGCGCATGGCGCGGCACATGAGCAACACCGAAAAAGTGGTGCAATTTTTGGCTGCTCACCCATTGGTTAGCCGCGTTGGCCACCCCATGCTGGAGAGCCACCCTTCACACGCTTTGGCGCAAAAGCTCTTGCCGCGCGGTGCGGGCTCGGTCTTCAGCTTTGACATTCAAGGCTCGCGCGCTCAGGGACAAAAGTTCATTGAAGCTTTGCAGGTATTTAGCCACTTGGCCAATGTGGGCGACTGCCGCAGTCTGGTGATCCACCCCGCCAGCACCACGCACTTCCGAATGACCGACGAGGCGCTCGAGGGCTCAGGCATTGGCCCTGGCACCATCCGCTTGTCCATCGGCTTGGAAGACCCGGACGACCTGATTGACGACCTGAAAAAAGCCCTGAAAGCGGCTGAGAAAGCAGGGGCCTGAGTATGAAAATTTCAGTTCAAGGCCACGACATCTACGCCTACACCGGCGGCAAGCCCTTTAACCCCGCGCAACCCACGGCCGTGTTCATTCACGGCGTACTGAACGATCACAGCGTCTGGATTTTGCAAACGCGCTACCTGGCGCACCACGGCTGGAACGTGCTGGCCATTGACCTGCCAGGCCACTGCAAAAGCGAAGGCCCGCCGCCCGAAAGCGTGGAGCAAGCCGCAGCGACCGTCATCGCTTTACTCGACGCCATGGGCATCGCCAAAGCCGCGCTGATCGGCCACAGCTTTGGCTCTTTGATTGCGCTGCAAGCGGCGGCGCAAGCGCCCGAACGCGTCAGCCATTTGGTGATGGTCGGCACGGCGTTCCCGATGCGGGTGTCTGCCGCCCTGCTGGACGGTGCGGTGAACGCGCCCATGAAAGCCATCGACATGGTCAACACCTTTTCGCATTCGATGATGGCCCCGCCCCCCTCGGCCTTGGGCCCCGGCACTTGGGTGCCTGGTGGCTCCAAAGCGCTGATGCGCCGCGTGCTGGCCAGCAACACGCAAGCCAATGTTTTTTACATCGGCTTCAAAGCCTGCGACAGCTACACAGGTGGCGAGACAGCCATGGCGCAGGTTAAATGCCCGACCTTGTTTATATTGGGGCTACAAGACCAAATGACACCTCCCAGGGCCGCTCAAAGTTTGATTGCCAACGCGGCGCACGCCAAGGTGGTGAAACTTAAAGCAGGTCACTCTTTGATGACCGAAGCGCCTGAGGCCGTGCTGCACGGGATGGTCGACTTTTTAAAAACATGAAAACTCCGATGACGAGCCACGCGCCCTGCGACTGGGCTTCACAGATCACACCACCCTTGAGCGTTGAACGCGCACAAACTCTGGCCAGCACGTTGGACTTGCGCGCCTTGCCCGCTGATTTTTTGGCGAACCCCTACCCGGTGTACGCCGCGCTGCGCGCGCAAGAACCGATCAAGCGCATGCCTGACGGCTCTTACCTGCTGACACGCCATGCCGATTTGGTGGCCGTGTACCGCGATGCACAAACCTTCAGCTCCGACAAGCAAGTGGAGTTTGGACCCAAGTACAACAAAGCCCCCTACAACGCCCCACCCTACGCCCTGCCCGGACGCAATGCGCCGTTGTTTGAGCACCATACCAACAGCCTGGTGTTCAATGACCCGCCACTGCACACCCGGGTGCGCAAGCTGATCATGGGCGCGCTCACGCGCCGGGCCATTGACGACCTGACCCCCGGGCTGATTGAGCTGGTTGACGATTTGCTGGACCACATGCAAACCCAGGGCGGCGGCGATTTGATCGAAGACTTTGCCAGCGCCATTCCGGTGGAAATCATTGGCAATTTACTGGGTGTGCCGCATGCCGAGCGGGGCCCTTTGCGTGGGTGGTCACTAGCGATTTTGGGCGCACTGGAGCCCAGCCTAAGCGCAGAGCAAGAAGCCCTTGGCCACGCCAGCGTGCGCGAGTTTTACGATTACTTGCAAGGTCTGGTGTCAGAGCGCCGCCTGCACCCGGGCGATGCAGAGCGCGATGTGCTGACGCGACTCATCCAGGGTGAAGAAAATGGCGAGCAACTCAGCGAAATCGAGTTGCTGCAAAACTGCCAGTTTCTGCTGAACGCTGGGCACGAGACCACCACCAACCTGATCGGCAATGCCCTGATCTGCCTGCAAGAGTACCCAGACGAGCGCGCTCAACTGCTGAGCGACATCGCCCAAGCTTCGGACGATGTGGCCCGCGACACGGTGTTGAATGTGGCAGTGGACGAGTTTTTGCGCTTTGAGTCATCCAACCAACTGGGCAACCGCCGCGCAGTGCACGCCACTCAGCTGGGCGGTGTGCACTTATCCGCAGGCGCACTGGTGACGTTGTGTATTGGCGCGGCCAACCGCGATCCGGTGCAGTTCGAACATCCCGACCAACTGAACCTTCGGCGCAGCGGAGGCAAACATTTGGCGTTTGGTTTTGGCATTCACCAATGCGCCGGTTTGAGCCTAGCGCGATTGGAAGGACGTGTGGCCATTGGTCGATTTTTGCAGCGCTTTCCCAATTACCAACTCACACAACCCCCGCTGCGCGGCGGTCGTGCCCGCTTCAGGGGCTTTTTGAACGCACCGTTCTCAACGGGGCTGTAACGCATTCGGTCGTTCAGTAGGGCTTGGGCAGGACGTCGGCCACAGACAACTGGGCAATGCCCATGTGGCGCCACACGTTATAGGTGCTGTCCATTTGCGACACTAATAAGGCATCGGCTAGCGGCTCCAAGGGCGTTACCTGCAAATCGGCCAATAGCACATAGCGCGCTTCGCTGTCGCCCTCGATCGCTCGCAGCTGGCCAATCCAGCGCAGTTCGCGCAGCACCTTCACCACCCGATGCGCGTGGCGTAACTCAATGCGCAAAGCTTCGGCCAATTCGTTCAAGCTCAAACCGTGCGGCGGCTTGTGGTGCATGGCGTCCAGCGCACTCAAGGTTTCCAACGCCAGCCTGAAAGACCAGCCCGAGCCGCTGCGCCGACGCAGCGCATGCCGTCCCAACTCAGGCAAGCTGGCCGCTACCACAGCGCCTACCAGCACAATGACCCAGGCCATATAGATCCACACCAGCAAAATTGGCACCGCAGCAAACGCGCCGTAAATGGCCGAATAAGTGGGCATCTGCGCCAAATAAACCGTCAGTACCTTTTTGCCCAACTCAATTCCCACCGCCGCCACCACGCCGCCGGCCAAAGCGTGCGGCCACTGCACACGCGTGTTGGGCACATAAAAATAAACCCCACTGGCACACACGGTGAGCAAGCCAAACTCCACCGCGTCCAACACCAAGCGCAAGTCGCCGGGCAACACGCCAACGCCTTCACTGGCCGTGACCACATAGGAGGTGATGGCCAAGCTGGCCCCCAACATCAACGGGCCCAACGTCAACGCGGCCCAATACAGCAAGACCTTTTGGGGCAAGGCGCGTTGACTGGAAACGCGCCAAATTTGCCCCAAGGTGCGCTCAATCGTAACCATCAAGGCCACCGAGGTGACCAGCACAGCCACAAAGCCCATCGCGCCCAGCCGACTGGCTTTGCGAGAGAACTGCGTAAGGGAGCCCAACACCTGGCGGGCAATGCTCTCAGGCACCAGGCTTTGTACCAGCCACTGTTGAAGCTGATCTTGCACCTTGGCAAATACCGGAAACGCAGTGAAAATGGCCAGCCCCAAGGTAAACAAGGGGACTAAAGCCAACACAGTTGTAAAAGTGAGCGAGCTGGCGGTCATCCCTAAACGCGCTTCGCGAAAACGCTCACGCAACAAAAGGCCCATTTGACGCCACTCAAAGTGCAAAGCGTATTCCCACAACTGGGCCAGACTCTGGCTTAAACGTTCAATTCGATTCATGCTCTGTATGATGCCACTGCCATGAATACGATTTCTCAAAAACCTGTCGACTTTTCTCCTCCTCCCGTCGCGAAGATTGCTGCGCATGTGGTTTTCACGCGAATCTTGGCGGTAGGCAGCTTGCTGGGCCTGATTGTCTTGGGCTTGGCTTGGGAGCTGTGGCTGGCGCCGCTGCGCCCGGGTGGCACTTGGTGGGCCATCAAGGTGCTGCCACTGTGCTTGCCATTGGCCGGCTTGCTCAAGAACCGTATGTACACCTACCGCTGGGTGAGTTTACTGATCTGGGTTTACTTTACCGAGGGCGTGGTGCGTGCCTGGGGCGACAAATGGCCGTCCAACCTGCTGGCCGGCACACAGGTGCTGCTGTGCGTGACCTTATTTGTGGCCTGCGCCCTGCATGTGCGCTTGCGACTGAAAGACGCCAAAGCCCGTGGCCCCTTGCAGGAGGTCGCATGAGCACTTTGCTGAGCACATTACGCCTGATTTGCGGCGACTCCCATGTGCTGACCCACGATGACCCGGGCACCGACCTGAGCGCCTGGGAACTCGATTGGCGCAAACGCATTCGCGGGCGTGCACTGGCCGTCGTGCGCCCCGGAAACACACAAGAAGTGGCTGATGTGGTCAAAGCCTGTGCCGCGGCAGGCACTGCCATCGTGCCGCAAGGCGGCAACACGGGGCTGGTCGTGGGCGGCGTGCCTGACGACACCGGCACGCAAATCTTGCTCAGCCTGGGCCGCATACACACGGTGCGTGGCGTTGACCCGGCCAACCTGACCATCACGGTGGAAGCCGGATGCGTGCTGCAAAACCTGCAAGCCGCCGCTGAAGCCGCTGGATTTTTATTCCCATTGAGCTTGGGCTCTGAAGGCAGCTGCACCATTGGCGGCAATCTGGGGACCAACGCGGGCGGCACGCAGGTGGTGCGCTACGGCAACACGCGCGACCTGTGCCTTGGGCTCGAAGTGGTCACCGCCCAAGGCGAGATTTGGCATGGCCTCTCAGGACTGCGCAAAGACAACACCGGCTACGACCTGCGCAACCTGATGATTGGCAGCGAAGGCACGCTGGGCATCATCACCGCGGCCACCATGAAGCTGTTCCCGCAGCCCGCCGCGCAACTCACCGCCTGGGCAGCCGTGCCCAGCATGCAAGCCGCTGTGGACTTGCTGGGCCTGGTGCACCAACGCCTGGGCCCGGGCCTTACCGGCTTTGAGGTCATGGGCCAGTTTGCGCTCGGCCTGGTCGACAAACATTACCCCCAGCTGCGCGTGCCGCTTTGGAAAGAAACCCCATGGTGCGTGCTACTGGAAAACTCCGACAGCGAAAGCGAAGGCCACGCCCGTGGCCAGTTTGAAGCTCTACTGGAAGCCGCGCTGGAAGCCGGTTACGCGTCCGACGCCGTGGTGGCGGAAAACCTGAGCCAAGCCAAAGGCCTGTGGCACATCCGCGAAAGCATCACCCTGGCGCAGGCTGAAGAAGGCCTGAACATCAAGCACGACATCAGTATTCCGGTCTCACGCATCCCCGCTTTTGTGGCCGAGACCGACGCCCTATTGGCACAGGAAGTACCAGGTGTGCGCATGGTCAACTTTGGCCACTTAGGCGACGGTAACCTGCATTACAACGTGCAATCGCCAGAAGGCGCCGACGGTAAAGCCTTTTTGCAAGACTTTGAAGACAAGGTCAACACCCTGGTTTTCGACCAGGTCGCCAAATTTGACGGCTCCATCAGCGCCGAACATGGCGTGGGTGAACTCAAGGTAGGCAAACTGCCGCTTTACAAAGACCCCACGGCCCTGGCCATGATGCGCGCCGTCAAAAAAGCGCTGGACCCTAAGAACCTGATGAATCCGGGACGCGTATTGAGCTGAGACGCTCGCCGTTGAACCAGGTGCGCCCAAAGAAAACGCAAATTGGCATAACCACGACTGAATTAAACTTAACTTCCATGACCAGCACCACCCTGCCCCGCCCTGTCCGCAGCCAATATGAAGACTTCATGCGCCACGTCTACACGACGGGCGTGCAAAAAGGCGACCGCACCGGCACCGGCACGCGCAGCGTGTTTGGTCATCAAATGCGATTTGACTTGAATGAAGGCTTTCCTCTTGTAACAACCAAAAAGGTGTTCTTGCGCGCCATCATTGTCGAGCTGCTGTGGTTTTTACGTGGCGACAGCAACGTCAAGTGGCTGCAAGAACGCGGTTGTACCATCTGGGATGAATGGGCCCGTGAGGATGGCTCTCTTGGTCCGGTCTATGGGGTGCAATGGCGCAGCTGGCCCACGCCGGGCGGAGGGCACATTGACCAGATCCAACAGGTCATGGACACGCTCAAAACCAATCCAAATTCGCGCCGCATCATTGTCAGCGCTTGGAACGTGGCTGAGCTGGACCAAATGGCGCTTATGCCCTGTCATGCGTTTTTTCAGTTCTATGTGGCACCACCGCAAAAAACAGGTGACAAACCCAAGCTCAGCTGCCAGCTGTACCAGCGCAGCGCCGACATCTTTTTGGGCGTGCCGTTCAACATTGCCAGCTACGCCCTACTCACCCACATGGTGGCGCAGCAGTGCGACATGGACGTGGGCGACTTCATTTGGACCGGTGGAGATTGCCACATTTACAGCAACCACCACGAGCAGGTAGAACTGCAATTGAGCCGCGCGCCCATGGCCTACCCCACCTTAAACATCCTGCGCAAACCCGATTCGATTTTGAATTACGCATTTGAAGACTTTGAGGTGCTGGGCTATGAATGTCACCCCGCCATCAAAGCGCCAGTGGCGGTTTAAGCCATGGCTTTACATTTGATTTTTGCGCGCGCGCGCAACGGCGTGATTGGCGTGAACAACCAACTGCCTTGGCACCTACCCGAAGACTTGATGCATTTCAAACGCGCCACCCTGGGCAGCCCCGTCATCATGGGCCGCAAAACCTGGGACTCCTTGCCGCCCAAGTTCCGTCCCCTGCCCGGCCGATTGAATGTGGTGGTGACGCGCCAAGCTAACTGGCAAGCCGAGGGCGCTTTGCGCGCCAGCTCAATCACCGAAGCCATGACTTTGTGTCCGACCGACAGCGATGCCTGGGTGATTGGTGGCGCCGAAATTTATGCCCAGGCCATGCCCTGGGCCAGCACCGCTGTGGTCACAGAGATTGACCAGGATTTTGCAGGCGATGCTTTTGCACCGAGCTTCAATGCCGATTGGCAAGAGGTGGCGCGCGAGGCACACACCAGTGCACAAGGCCTGGCCTTCAGCTTTGTGACATACCAACATTTAAAAACAGGAGACTGAGTATGTCTGAAGATGGATTTCACGTGCACGGCCCGCACGATCACGAAATGGAACACGCCCAGCAAGGCCATGACGGCGCAGCGCACGGGGCCAGCCACACCAACAGCATCGCCATGTTCACGGCAGTAATTGCCACCGTGGGTGCGATTTTCTCGTACATGGGCGGGGCAACGCAAGCCAGCGCCGGTTTGTACAAAAACAATGCCGCCATCAAGAAAACCGAAGCTTCCAACCAGTGGAATTTTTACCAGGCTAAAAGCAGTAAGCAAAACCTGAGCGAGCTGGCCTTGGAACTCGCACCTGGCAGTAGGAAAGACTTTTACGACGAGGCCATCAAACGCTATAAAACAGAAAAGGCCGAGATCAAAGTCGAGGCTGAAAAACTAGAAGCTGAATCCAAAGAATGGGATCACCAATCGGACGAGCAGATGCACCAGCACCACCGCTGGGCGCAGGCCACCACCGCGCTGCAAGTGGCCATTGCCATGGCCGCCATTGCTTTGATGACTCGGAGAAAATGGCTGGAATGGGGCATGTACGGCATGGGCGCCTTGGGCTTGGGCATTGGCGCATTGGCATTGCTGCACGTATGAAAATCGCGACCTGGAATGTGAACTCTCTGTCGGTGCGGCTGCCGCAAGTGTTGGATTGGCTGGCTGCGCAGGCGGTCTCTGAGAGCGGCGCCGTGGATGTCCTGGCGCTGCAAGAGCTGAAGATGACTGACGACAAATTTCCACATGTGGCGTTTTCCGAGGCCGGTTACCAGGCGCAGTGGTTTGGCCAAAAAACCTATAACGGTGTGGCCCTGATTTCACGCAGCCCCGGCACCGAGGTAGTGAAGAACATTCCAGGTTTTGAGGACGACATGTCGCGCGTGATTGCGGCCAGCTTCCCGGACGGACAAGGCGGCATCGTTCGCGTGATTGGCGCCTACTTTCCCAACGGCCAAGCCCCTGATAGCGACAAGTTTGCCTACAAAATGCGCTGGCTCACGGCGCTGCGCGAGTGGGTCAAAACCGAGATGACAGCGCACCCCAAACTGGTGCTAACAGGTGACTTCAACATCACCTTTGACGATCTGGACGTCTGGGACCCAGTGGCATTAAAAGACACGATCCACTGCACACAGGAAGAGCGCGCGCATTTGAACGACCTGATTGGCCTTGGCTTGACCGACAGCTTCAGGCTGTTTGAGCAAACCGAGAAAAGCTTCAGCTGGTGGGACTATCGTGAATTTGCCTTTCGACGCAACCGCGGCCTGCGCATTGACCATGTGCTGATCAGCGGCGCTCTTAAAGCCCAGGCCAAAGCCTGCGTGATAGACAAATTGCCACGAAAGAATGAGCGCCCCAGCGACCACGCACCAGTGGTGCTGACCTTAGGCTGAGGATTATTTTTTCTTGGCGCCGAGTTTGGACTCGGTGCCAGCGACTAGGCGGTTGATGTTCTCAATGTGGCGCCAGACTAAGAGCAGGCTCATGACGATCAAGGCGCCGAGCAAGGGCTCGGCGTAGGGCCAGGCCACATCGCCACCAAAGGCGTAATAGGCCGGTGCAAAGACTGCTGCGGCCAATGCAGCGAATGAAGAATAACGAGAAAACCAGGCGACGATCAACCAGGTCAAAGCCACTGCCAAACCCAGCAAAGCATTCACTCCAAACAACACACCAGCGGCTGTGGCTACGCCTTTGCCACCTTGAAAGCGAAAGAACACCGGGTACAAATGGCCGATGAACGCACCAATCGCCGCCAGCGCGGCGGTGCCTGCACCCAAGCCGTATTCCGGACCCCAGTGCTGGACGGCAAACACCGGCAACCAGCCTTTGGCGGCGTCAAAAACCAAGGTCAAAATGGCGGCCTTTTTGTTGCCCGAGCGAAGCACATTGGTGGCTCCGGGGTTGTTGCTGCCATACGAGCGCGGATCGCTCAGCCCCATCACCCGGCTAATAATCACGGCAAAGCTCAACGAGCCGAGCAAGTAAGAAGCAAGGGTGACGCCAAGCGTTTCTAACAAAGAATTATCCAAAGCCAATCTCCAAATAGGTACTCAAGGGCGGTCAGTGAAAACACTGCGCCTATAGGCCTATTCTGCCAGCGCGCACTGCACGACTTGCGCGCCCAGCAATTGCAAGCAAATTTGCGGCTCTATACCCACCAAATAACCGCGCCGCCCGCCGTTGATGACAATGCGTGGCAAAGCCAAAATGGTCTCTTCGATGTACACCGGCATGCTGCGACGCGTGGCAAAGGGGGAGGTGCCGCCGACCAAGTAACCGCTGTGCCGGTTGGCCACCTCTGGCGCGCAAGGCTCCACTGACTTTGCTCCGATTTGACGGGCCAAGTTTTTGGTGGAAACTTTGCGATTGCCATGCATCAGCACCACCAAGGGCTTGGCGTCTTGATCTTGCATGATCAAAGTTTTGACCACGCTGTAAGGGTCCAGTCTCAATTCGCTGGCGCTGTGCAGCGCGCCGCCGTGTTCCAAATATGCGTAGGGGTGCTCGGTGAACGCCACGCCCTGCGCGCGTAGAAAGGCGGTGGCGGGCGTTTCGCTGACACGGTCTTTTTTCACCTGTGCAGCAATTACAGAGCTGGGTCGCGCATGTCCCAACGGATGGCGTCGATGTGCGCCAGCACTTCAGGGCTCAAGGTGGTGCCCCAGGCGTTCAGATCTTCATCCAGTTGCGCCAGCGAGGTCACTCCAATGATGGTGCTGGCCACTTGCCATTTGGTGTAACAAAAAGCCAGTGCCATTTGGGTGGGGTTCATCCCATTGTCGCGGGCTAATTGGTTGTAGCGGCGTGCAGCCACCAAGGCTTCTGGGCGGCCCCAGCGTTGTTTGCGCACCGATTCGTACGTAGCCAAACGCGTGCCTGCAGGCGCATCAGGGCCTGTAGTGCCAGAGGCATCGAATTTACCAGTCAGCAAGCCAAAGCCAAGCGGCGAGTACGCCAGCAAAGACACGCCTAGTCGGTGACAGCTTTCGTCCATGCCGTTTTCCCAGGTACGGTTGACCAGGCAGTAAGGGTTTTGCACAGTGGCCACGCGCGGCAAGCCGTGCTGCTCGGCCAGGCGCACAAATTCGTGCACACCGTAAGGTGTTTCGTTGGACAAGCCGATGTAACGCACCTTGCCCGCTTTCACCAGCTTGCTCAAAGCTTCAAGCTGCTCGTGGATCGGCGTGGCCGAGGTTTCTTTGGCTGGGTCGTAGTAGACCGTGCCAAACGCGGGCACATGGCGTTCAGGCCAGTGGATTTGGTACAGGTCGATCACATCGGTTTGCAGTCGGCGCAAGCTGGCGTCGCAAGACTGGGTAATGTCTTGCGCCGTCATACCTTTGCTCTCGCGCACCCAAGGCATGCCCCGCGATGGGCCAGCCACTTTGGTGGCCAGCACCAGCTTTTCACGTGCACCGGGGTGCTTGGCAAACCAGTTGCCAATAATGGTTTCTGTAGAGCCACAGGTCTCGGCTTTGGCCGGGACCGCGTACATCTCGGCAGTGTCAATGAAGTTCACACCAGCAGCCAAGGAGCGGTCCAAGATGGCATGCGAGTCGGCTTCGCTCACTTGTTCGCCAAAGGTCATGGTGCCCAGGCAAATGGGGGTGACGTGCAGATCGGTATGAGGGAGTTGAAGGGTCTTCATGAATGGGTTCCTGCTGAATAGCGTCTGAACAAGGGGGAAAATTAAGGGCGCCGTGCGACCGCGACACGGAGTTTAGCGCGGTGACCTTAAGTCTGCAGCACAGCCCGGGCTTCTTCTTGCAAACGCAAGATGCGCCGTTGCACCTTGCCGGTGGTTGTCATAGGCAAGGCGTCAATGAACTCAATCTCTTTGGGGTACTCGTAAGGCGCAAGCAGGCCTTTGACATGCTGTTGCAAAGCTTTGTGCAAAGCAGAGTCAAAGGCAGCCAGGTTCTCGGCCTGGCTGCGCTTGGCTTGATAGTCTGGCGACAGCACCACATAGGCTTTGACCAAAGCACCCCGCTCACGGTCGGGCTTGGGCACCACCGCTGCATTGGCCACGGCCAGGTGTTTGAGCAGGCAATTTTCAATTTCGCCCGGGCCGATACGGTAACCAGCAGCTTTGAACATGTCGTCGGTGCGACCTTGATACCAAAGATAACCATCGGCATCGGCCACGGCCATGTCCCCGGTACGGCACCAGTCGCCGGTGTACTTCGCCTGGGTGGCGTTCTCGTTACGCCAGTAGCCCAAGAAAAACACGGGGTCGGGATGGCCGTGGACATCCAAACGATTGACTGCTACTTCGCCCGGTGTTCCTGGTGGGCATTCGTGGCCGACTTCATCAATCACAGCCACTCTGTGGCCCGGGTAGCCCCGGCCCATGCTGTTGGCTCGGGCCGGCCACAGGCGGGCGCAGTTGCCCACCACGTAATTGATTTCGGTCTGGCCAAACATCTCATTCACCGTCACGTCCAGCTCCTGCTGGCAATAAGCAAACACCGCGTCGCCAACCGCCTCACCGGCGCTCATGAGGGCTTGCAGGTGCAAACGGTAATGTGCACGCGGATGTGGCACCGCTTTCATCATGGCTTTGAGCGCGGTGGGGAACAAAAAGGTGTGGGTCACTTGGTGCTCTGCCAATATCTCAAAAGCTACCTCGGGCCCAAAGCGACCTTGGAAAGCCACGATGGTGCGGCCAAAGTACAGGCTGGGGAGCAATGCGTCCATTAGACCGCCCGTCCAGGCCCAGTCGGCGGGCGACCAGAACACCGCTTTCGAGGTTTTGCGGGCATCAAAGGGGTCAAATCCAAACCAGTTTTGGCTGCAAATAAAGCCAGTCAGATTGCCAATCAGTGCTCGATGCGGGATCAAAGCGCCCTTGGGGTTGCCGGTGGTGCCGCTGGTGTAGATCAACACCGCAGGGTCATCGGCAAGGGTGCGCTGGGGTTTGAAGCGAGGCAGGGCCGCGGCCAAAGCCTGAACCCAATCCACATCCCAAGAGCTTGTGACCGCGGCGGGTGCATCCTCAGGGCCATCAAGATCATTCAGGCCAACACCGATCACGGTTTGCAGGCCGGGGCAATCGGCCCGAGCCGCGGCAACGGCGGACAGCGCCGCGGCCTCACAAATCACCACTCGGGTATCGCTATCTTGGATGCGAAACGACAAAGCCTCGGGCCCGAAGAGCATAGACAGCGGCATGGCCACCGCGCCCATTTGCAGCACCGCAATGTAAGCTACAGCGGTTTCAAAGCGCTGCGGCATGACCATTGCCACCCGGTCGCCGGGCTGCACACCCAAGCCCTTGAGCACCTGGCTCAGGCGGTTAGCGCCTTGTTGCAATTGCGCAAAGGTGTATGAACGTGGAGGCTGACCGGGCCGGTGCTCACGCAAGGCCACACGGCGCGGGGCATCGCGGGCAGAGGCCCAGCGGCCACAGCAGGCCTGGGCCATGTTGAAGTGGCGCTCCACTTTCCAGCCAAATTGCGCATGAAGTGCGGCGTAAAGGTCGGCACCACTATCTGCTTGAAAATTCGGTAGAACCTGGGCCCTGCCCTCGGCGTGATCAACTGGGGAGGTGTCTCTCATGCTGAAAGATGTGTTGTAAATTTACTCGCTAAGCAAATTTTTGATTTCAAAGGAATGTTCTTTAGCAAAGAATTTTTGATCTTACTAAGATCATAGCCACTCTAATGGGTCGGCCCTGAAAAATTCACCGTCAGGCCAAAGCCCTGTTGATAGAACCAAACTGGTGGATTGCGGCTGCCCCAAAAAAGCCAATGCATTTCTTGACGATCATGCGCAATAGTCAAGTGATTTTTAAAGTCCGCACAGCACAGCACAGCATAGATAGTGTCTCCAACTGATCCTCTAAGGTGGCACAGGTTCATCTAGTGGTCTGCTTTAACGTTCTCAATGAAGTCTCGACGTAGGCAGTTTCGAGTTTCATGCCCTCTGCCTGCATCAAGATGGCTGCTTGCTCCAATTGTTCGTTGAGCGTGTGACCGTCATTCAACTTGAGTTGTTTGTCTTTGCTCTTATGGTTACGCGTTTGCCTGATCAGACGATTGGTATGCCAACGCTGTGGCCCAAGACTTCCTGCACGGCATGGCATGGCTCACAGTGCCCATCTTGCTCGTGACTTCCCAGTGCAAGCGTCCCACCACTGTGATTTGGCCTTTGATCACTTAACGCGTGACCTTGAATTGGCAGGCATGGGCACAATGCCCAGCCTTGTCGCCCAGTGGTTTGCCTTCTTTGGCTTAGGTTGGCTTGAGTTCGATGCTTTATGCGTTGGCAGCGCCGACCAGTTTGACGCGAGCCGTTTCCCAAAGCTTGCTGTGCTGGGGCGGACTATGGCCTAGTCTTGAACGGTGGAGTTAACAATGAGGCGGTTGAATTTTTTCTTGGCAAACAGCTTTCAGGTGACCGCCAATTCAATGATGAGCGCCATCAGTTTGCGAAACTTGCCCAAAAAAGTTGGATCGCAAGGCCAGCCGTACACAACGTATTGATTGCCAGAAAAGTACTGCCAAGTGAGTGTCTCGCCCCAGCGCTGAATTACGTCTTCGTCGCTCACATTGAAGGCGTGCTTGCAGTACACAAGTGAAACCATCAAGCTGCGTGGGCAGTTGAGGACGTCCTGCGTTGAAGCCCCCCTCCCCCGCTGAGTCCAGGGCTGGTTAAAGCCAAAAATAGCCATACCTTCACTGTTCTTGCCCAATCGCACTTGACGAGCAAATCGGTGAGCAAGGGATGCTTCGATTTCTTGGCCGTCCAGTGTTGGAGCTCATCTTGCATATTCGTCCTCGTTTGTGTTCGCTTCAAAGATAACACCTAAGCAGAAATTTACTGGGCCACTACACGGCCATAATAATACTAATTAGATATATAATAATGATTAAAAGTGTTGCCTTTTGAATCAAAAGTTCAATACAGATCAATGAGCAAAAGGAAAAACAGTATGAATGTTCTCCTGACGGGTGGTGCCGGATACATTGGTAGCCATACCTACTTGGCTTTGATCGTGTACGGGCTTAAACCGGTAATTTTGGACGACTTTTCAAACAGCAGTCCAACGGTGCTGGAGCGGCTGGAGCTCATCTCGCATAAGCCGGTAGTTTGTGAACTCGGTAACGTTGCAGACTTGCCTTTTGTGGAAGCCGTTATTCAACGCCACAAAATTCAGGCAGTAATCCATTTTGCCGGCTCCAAAGCAGTTGGTGAGAGTGTCGCGTTGCCGCTTAGGTATTACGACAACAATGTGGTTGGTATGACCCGTTTGTTGCAAGCCATGGAAAAAACAGGCTGCCGCACACTGGTCTTTTCCAGCAGTGCAACGGTTTATGGGGATCCAGCCAAGGTGCCGATTACCGAAATTTTCCCGCGCAGTCACACGAACCCTTATGGCCATACGAAGCTGGTGATTGAAGACATGCTGTATGCGCTGCAAGCAGCAGACTCGAGCTGGAAGATGGCAGTGCTGCGCTACTTCAACCCAGTGGGCGCTCACCCGAGTGGCTTGATAGGAGAAGATCCGCAGGGCCCGCCCAACAACCTAATGCCGTATATTGCGCAAGTGGCGGTGCAGCAGCGCCCTATTTTGAATGTGTATGGGAACGACTACCCCACGCCTGACGGAACAGGGGTGCGCGACTACATTCATGTGCAGGATTTGGCGCAGGGCCATATTGCAGCTTTGCAGGCGTTGACCAGCCATGGCATCTTGACCGTCAACTTGGGTACGGGAAGGGGCTATAGCGTGCTGGAGGTGGTAAAGGCCTTTGAGCGCGCAAGCGGTAAGTCTGTACCGTACCAGTTTATGCCACGCCGGGCGGGTGATGTTGCGCAGTGCTATGCCAGCACAGCTTTGGCGAAACAACTACTGGGCTGGGAGGCGCAACTGGATTTGGATTCCATGTGCGCAGATGCCTGGCGTTGGCAAAAGGGCAGTGGCAATGTTAGTGGGTCTGCATGGTGACATGTGGCGAACCGCTGACCGTGAAGTCAGCCCAACTTTAATCGACCCCATAAGCTTTACTTTGGTGCTTATAGCAACAATCCGCCCTCTTGCTACTCGCGAAATTAAGCTATCGAAAATCACCCTGAAAGCGAGCATTTATTCGGGTCGCAGGGATACTTTAGGCTCGACCAATTAAGGCCTGCAGTTCTGACCAAAGAATGACCAGGTTCATCGCGTCCAAAAATTCTCGCTTGCGCACGCGCTTGGTGACGAGATCGAATCCGGCACTAGCAAGGCGAACTTTTCATTTGAACTTGACGCATGAGTCACTCATTGGGTTGACTTTTGCAGACCCTCCTTAGTAAGACTGAAAATTTTCAGATTAGATTTCATCTTTGAAATAACTTTCAATGACCCATACATAGATAAATGAGCCGTATCAAAAAAAATAAAGGATTTATTCTCACTCACCAAACACAAAAGCTCATTATTTTTATCACAAAGCACTTCTGCTGGATTAAAAAATTCGTATCCGTACCTTTGCGCCTCTAGACTTAAAATTTGATTGAATTTTCTGAAATCTTTGGATACAAAACTGATATTTCCAATTTCATTAGAAATTAATTTATTTTGGAGCATGAGGATGAAGGGCGACTTATTAAACTCAGGCGTATTACCAACAACCACAACATTGGCACCAGATAACTTCAAAGAATTAAACAGATTATCTACTCTTCGAATAAATTCACCCTCGTCCATATCATCCAACGAATTAATCCACCTACTGGATATTATTAGAATATCATTCGCATTAAGCGAAGGTACAACATCATTTATAAACGCGTTATAAAAAATATCACATCGATCACTGTTATTGAAATTGTTAATGGCACGACAATTTGCGCCCGTCCATTGCTCAATACTGTAATTAAGGTTATTAAAATACGTCAAAACACCTCCTGCTAAATGGGCCGCCTCCGAGTCACCAAATATAATAATTTTTTTAATGCCCTTATTTTTACTTACGCATTTATTATCAATTAAATC
>CANGEG010000010.1 GCA_947452725.1 Comamonadaceae bacterium | reverse complement strand
TGGATCTAGCGCTCCAGCGACTGGCCTGAACATTGCCGTGGGCGAGCGGCGCAACGGCGCTCTGGTGCTTGGCGCCTTAGCCCGGTTCATTCAAACCAACGGCAACGGCAACGTACTGTCCACCCCCAATTTGCTGACGCTGGACAACGAAGAGGCTAAGATCGTGATTGGTCAAAACGTGCCTTTTGTGACCGGCCAATACACCAACAACAACACGACCGGCGGCACCGTCAATCCGTTTCAAACCATTGAGCGCAAAGACGTGGGACTGACGCTCAAGGTCAAGCCGCAGATCAGCGAAAACGGCACCGTGAAAATGCAGATTTTTCAAGAAGTCAGCAGTATCGACACCAAGAGCGCGACCACCGCAGGCCTGATCACCAACAAGCGCTCCATTGAGTCGAGCGTGCTGGTGGAGGACGGCTCCATTGTGGTGCTGGGCGGTTTGCTGCAAGACGACTACAGCAACAGTCAAGAAAAAGTACCCGGCTTGGGCGACCTGCCCTTCTTTGGAAATCTTTTTCGCTCTGAAACCCGTAAGCGCAACAAAACCAATTTGATGGTCTTCTTGCGCCCCGTAGTGATGCGCGACGCCGCCGCCACAGACAGCCTGTCGATGAACCGTTACGAGCAAATGCGCGGTGACCAAATGAACAGCCAACCGGCGCCCAGCTCGGCCGTGCCTGTGAGTGGTTCGGCTGTGATGCCCGAACTTCCTAGCCAGACTAAGCGCTGACACAGCCCACACCCATGCGTTACCCCCTACCCTACGCTTTTGCCCGCACGCACCAACTGCTACTGGAAGACGACGGTGCGGCCCTGACGCTGTGGCTGAACCAAAGCAGCAACAAAAGCGCACTGTCGGAAGTCGTGCGCCACTACGGCAACGAAGATTTATCTGTGGCGTACAGTGAAGCGCCCGCGCTGGTGCAGCGCATCAGCCAAGCCTATTCGTCGCAATACGGCCCGGGCGAATCCAGCGCGGCTGCAGTGGTATCTGAAGTGGAGTCTGAGGCCGACTTGTCGCGCATGATGCAAGAGCTGCCAGCGGTGGAAGACTTGCTGGAGGCCAGCGACGACGCGCCCATCATCCGAATGCTCAACGCGCTGCTCACACAAGCCGCGCGCGATGGCGCCAGCGACATTCACATCGAGCCCTATGAGCGCCACTCGAGCGTGCGCTTTCGGGTCGATGGCACGTTGCGCGAGGTGGTTCAACCGAACCGAGCGCTTCACGCCGCCTTGATCTCACGCCTGAAAATTATGGCTGAGCTGGACATTGCTGAAAAACGCTTGCCACAAGACGGCCGAATTAGCTTACGCCTGGGTGCGCGTGCGGTCGACGTGCGCGTCTCCACCCTTCCAAGCGCCCACGGTGAGCGCGCTGTGCTGCGTTTGCTCGACAAAAGCGAGAGCCGCCTCACGCTCGAAGCCGTGGGCATGCAAGGCCCCGTGCTGGCGCAAATGGAACAACTGGTGACCCAGCCGCATGGCATCATTTTGGTCACTGGCCCCACCGGCTCGGGCAAAACGACCACGCTGTATGCGGCGCTGCAGCGACTCGATGCGCAACGACAAAACATCATGACGGTGGAAGATCCCATTGAGTACGAGTTACCCGGCGTGGGCCAAACCCAGGTGAATGCCAAGATCGACCTGAACTTTGCAAAAGCCCTGCGCGCCATCCTGCGCCAGGACCCGGACGTGATCATGATCGGTGAGATCCGCGACTTTGAAACCGCGCAAATTGCTATCCAAGCCTCGCTGACAGGTCATTTGGTACTGGCCACATTGCACACCAACGACGCGGCCAGCGCCGTCACCCGTTTGACCGACATGGGCATTGAGCCCTTCTTGCTCAGCTCCTCACTGCTGGGCGTGCTGGCACAGCGGCTGGTGCGCAAACTCTGTGGCCATTGCCACGGCAGCGGCTGCGCGCAATGCGCCCAAACCGGTTACGCCGGGCGCACCGGTATTTTTGAATTACTGGTCACCAACGACGCCCTCCGCGCGCAAATTCATGCCCAAGCGCCCGAAGCGACTATCCGCGCCGCGGCCCAAGCGGGCGGCATGGTGCTGATGCGTGAAGACGGACAAAGACTGGTGACGCTGGGCATTACCAACGCGCAAGAGTTGGTCCGCATCACGCGAGATTGAACTACCAGCCCTGGTCTTTGCTGACTTCATCTGCTTCAATTGATCAAGATCAACTGGGTCGGCTTTTAACGCCCTGAAGCCGAAGAAGGCTGCTCCAATCCAGCTTCACCATGCATGGACCCAAGACCCACACCCCGACTACACCCCCAGCCCTAGGCCCTCGCCAGCGCGGGGAGCTTGGCGCTTGGCTTGCAAGGCTTTTTACCGTTGGACTGGCGGGCTGGCTCGCCCTTATGGCATCAGCGTGGGCGGCGGAGCCAAGCGTCACAGCGCCAATTGCCCTGCCTGTCATCTACTGGCCTTTTTTGATGCAAGACCGCCCAGCGTGGGATCAGGAGGGCGATGAAGTCGCCATCGAAGACCCCAGCGACCCGGCTGGAAAGCGCCCAGCCTCGGGCCCCACCAATACGACAGAAAAACCATTATGGGACTACGCTTTGGGCGGGACCTTTAAATCGTCGGACTTGGCCAAATTCACACGCACAGCCGGACTAGAGCCGGTGCTGGGCTTACGCTACGGCCGCTGGAAACTGGGCATTGGCGATGGCACCGAATGGTTGCGCTTTAGCAGTTTTCGTAAAGACTCCTCGCTGGACTATCAATGGCTGGACACGCGCCGCTACAGCTTGAGCTTGTCGCTGCAGCAACACACTTTGACAGGGGGTGAAGGCTCGGATGCACCCGAAAACGGGCCGCGTACAGTGCGCGGTCGAGCCATTGCGAACATGGCGATTACGCGGCGCTGGCAGGCGGGCCTGGCCTTTTCGCAGGACTTACTGGGCAAGGGCGACGGCAGCACTTTGGGCTTTGGGGTTTCCTATGCTTGGCCGCTCGAGCCAAGCAGTGAGATGGTTTTGAACGCCGGTTTGACCTGGGGTACCGCGGGTCATTGGCGCAACGCCTACGGCCCGCTGCGCTTGAGGGCCGACACTTTGCGCACCGGCATCGACAGCTGGGGCCTGGGGTTGAGCTACAAACACCGCCTGGACCGGCATTGGGCCTGGTTTGGCAGCCTGAGCTTTTCGGGCGACATGGGCGCGCTGGCCGAACTGCCCGGCAATCACAAGGGTCGGTCAGGGCAAATCGGTTTGCTGTATTTTCATCGCTAAGGACTGCGGCACTTCGCCTGCGGTGCCCAATGGTCATAATGGCGCCCATGCCCGCCTATTCTTTTGAAGCTCTGCAAGCCGATGGTGCCACCCGCAAAGGGGTGATTGAGGCCGACAGCGTAAAGTCGGCCCGCAGCCAGTTGCGAGCGCAGCAACTGGTGCCATTGAGCGTAGCGGCCTTGGCCGTTGATACGCCTCAAAGCGAGACCGCTTGGTGGAACCGCCCCATCGGTGGCGGCCGTGCTTTCAGTGCCTCGGCACTGACTGTTTGGACTCGCCAACTGGCGGGCCTGGTCAGCAGCGGCCTGCCGCTGGAACGAGCCTTGGCGGCGCTGAGCGAAGAAGCAGAAGAAGAAAAACAGCGCCACTTGGTGGCCAGCATCCGCGCCGAGGTCAACGCTGGCTCCAGCCTGGCCCGCGCGCTGGCCTTGCACCCGCGGGAATTCTCGCCCATCTACAGCGCCGTGATTGGCGCGGGTGAACAAGGCGGCCACCTAAGTCAGGTTTTGGAGCAATTGGCCGACGACTTGGAAGACCAGCAAAATCTTAAGGCCAAATTAATCGGCGCCTCGCTGTACCCCGCCATCGTCTCATTGGTGGCCTTGGCGATTGTGATATTTTTGGTCACCTCGGTAGTGCCTCAGGTGGCCGGGGTGTTTGCCAGCAGTAAACATGAACTGCCTTGGTTGACACGGGCCATGCTGACACTGAGCGATTTGGTGCGTCATTACGGCTGGCTCATGGCCTCATTGGCCCTGTTGGGTGCGATCAGCTTGCATCTGGCTTTAAAGCAAACCGCCTTCAGGTTGCGCTTTGATGCGGCTTGGTTGCGCCTACCTTTGATTGGCCGCTTGGCCACTGGCTATAACGCTGCACGCTTTGCCGGCACCTTGGGTATGTTGGCCAACGCTGGCGTGCCGATTTTGAAGGCGCTGCAAACTGCGGCCGAGACCTTGTCGAACCAGGCCATGCGAGCTGATGCGCTCGAGGCTTGGGTGCTGGTGCGCGAGGGCGCCCCGCTGGCCATGGCCTTATCGCAAAAGAAACGCTTTCCAGGCCTGCTGCCCATGTTTGCGCGCCTGGGCGAGCAAACTGGACAGCTACCGTTGATGCTGCAGCGCGCAGCCAAACAACTGTCAACCGAGGTACAGCGTCGGGCGCTGGCCCTGGCCACGATTTTGGAGCCGCTCTTGATTGTGGCGATGGGCGGCGTGGTGATGGTGATCGTGTTGGCAGTGTTGATGCCGATCATCCAGCTCAACCAATGGGTGAAATGATGCGAGGTAATCTATGAGCGCGACATTAGAAGGTCAACTGGTGGTGGCAATTTCGTCACGCGCGCTGTTTGACTTTGAAGAAGAAAACAAAATTTTTGAACAAGGCGATGACCGGGCTTACATGAAGCTGCAGCTGGCGCGCCTAGAAGAACCGGCCAAGCCGGGCGTGGCGTTTTCCTTGGTGCGCAAGCTCTTGGCATTTAACGATGCGCAGGCGCAGCGGGTGGAAGTCGTGATCTTGTCGCGCAACGACCCCGTCTCGGGCATGCGGGTGTTCCGCTCGGCCCAGCACTATGGTCTGCCCATTCAGCGCGGTAGCTTTACGCGAGGGCAGTCGCCCTGGCGCTATTTGAAGCCGCTGAACGCCAACCTGTTTTTGTCCACACACTTGTCGGATGTGCGCGCCGCCCTGGCCGCGGGCGTTCCCGCCGCGCAGGTCTATCCGCATTCGGCCCACGCCTCTGAGGCCAACCCTCACGAAGTGCGAATTGCGTTTGACGGTGACGCGGTGTTGTTTTCTGACGAGGCCGAGCGCGTGTTTCAGTCCGAAGGCCTATCGGCCTTTCAAGCACATGAGAAAGACAAAGCAGCCCAACCCTTATTGGCGGGACCTTTCAAGCCGCTGCTCGCCGCTTTGCACCGATTGCAGCAAGAGGGCACGCCCGCCATGCGCATTCGCACAGCGCTGGTCACCGCCCGCAGCGCCCCGGCGCACGAGCGCGCCATTCGCACGCTAATGGACTGGCACATTGAAGTGGACGAAGCGATGTTTTTGGGCGGCTTGCCCAAGGGCGAGTTCTTAAAAGAATTTGAGCCCGACTTTTTCTTTGACGACCAAACCGGTCACATTGAATCAGCCGCCTTACATGTCCCCTCGGGTCATGTGGCCAGTGGTATACGCAACGACTGAGCAACGACTGAGCAACGACTGAGCCCTTTGGGGCGAGGGTCAGTCAGACAGCACGGGCCTGCGCCCTTCGCGGCGAGCGATCCATACGGTCGAGAACAAGATCACCAAAGCCCCCAACCATGTGGAGTGACTGGGCACGTCGCTAAAGACCAACCAGCCCATGAGCGAGGCCCAGACCAAGTCCAGAAAGCGCAGTGACTGAGTGGCAGAAATGTCGGCTGTATGAAACGCCCGGGTCAGGCTGTAATGCCCCAAGGTGCCCAAAATGCCGGCGGCAAAGAAACCGGCCCATTGCCACAACGTCGGGTTTTGCCAGTGCAGCAAGGCCATAGGGATGCTGAAAATGGAGACCGTGATGGATTGCCACAGTACGATCACGCCGGGTTTTTCATAACGCGTCAGTGCTTTGGTAATTAAGAAAGAAGCGGCAAACACAGGCGATGCAGCCAACATCACCAAGTTGTACCAACCACCAGCACCGGTCATTTTGGGCAGGACTACAACCAACACGCCAGTGAAACCGATCAAGGCCGCAATCCAGCGGTCGCGGCGCATGGGCTCTCCCAAAAACCAGGCTGCGCCGATCATGATGAAAATGGGACCTGTGAAACCGATCGCCGTGATGTCGGCCAGTGGGATTTGAGGTAATGCCGTGAACCACAAAATCAAACCCATGGTATGCACAGCGCCGCGCCAGAACTGGCCTTTGACGTCCACGGGTTTGTAGGCCGCCAACCCATCGCGCCACAGCAGCGGCAGCATGATGATCAGGCCGCACAGATAACGCAAAAATTGCGCCTCATAAGGATCCATTTGCATGGCAATAATACGGGCGATGGTGTTCAGCACTGAGAACAAAATGCCGCCCAGAGCCATCCACAACATGCCGCGCACCGGCGCAGGCCAAGTCATCACGCGGCGGTGGGTGCGCAAATGGGTAAGCGTCCACAAACGCTGCAAAGAAGGGGGGGTGGGATTGCGGGGCTTCATCAGCGCAGTCCAAGGGGGTCAAAATTCACTTGCTGAATGTACCCATGCGCCGCCTAAGTGGCAGTCGCTTGGGTTACCGCCACGCTCAGCCCCACGCTCCCCCCCCCGCGTTCAACGGGGGCTCAGTCGTTCAGCCGTTTTGCAAAGCCGCAATCCGCTCTTCAATCGGCGGGTGGGTGGCAAACAACTGGCCGATACCGCCAGCAATGCCAAAGGCGGCCACGCTCTTAGGCAACTCGGCGGTGTGCAAACCTCCCAATCGGGCCAAGGCATTGATCATGGGCTGCTTGCGGCCCATCAGGGCGGCGGCGCCCGCATCGGCGCGGAACTCACGGTGCCTGCTGAACCAAGCCACCACCATGGCAGCGGCAAAACCCAGCACGATGTCGAGCACCATGGAGGTAACGTAGTAACCGATGCCGGGGCCGCTGTTTTGCTCGTCGTTTTTTCGCAAGGCGCTGTCCACCGCGTAACCGATCACCCGCGAGAGAAAGACGACGAAGGTGTTCATCACGCCTTGAATTAGCGTCATGGTCACCATATCGCCATTCGAAATATGCGCTACTTCATGCGCCAGCACGGCCTCAATTTCTTCGTGGGTCATGTTTTGCAGCAATCCCGTGGAGACGGCAACCAGCGCCGAGTTTTTAAAAGCGCCTGTGGCAAAGGCGTTCGGGTCGCCTTCAAAAATACCCACTTCAGGCATGCCGATCTGCGCGGCATCAGCCAGCTTTTTCACAGTATTGAGCAGCCAGGCTTGGTCAGCGTTTTGGGCCTGTTCAATCACCTGCACGCCCGAACTCCATTTGGCTACGGGCTTGCTGATCAACAAAGAAATGATGGCGCCGCCAAAGCCCATGACCAAGGCATAGCCAAGCAAAGCGCTCAAATTGAGACCGTTGGCAGTCAAATACCGGTTCACACCCAGCAGACTGGCCACCAGGCCCAGCACCAGCACCACGGCCAAGTTGGTTAGGACAAACAGAACAATACGCTTCATGATGAATTTACAAACCGCCCAGAGAAGTCCAAGCGCACAAGCGAATATGCGGGGACTGCCCGGCAAAATCAAGTCGCCCACATTTATTTCCCTGAAAAATCACGGGCAAATCATGCATTTAGATCGGCAAAACCGCAGGCAAGCGCACCGGGCGAAAAACCCCGGCATCGGCATAAAAGGTGGCGTCTTCGTTGGCTGGCCACCAGCCCGGCACGCCTAGCACGGGCATCGGGCAAAAGGGTTTGGACGCCAACTTGTCCGCTTGCAGGTCTTGCGCCAGCCAAGTGTCGATGGCGGGCAAGTCAACCAGGCCCTGCGGCACTCGCCATACATGGACTGTGATCGACTTGTAGGGCTGCACCAGTTTTTCCAGCGCCGCATGGCCAAAGGTCAGCCAGCGGGCGTCTTTCCATAAAGAGCGCAAATCGACAAAGGCCTCCTGCCAGCGCCGTTCGGCAAGGGCTTGCCACAACACATCGGGCGCTTGCAGCAGAGCCGAATTTTCATCAAACACCGTGGCCGCGTCGCGCATCGGACCACGCACAGCGCCCACACCGACCTGCGCAATGGCCTGGCCTTGCAACGCGTTCAGGCGCTGTTTGGCCAGGGGAAAGTGCATCCAACACAGGGCATTGAAAAAGTCGTGTAAGCCCTCACGCGTGGGCACGCAGCGGCTGGTGAAAATGAACTCTTCATAGGCCTGGCCTGCAGGCAGATCGGCTTGCGGCACAAATCGCACAGGCGCCATGTTGCGGGCGTTCACCGTGTTCAGCGCCTCGTCTTGCGGCATACCTTCAGTGATGCGCTGAGCCAGTGGCTCGCCCACAGCTCGCCAATCGGCCAGCCAGGGAGCGGACCAATCGATGTCGGCAACGCCCCGTGTCAGCTCCCGCGTGAGAGCGGGCGTCAAAGAAGTCGTCAGACCAAGCGCCACGGCAAGGCTTCGCCAGAGCGCAAGGGTTTGAGTTCGGTTTGACCAAACGCAAACGACTCGGGCGGCATCCAGCTTTCACGGCGCAGGGTAATGGTGCCGCTGTTGCGCGGCAGGCCATAAAAATCGGCACCATTGAAACTGGCAAAGGCTTCAAGCTGGTGCAACGCACCGGCTTGGTCAAAGGCTTCGGCGTACATCTCGATCGCTGCATGCGCGGTGTAGCAACCGGCGCAGCCGCTGGCGTGTTCTTTCAGTTGCGCAGGGTGCGGCGCGCTGTCGGTGCCCAAAAAGAAACGGGGGTTCCCGCTGATGGCCGCAGCCACTAGGGCTTGGCGATGGGTTTCTCGCTTGAGCACGGGCAAGCAGTAGTAATGCGGACGAATCCCGCCTGTGAAGATGGCGTTGCGGTTGTAAAGCAAATGGTGGGCCGTGAGCGTGGCGCCAATGAACAGGTCACCGCCTGCCACATATTGGGCCGCTTCTTGGGTCGTGATGTGTTCAAAGACGATTTTCAGCTGCGGGAAATCACGGCGCAGTGGGATGAGCTGCGTGTCGATGAACACCGCTTCCCGGTCAAACAGGTCAATGTCAGGCGAAGTCACTTCGCCGTGCACCAGCAGCAGCAGGCCTTCGCGCTGCATGGCTTCGAGCACGGGGTAGATCTTGCGCAAATCGGTCACCCCCGCATCGCTATTGGTGGTGGCACCAGCCGGGTACAGCTTGCAGGCCACTACGCCGGCGGCCTTGGCGCGGGCAATTTCTTCGGGCTGCAGATTGTCGGTGAGGTACAAGGTCATCAAGGGCTCAAAGGTCAAGCCCGGAGGCACGGCGGCCAAAATTCGCGCTTTGTAGGCCAGGGCCTGCTCGGCTGTAGTCACCGGAGGTTTGAGGTTGGGCATGATGACGGCCCGGCCAAACTGGGCGGCCGTGTGCGGCACCACCGTGCTCAAGGCGTCACCGTCGCGCACATGCAGGTGCCAATCGTCGGGACGCGTCAAGGTCAAAGTGCTGGGTTGAGCAGCATTGGCCAAAACAGAAGGGGATGTAGAGGGGGCAATAGGAGCGGTCATGCCCCTATTGTCCCAAATTCAGTGACTGAGAATTTTCGACAGGAAATCGCGCGCCCGCTCGGTTTGTGGCTGCTCAAAAAACTGATGCGGCGCAGCCTGCTCAACAATCTGTCCTTCGTCCATGAAGATCACGCGGTCGGCCGCGGCTTTGGCAAAGCCCATTTCATGGGTCACGCACAGCATGGTGATACCTTGTTGCGCCAACTCAATCATCACATCCAGCACTTCCTTGATCATTTCCGGATCCAGCGCGGAGGTAGGCTCGTCAAACAACATGATCTTGGGCTTTAAGCACAGCGCCCGCGCAATCGCCACGCGCTGCTGCTGCCCCCCCGAAAGTTGCAGCGGATATTTGTGCGCCTGCTCTGCAATTTTCACTCTGCCCAACTGATGCATGGCCTGCTCTTCGGCGTCCTTTTTGGCCATACCGCCGACCCAGATAGGCGACAGGGTCAGGTTGTCGAGCACGGTCAAATGAGGGAACAAATTAAATTGTTGAAATACCATGCCGACGTTTTTCCGCACAGTGTCAATCGCCTTCAGATCGTCGGCCAGCTCAATGCCATCGACCACCAAAAGGCCTTGCTGGTGCACTTCCAGGCGGTTGATGCAGCGGATAAGGGTGGATTTGCCAGAGCCAGAAGGCCCGCAAATGACGATCCGCTCGCCGGGCGTCACTTGCAAATCAATGTCTCGCAGCACATGGAATTGGCCAAACCATTTGTTGACTTTTTCAAAGGAGATGATGGGTTCATTCATGAAGAGCTTTCAGCGTTGACGGCCGCGGTTCACCTGCTGCTCAACCCATTGGCTGTACCGAGACATGGCAAAACAAAAACCAAAGTAGATCAACGCGATGAACAAATAGGCTTCTATTTTGTAGGGCCGCCAATCGGCGTCGGAATTGAGCGCCAGACCCATGGCACCCGTTAGCTCATACAAACTCACAATCGTTACCAAGGACGTGTCTTTGAAGATACCGATGAAGTTGTTCATCAACCCCGGCACCACCAGGGCCAGGGCTTGCGGCAACACGACCAAACGCTGGGTTTGCCAATACGATAAACCCAAGGTGGCCGCTCCTTCCAGCTGTCCATGCGCAATGGCCTGCAAGCCACCGCGAATCACCTCAGCCATATAGGCGGCGGCAAACAGGCTGATGCCGGCTAAAACGCGCACCAGTTTGTCGATGTTCATACCCTCGGGCATAAACAAGGGAAACATGAACGACGCCATGAACAGCACCGAAATCAGCGGCACGCCCCTCACCAACTCCACATACACCGTGCACAGGCTGCGAATGGCGGGCAATGCCGAACGACGTCCCAGGGCCAACAACAAGGCCAAAGGGAATGCCAGCACAATCGACACGGAAGAAAGTAACAGAGTCAATGGCAAGCCGCCCCACAAGTCGGTATCAACCGGCGCCAAGCCCCACCAGCCACCGCCCATCAGCACCCCGAACAAAGCCAGCACCGTAACCCACAAAAGCGCCAAAGAAGCGGACCAGAATAAGCGCATGCAACTGGCCACCAGCAACCCCAGTAACAAGGCCGTGGCTAACAAGGGGCGCCACTGCGCCTCAAACGGATAGCGGCCAAAGACAATGACGCGGAATTTTTCGGCGATCACGCCCCAGCAGGCGCCTGTACCACTCACATGACATGCTTGGGCATTGGTTTGCCAGTGTGCGCTCCAAACCGCCCAGTCCCAAAGCGGCACGCCGATCCACAACAGCAAAGCCGCCAGCAGCAGCGTGGTGAAACGGGTGCTACGGTCTTGCCACAAGTTGATGCGCATCCAATGCCCCAAGCCCAAGGGTGCAGGGGGCGCTGGACGCGGGGCGATGGGCCTGAATGAAGAGGACATCATTACCGCTCAGCGCTCTCGCAGTGCCGTGCGAGCGTTGTAGGCGCTCATCACTAGTGAAGTACTCAAAGAGGTAGCCAGATACACCAGCATGACAATGGCGATGCACTCCACAGCGCGGCCAGTTTGGTTGATGGCGGTGTTGGCAATAGACACCACATCGGGGTAGCCAATGGCGACCGCCAGAGAAGAGTTTTTTGTCAGGTTCAGGTACTGGTTGGTCAGCGGCGGGATGATGACCCTGAGCGCTTGGGGCAGCGTCACCAATCGCATTTGCAGGCGAGGCGACAACCCCAGTGCCATGGCCGCCTCAGCCTGGCCCCTGGGCACTGATGCAATGCCGGCGCGCACCACTTCCGCCACAAACGCCGAGGTGTAAATCGTCAAGCCCAATAACAAGGCCATGAACTCGGGCGTGAGCGCAGACCCACCCTCGACTGCAAACTCGCCCAAGAAAGGGGTATCCCAGACCAAAGCGCCACCTACCCATGAAGGGCTGGGAAAACTCAGCCCGCCTTTGCTGAGAAACACGGAGCCCCAGCGCCAAGGCTGGGCCGCATCGGGCAACAGCTCGGTAAAGATCAGGTACCACATGAGCAACTGCAGCAGTACAGGCACATTGCGAAAAAACTCCACATACACGCGGCACAAACCGCGCACCAAGGCATTTCGCGAAAACCGGCCGACGCCAACCAGTCCACCGATCACGGTAGTTAGCGCAATGCCCAAGATCGCAACGCGCAAAGTGTTGAGCAAACCGGCCCACAAGGCCATGGCGTAGCTCTGCGCCGAATCGAAATTGAAGAGACCCTCGCCAATGTCAAACCCTGCGGGGTCGAACAAAAAATCAAAACCGCTTTGGATTCCGCGCAGCCGCATGTTCAGCAGCGTGTTGTGCACCAAGAAAGACAACAGAGCCACGATTGCCGCCACTGCGAGCACTTGGTAAACAAGACCCCGAAACGCCTGGCGGCGCCAAGACCAAGCGCGGCGGTTGACCTCCGGGGGCACAGGCACAAAAGGAGGCAAGACCGGCTGCAAAATCAGCGCACTGGAAAGGCGTACATCAAGCCGCCCTTATTCCACTGGTTGTTGCTGCCGCGTGGCAAGGCCAGAGCCGATTTGGGGCCGACGTTGCGCTCAAACATTTCACCGTAATTGCCGGTGGCTTTGAGGGCCCGGGCCAGCCATTCCTTATCCAGACCCAAGAGCTTGCCCGTGTCTTCTTTGGAACCAAGCAAGCGACCCACGACCGGGTCGTCGCTGCTGGTTTTCAGGCTGTCCAAATTAGCCTGAGTCACGCCGTATTCTTCGGCCTCTATCAAACCATAGATCACCCACTTGACCATCGCCAGCCACTCGTCATCGCCCCGGCGCACCATGGGACCCAAGGGCTCTTTGGAAATCAGATCCGCCAAGATCACATGCTCGGCTGGATTCTTGGCCTCCTTGTTACGAATAGATGCCAGGCCCGACGCATCGGTGGTGTAGGCCAAGCAACGACCAGCAAAATAAGCGGCATTGGCGGCTTCAAATTTTTCAAACACTACCGGCTTGATATTGAGCTTGTGGGTTTTGGAAAAGTCGGTCAGATTTTTTTCGGTACTGGTGCCGGACTGCACACACACCGTCTGATTTTTCAACTGCAAAGGGCTTTTGATTTTGCTTTTGACGGGCACCATAAAGCCTTGGCCGTCGTAGTAGGTCACCGCCGTTTGATGCAGGCCCAGCGAGGCATCACGAGAAAGCGTAAAGGTGGTGTTGCGCGATAGGATGTCAACTTCGCCCGACTGCAAGGCCGTAAAGCGCTGCTGCGCGTTCAAAGGCACATACTTCACTTTGGCCGGGTCGGACAAGACCGCGGCCGCCACGGCCTTGCAGATGTCCACATCCAGGCCGCTCCAATTGCCATTGGAATCGGCTGCCGAAAACCCCGCCAAACCTGTGTTGACACCGCACACCACTTGGCCGCGCTGTTTAATCTGCTCCACGGTTTTACCCGCCATGGCCTGGGGGCTAACCAAAACGGCCAGGCCCACCAACAAGGTGGAAGTGAGAGGACTGAGAAACTGTTTCATGGTGACTTTCTGTGAACGCGCAATGGCCGGCCAGCGGACCAGCAACGAAGAGGTTAACGTATTCAGTGCTGCAAGATTTTGTTCAAAAAATCTTTAGTGCGCGGCTGACGGTTTTCAGGGTGATTGAAGAATTCATCTTTAGAGCAATCTTCCAAAATACGCCCACCCACATCAATGAAGATCACGCGGTTGGCTACTTTACGGGCAAAACCCATCTCGTGCGTCACCACCATCATGGTCATTCCTTCGTTAGCGAGTTGCACCATCACATCCAGCACCTCGCCCACCATCTCGGGATCGAGCGCCGAAGTCGGCTCATCAAACAGCATCACGATCGGATCCATCGACAAGGCACGGGCAATCGCCACACGTTGCTGCTGACCACCGGACAGCTGCCCAGGAAACTTGTCTTTGTGTGCGGACAAGCCCACACGGTCGAGCATTTTCAGGCCGCGTTCTTTGGCTTCGGCTTCGGAGCGGCCTAGCACCTTGACTTGGGCGATGGTCAAATTTTCAGTAACAGACAAATGCGGGAAAAGCTCAAAGCTTTGAAAAACCATGCCCACACGGGCACGCAGCTTGGGCAAGTCAGTGCCGGCATCGGTGACAGAGATACCATCCACCCAAATACCGCCTTGCTGCACGGGTTCGAGCGCGTTGACGGTTTTGATCAATGTTGACTTGCCAGAGCCCGAAGGACCGCAGACCACAACAACATCGCCTTTGCTGATATTCACCGAACAATCGTTGAGCACCTGCACAGGGCCATACCACTTAGACACATTTTTAATTTCAATCATTTTTCTCTCCGAATCTGAAACGTCTGAACGAGGGAGTCAGCGCACGATGGCGATCTTGGCTTGCAAACGTTTGACCAACCACGACAAGGAATAACAAATCACAAAGTACACCACGGCGGCCAGCAAATAAGCCTCTTCAGGACGACCATACAACTTGCCCGCATTGGTAAAACCTTTAAGCAAATCGTAGGCACCAATGGCGTAGACCAAGGAAGTGTCTTGAAACAAGATGATGGTCTGCGTGAACAGCACTGGCAGCATATTGCGAAATGCTTGCGGCAGCACCACCAGGCGCATGTTTTGGCCATAGGTCATGCCCAGGGCCTGACCGGCAAACACTTGACCGCGTGGGATGGACTGGATACCGGCCCGCATGATCTCGCTGAAGTAAGCCGCCTCAAACACAATGAAGGTGATGACGGCCGACAGCTCGGCGCCGATCGGCTTACCAATCAAAAACGGCATGAGCAAATAGAACCACAAGATCACCATCACCAAGGGAATGGAGCGCATGACGTTGACATACACCGCAGCCGGCCACATCAGCCATTTTTGGCCCGACAGGCGCATCAGCGCGAGCAATGTGCCAAACACGATGCCACCCAAGGTGGCCACTATCGTCAATTGCACACTAAAGATGAAGCCTTGCAAAACGAATTTGCGCAGCATCTCCAGATCAAAAAAGGAAAGGTCGAGTCCAAACATGTCAGTGACCTCCGCCTGTGCCGCCAGCCACCACGAAGCCGGGGATTTGCACTTTCTTTTCAATCAGCGTAAAAACACGATTGACCGCAAAGGCCGACAGTGCGTACAAGGCTGTGACAGCCAAATACACTTCCACACCGCGTGAAGTTTCTTCTTGCGCTTGCATGGCAAACATGGTCAGCTCGGCGATCGACACCGCAAACGCCACCGAAGAGTTTTTCAGCAAGTTCATAGACTCACTGGTCAGAGGCGGCAAGATGATGCGAAACGCCATGGGCAAAATCACATAGCGGTAAGTTTGCGCCGTAGTAAAACCCATGGCCATGCCAGCGTAGCGTTGACCTTTGGGCAAGGCCTGAATCCCCGCCCTTACCTGTTCGGCAATCCGCGCCGAGGTAAAAAACCCCAAGGCAAACACCACCAGTACAAAGCCGGGCACTTGCTGAAAAGCAGGGAATATTTTGGGCACCACGAAGTACCACAAGAAAATCTGCACCAAGAGTGGAATGTTGCGAAACAACTCCACCCACACATTGGCCAAACGCACCAGCCACGGGCTGTTGGGTAAAGTGCGCAGGGTGCCCATCAGCGCGCCCATGGCCATGGCCACGACCCACGATGTACCTGCCACCGCCAGGGTCCAACGCCAGGCCTCAAACATCCAGTCGAGATAGGTGCGACCACTGCCGTCGTCGGTTAAAAATATTTGCCAGTCCAGATTCATTTTCTTGTCCTCCCTTCAGATCCATTGGCTTTACAGCCACCAAAGAAAAACCCCGCCCAAGCAGATCCCGGCGGGGTTTATTCATTGCGTCATCCGATCACTTCTTGGCGTAATCTTCGGCCGGCTTGTCGTTCAAATTGGCCCAAGCCGCTTTGGTCGCATCGCTGGCAGCCAAGCCCACACGGGTGTTCTTCGGTGGAATAGGCTGCATGAACCATTTGTCATAAATCTTGGCCATCTCGCCGGACTTGACCAAATCGTGAATGGTGTCATCGGCCAAGCGTTTGAGCAAAGGATCATCTTTGCGCATCATGATGGCGATGGGCTCGACGCTCAACACTTCACCGACGATTTTGAAATCGCCTGGGGCCTTGGCAGTGGCGATGTTGCCGGCCAAAATCTGACCGTCCATCACGAAAGCATCGGCGCGGCCCGACTCGAGCAACAAGAAGCTGTCAGCATGATCTTTGCCAAACACTTCTTTGAAGTCCACGCCATTGGCGCGCTCATGCTTGCGCAGCAATTGCACCGAGGTCGTCCCGGTGGTGGTGGCCACATTGCGGCCATTGAGCTGGGCAATGGAGGTGATGCCGGAGTTGCCTTTGACTGCAATTCGCACTTCTTCCACATAGGCGGTGGAGGCAAAGCTCACGTCTTTTTGACGGGCGGCGTTATTGGTAGTGGAGCCGCACTCGATATCCACGGTGCCGTTTTGCACCAAAGGAATTCGGTTTTGTGAGGTGACTGACAGGTATTTCACTTCCAGCTTTTTGCCGGCTGCTTTTTCCAGATTGGCCAAAATGCGTTGGCAAATTTCGACGTGAAAACCAGCGTACTTGCCTTCACCCAAGGTGAAAGACAAAGCACCGGAAGAGTCACGCACCCCCATGGTGACAGTACCCGACGCTTTGACTTTGTCCAAGGTGTCCGCCTGTGCAGTCACGCCACCCAACATTGCTATGGCCAAGGCCAAACCGATTTTCTTCATACCAAACTCCTGATATCGCTCAAAGCGATGTTTTTGAAAAGATAGCGTAAGCCACCTAAGGATTAGAAACGAAATTGCGCCATAGAAATGATACGGGTTATCCCGTGACTTTATGCAGATTGCGGGCGCATTTATGCATGATTTTCATAAGCACTCAGCCCAAAAGAGTGGCAAGGTACTCTTATTGGGGCGCAAAGGACTGCGTTAAAAAGCTCCACAGCGCTTGCGCGCTATGTTTGGGCACGTGCTTTGCACTCGGCTTGGCGCGGTAAGCACGCACTTCCATCGTGATCTGCAATGCGCCAGCTTCAGGGCAGCCAATCGGCATCAGCTTGTGCGCGGCCACCTCTTTTTGTACCGCGCTGAAAGGTAAAAAGGCAATGCCATGGCCTTCCAGCGCCATCACCTTCAGGCCTTCAGCCATATCGGTTTCATAGACCCGGTCCAAGTGAATGGCCGCTCCCGCTTGCTTCAAGATCAAATCGGTCACCCGGCCCAAATACGCGCCGGGTGCGTAGCCCAGATAGGGCAAAGGCTTTTGCGCAGCGCCGGGCAAGGTCCACAGGGCTTGGCCATCTTGGCCAACTTTGACATAAGGCGCCAAGACCTCTTGACCCAGGGTCACCATGTCGTAATGGTCGGCGTCAAGCTGCAAAGGCTCAGAGGCATGATGGTAAGAAATCAGCACGTCGCAGCCGCCCTCCACCAAGCGCATGGCGGCGTCGTGCACGTTCAGCGCAATCAGTCGGCTTTTGATCGGGCCAAAGGCATCGCGCAAACCGCTCACCCAGGCCGGGAAAAAAGTGAAGGCCAGGGTGTGCGGCACGGCAAACTCGATCACGTCTTGCCCGGCCGAGGCATGGCCGCGCAACATGGCGCGCGTGCTTTGCAGGGCCTGAAGCATTTCCAACGCTTGGCCATACAGCGTTTCTCCTGCGGGCGTAAGCGAGGTGGGGTAGGAGCTGCGATCCACCAGATCGGCACCGGCCCAGGCTTCAAGCGACTGGATACGCCGCGAGAACGCAGGTTGCGTGACATGCCGCAGCAGGGCTGAGCGGCTGAAACTGCGGGTCTCAGCCAAGCTCACAAAGTCTTCGAGCCATTTGGTTTCCATGGCGCAATTATGCGGGGATAGGCTGGGCGCTTGCGCCGGCCAGCGACGACACGTCCGGCTCTGTTGAGGTCTCCGGGGTGCTCTCTGCGCTTTGCTGCAAAGCCCACATCTGCGCATAGCGCCCTTGCGCGGCGAGCAATTGGGCGTGGGTGCCGCGCTCCACAATCTGACCCGCGTCCATCACCAAAATCTCGTAGGCATCGACCACGGTCGATAGGCGATGGGCAATTACCAAGGTCGTTTTATTTTGAGCCGCGCTGGCCAGCTCAGCCTGTATCGCCCGCTCATTGGCGGAGTCCAGTGCCGAGGTGGCTTCGTCAAACACCAGCACCGGAGGGTTCTTAAGCAAGGTGCGGGCAATCGCCACGCGCTGTTTTTCGCCGCCCGAGAGTTTGAGCCCACGCTCGCCCACCGAGGTGGCATAGCCTTGAGGTGTGGAGACAATGAAATCGTGAATCCGCGCGGCCTTCGCAGCCGCTTCGATCTCGACTTGGGTGGAGCCGGTGCGGCCATAGCCGATGTTGTAGGCCACCGTGTCGTTAAACAGCACCGTGTCTTGAGGCACGATGCCGATCGCCTGGCGCACACTGGCCTGAGTGACTTGCCGAATGTCTTGCCCGGCCAACGTAATGCGGCCTTGCTGCACATCGTAAAAGCGGAACATCAAGCGCGCCAAAGTGGACTTGCCCGAACCCGAAGGGCCGACCACAGCCACGGTTTTGCCCGCCGGAATTTCAAAGCTGATGTTGCGCAAAATTGGCCGGTCTGGCTCATAGGCGAAGGAAACCGATTCAAAGCGCAAAGCCGGTGCCTCGTTGAACCCCAAAGGCTGCGCACCGGGTACATCGGCCACTTCACGCTCGCGGTCCATCAAGACGAACATCTTGTTCAAATCGGTCAGGCTTTGCTTGATCTCGCGGTACAGGACGCCTAAAAAGTTCAACGGAATGTAGAGCTGGATCATGAAAGCGTTGATCATCACCAAGTCGCCCAGGGTCATGCGCCCTTCCACCACGCCTTGGGTGGCGCGCCAGAGCATGGCCACCAGCGCGATGGCGATGATCAGTTGCTGACCGGCGTTCAGGATGGACAGCGAGGTTTGCGCTTTGAGGCGAGCTCGACGCAAACGCTCCAAGCTCTCGTCGTAGCGGTTGGCCTCAAAGGTTTCGTTGCCAAAGTACTTGACGGTCTCGTAATTAAGCAAGGAGTCAATGGCCTTGGTGTGCGCCGCCGAGTCGAATTCATTGGCTTGCCGACGGTATTGGGTGCGCCACTCGGTCACACGCACCGTAAAAAAGATGTACACCGTCAAGGCCGACAAAGTGATCCAGGCATACCAGGCATCAAAGCGCACGGCCAAAATGGTCAGCACCAGCGCCACCTCAATCAAAGTGGGCACGATGCTGTAGAGTGAGTACGAAATCAGCGACTCGATGCCGCGCACGCCGCGCTCAATGTCGCGAGTCATGCCCCCGGTCTGGCGCGCCAAATGAAAGCGCAGGCTCAACGCATGCAAATGCTCAAATGTTTGCAAGGCAATGCTGCGGGCCGCGCCTTGCGTGGCTTTGGCAAACACCAGCTCGCGCATTTCAGTGAAGGCTGAGGTGGTCAAACGCAAACCGCCGTAGGCCAAGAGCAAACCCACCGGTACCACCAATACAGCCACAGGATCGCCAGGCTTTAAGGTCATGGTGTCGATCAAATTCTTCAACAAGAGCGGCACGCTGACATTGGCCAATTTGGCCCCAACCATAAACCCCAAAGCGAACAGCACACGCCATTTGTAGGTCCACAAATAGGGGATCAAGCGTTGCAAGGTGCGGCCATCTGTGCGCTCGGGGGCGGCGGCTTGGGCGGCAGTTTCAACAGGCGTAGAGGGCGCGGAATGGCCGTGATGGCGCATGGTGGACAATCAATAATCAGTAAGCTCACATTGTGGCCTGATTTAGAAAAGTGACCTCTCCATGTCCGAACACGACCGTACCAACCCCGTGCCTTTGCCCACAGACCAGGAACTGGTCCTCAAGGTCATTCCCATGCCTGGCGACTGCAACGCCAATGGCGATATTTTTGGTGGTTGGGTCATGGCCCAGGTGGACTTGGCCGGCTCGGTCTTGCCCGCACGCCATGTTCGAGGTCGCATGGCCACCGTGGCGGTGAATCAATTCATTTTCAAAAAACCGGTCCGAGTGGGCGATATTTTGTCGTTCTTTTCCTGCGTGGAGCGCATCGGTCGCACCTCAATCACGGTCAAGGTTGAAGTGTTTGCCGAACGCTTTCACTCACAGGGCGAGTACTTTAAAGTGACCGAAGCGAGCCTGACCTATGTGGCGATTGATGACAATGGTAAGCCAACACAGATTGCGAATAGGCAATGAAGACTCCCCTCTTCTGGGCGCCCCTATTTGGCCATCCGCGGTCCATGTGGTTAATTTTGAGAAAGGCATCGGAATTGTCCAATGACAGCCAAGGGCCTGAGTTTTGTGGTCAAGACCAGCGGCTAAGCTGCGCGTGTTGAGTGTTTTCCAAAGTAGGCGCTTTTCTTACTTGCCTAGTTTGGATACCCAACCTACCTGACAATAATAGGGCTGTGATTTCTAAAAGAAGTATTGGCAAAAATGGCCTGCCAGGTGGTTGGCACCATTTCAACCTTTGCCTGATGTACTGCATTCAAGGCCAACTGCAATCCAATGCGGGCCTTAGGCGCGGAAAGATTTCCGCTTGCGACCATTCCATCCATTTCTTTCTCAGGAATATCCCTGCTTACAAGACCCGCGCCCGTTCGACTGCACCGGACAATTGCGATCCCTTTTTTTGTTGCCATTAGTACGCCGGGCAACCAGGCAGAGTGAAATCCACCAAGCCCTGTGCCCGCGATCACTAGGCCTTGCATGCCACTTTTCAATAACAGTTGCAGGGATTCAGGTCGAGCACCAGCATAGCTAGTTAGTATTTCAACCCAGGGCCACGCATCGCTCTCAGGTATCGGTAAATCTGTCTCTAATGTCAACAGCACGAATCTGACCAAAGAGAGCCAGGCAGGGGTTAGATTATCGATAGGACTGCAATGAGCCGCTTGAAGAGGGGCGTCTAAATCCGTTGCATGCCTCTTGCTCAAGTCCATACCCAGACAAACTTTGCCGGCAAATACGCCATACACGCCGCCAGGGTAATCATCGAACTCAGAGGAGACCCATTTCAACGCATCCGCTAAGTTTTTTGGCCCATCAGAAAGCAAGGCATTTGAAGGGAGCATGGCACCGGTCAATACGATGCGCTTACCGACCTTATTGGCTTTGTTGCCACAGATAAGATGTAAAAAAATACCGACCTCTTCGATCGTGTCAGTTCCGTGGGTGATGACAAGCCCTTTAAGCAATGGGTCCTCAAGACCTTGGATCACCAGTTTACCTAGCTCGGTCAAATGTTCTGCCGTCAGGTTTTGACTATCGACATTGGCGACCTGTTTGGAGAACACCTTGCAGCCGCAAACTGAATCGACACCTGCATTTTTCAGAAGGTTTTTGACACTGACTTTTCCCGCCTGATATTGGAGAGGATTGTCAGAGTTTTCTGAAATACCAGAAATGGTTCCCCCCATTCCCAACACGAGAATGTAAGGAATTTTGATTAGCCGCCCAACGACATCGACTGACATATCAACCCCCATCAACTTGAAATAGATCAAAGAGCGGGTACGAAAACAGCTCCATACGTATCAAATGAACACCACCCCTAGTGTTGGCTCACCAGACTCATCGTTTCAATCCGCAATAGAAGACAAGAACTGTTTAAGTTCAGGGGTTTTAGGATTGCCAAATATTTCAGCCGGAGTATCGATTTCATGCACCAATCCTTGATGCATGAAAATGACCCGATCGCTAACTTTGCGAGCAAAACTCATTTCGTGCGTCACCATCAGCAAGGTCATACCTTCATTGGCTAAGCTTTCCACGACACGCAAGACTTCGCCTACAAGTTCGGGATCTAATGCGCTCGTGATTTCGTCACACAACAAAACGGCAGGTTCCATGGCAAGAGCCCGAGCGATGGCTACGCGCTGCTGCTGTCCGCCCGAAAGCTGATCTGCGAATGAATCGAATTTCTCACTCAAGCCAACGCGCTCGAGTAATTTGGCCGCTGCGGCATGTGCAGATGCAGCGTCTTTATTTTTGACCAGGACCGGAGCCAGCATGATATTTTTCCCGACCGTCAGATGAGGGAACAGGTTAAAGCTCTGGAAAATCATGCCCACTCGCTGGCGAAGCTCGCGCATGGCCACTGGACTTGCGTGGTCAAGTGGTTTGTCATCGACCAAAATTGTCCCACCCTGAAAATCTTCCAGCCCATTGATACAACGCAGCAGAGTACTTTTCCCGGAACCACTTTTCCCAATGATGGCAATGACTTCACCAGGGGTTACAGCCAGATCGATTCCCTTAAGAACTTCGTTCGTGCCAAATGACTTACGCAGACCTGTAATCTCGATGACAGGAGTAGCTACAGGGGCTGATTCAATGATGAGCATTCATTTTCCTTTCAAGTGACTTGGCGTACAAGCTGACGGGGTAGCACAACAAGAAATAGCAAACGGCTACGCAACCAAATACCAGAAACGGATTGAAAGTTGCATTGGCAATGGTCTTGCCGACTTTGGTTAACTCCATAAAACCAATTACCGATGCCAGAGCCGTCCCCTTAATTACTTGAACCAAAAAACCTACTGTGGGCGGAATGGCGATTTTCAAAGCCTGGGGCAAGATGATGTATCGCAGTTGCTCGCCAAAGTTCAGCGCGAGGCTTTGGGAGGCCTCCCACTGGCCACGTGGAATCGACTGAACGCATCCACGCCAAATTTCCGTTAAAAATGCACTGGCGTAAAGAGTCAAACCAACACCGGCAGCCACCCAAGGAGAGGTATCGATCCCAAACAAGGCAATCCCGTAATAGGCCAAAAATAACAGCACCAGCAGTGGGATCCCTTGAAACAACTGAACGTACCCCACGACAAAGGCCTCAGCCCCGGGCTTTTTGCTCATGCGCAGAATCAACAACAAAAGGCCAACAACTCCGCCGCCGACAAAAGCAATCACTGACAACGCAATAGTCCAACGTCCAGCAAGTAGCAAGTTTCGAATGATGTCCCAATAGGTAAAGTCAGTCATATTGAGCGACCTCCAAAAATTAGTTTTTCACCCGCCCAGTTAAGCGCGGAGCGCAAAATCATCGAAAGCATCAGGTAGATTAAACCGATGATGATGAAGGACTCAAAGGATCTGAAGTTTCGACTTTGGATAAGGTCTGCTGCGTAACTAAGCTCTGGAATAGAAATTTGCCCGCAAACAGATGATCCCAACATCACAATGATGCTTTGACCCACCATGCTAGGCCATATTTTTTTTAATGCCGGTGGAAGTACAACTCGCGTAAAAATTTGCCACCGATTTAATGCCAAGCTTTTAGCGGCTTCGATCTGCCCTTTTGGGGTTGCCTCAAGTCCCGCTCGAATGATTTCTGTGGCGTAGGCCCCCAGATTTAGGGTCATCGCCAAAAAGGATGCAGATTCTGCAGACAATTTGAACCCCGCAGCGGGCAAGCCAAAGAAAATAAAAAACAACTGAATAATGAACGGCGTATTGCGGATGGCCTCAACATACCCACCCACTAGGGCTTTTAACGCAGCAGGCACGACAGCATCGCCGAACCCTTGAGCTCTGACCCATGCGCAAACGATTCCCAGCGATGTACCAACCAGCACAGCTGACAATGTCAGAGCGAGTGTCCAGCCCACGCCCTGCAGCAAAATTGGCCACTCAGCCAATACGGCCCCAAAGTCCAGTTGTATTTTCATTATCTTTATGCCTTAGCAGTCCATGACGTGACTGTTGATTAAAGGGGCAGATCACCCAATGGGCGGCCCAGCCACTTGCGGCACATCGCATCCAGATCGCCAGAAGCTTTTGCTGCGGCCACAATTTCATTGATTTTGAGCCGAAGTTTGTCTTCGCCTTTGGCAACGCCGATGAAGTTGGGACTGTCTTTGAGCAAGAGTTTGAACTCACTCGACACGGATGGGTTTTTGGTCATCATGTTGCCAGCGACAGAAGCGCCCAAAGCAATGAATTGAACCTGACCGGCCACAAAAGCTGCAATGGTTGCGTTGAAGTCTTCAAAGCGTTTGGTCTCTGTACTGGCAGGGGCAACTTTGCCCAACTCTTGGTCTTCCATTGCGCCCCGAGTAACGCCAACGGTCTTGCCTGCTAAATCACCAAAGCTCTTTACTGAGATGTTTTTAGGGCCGAACACCGCCTGAAAAAATGGTGAATAGGCCGATGTGAAGTCAATCACCTTTTCGCGCTCTGGATTCTTACCCAAGGTCGCAATCACGAGGTCGGCTTTTTTAGTTTGCAAAGCAGGGATGCGGCTAGAACTCACGACCACAACCAACTCGACTCCAACGCCTAGTTTCTTGCCAATGTAGTTGGCCATGTCAACATCCAGACCGATTGGCTTGAGGTCAGTTCCGACATATCCGTAAGGAGCGGAATCTGTCTGAACTGCAACTTTAATCACCTTGCGCTTCAAAATATCATCCAGCGCATCTTGTGCATGAACGACAGATGAGATGAGCAAGGCTGAAGCGGCCAAGCTGAAGCAGAATGCACGTTTTTTCATATTCATGATGGATCTCTATTAGAAGTTTGAGGGTGAGCTTTCGCGGGGGGGGTATCCAATCTCGCTTGCAAGTCTTATGCAGTTGGCTTGTCTTTAGCTTGATTAAATTAGGTGTGCATTGGGCTTAGCGCGTTGCGCAATTCGGATAACGGATCGTAAGCCGAAGACTCTGGATTGAGCCTATTCTGGGATTCTCCTATGTGCTCATGCATCAGTTTTTCAGCCAAAATGAAATCACGTTTCTCAAGTGCTGACACGATCAAAGAGTGTTCCTGGTAAGACTGGGCCGCCTCCTCAGAGGACTGACTCAGCATGGCAATCAAAATTGTTCGTGCGGTCATGTCTCGCACGGTTTCGGCCAGTAAGTTGTTGCCCAAACATTCGGCAAGACAGACATGAAAATCTGCGAGTAAAAAGCTTCTCAGACCCACATCTCCTGCGGAAGCGGCGGCCTTTTGACGGGCAAGATGGTTCTTAAGTCGTTTTAAACCGGCTTTGCTCACCTCTTGCGTGCGGCGAATTAAACCCATCTCAATCACTTTTCGGGCTTCAAAAGCTTCCCTTGCGTCGTTCACTGTGAGTTCAACCACGTACCAACCGCGCCGACTGCTCACCGTGACGATGCCTCGGGCTGCCAAGCGAATCAGCGCTTCACGAACTATGGTGCGGCTGCAGTTAAATAAAGCAGCTAACTGCTGCTCTCCGAGGCGGGCTCCAGGGGCAAGTTTCTGTGCCATCACGGATTCGGTGATGCGCGCGCTGATTTCGGCTGCGGTGGTCATGTGGGCGATTCTACATCTGGCATGCGATACTGGTATACAAGATTTGTTGATTAGATTGCGGGTAATCCCTAAAAGGCTTTTGTCTTGGCAGGCGGTCACCGTTGACTGACTTAATCGACAATTTGATCTCCGCGTGGATTACCAGTGACCATGGCGTTTTTTGGAGATTCATAAAATGGGGTCAGGCAGTCGCTGCCAAAGCGGTGCGAAGTATGTGAGTCATCATGAACGATGAGTTTGATGCACCATTTCTTAAGGGCGCCCAATTTTGGTTTGTGATTTGAATGTAAAAACTTGATTTTGTTGCATATTGGTGCGATCAATCTTGCATACAACTGGTGCTCGCAAAACTTATGCCAAGGCCCAGGCCTAGACCTGAGTAAATCACCAAAAAGTTGAGCTTGTGATTGCCGATACAGCAACACACACCCGATCTATGAGTGTGATCCAAAGACAAGGTACCTACTGTTGCTAGGCTCTGACGAGAACTTTTACCGATAGTTAAAAGGTAAGTCTGCGGCGTGCGTCGAAAAAAACAGAGCCTCATACCTAACCGGGCTTCCAGGGCATTCAGGTCTCCGGGCTGCCGTCTGTGTTCAACAAGCTTGTGTGCCGAGGGTGAGTACTCCAAGCATTCGTTGCGCGCAACGTCGAAATCGCTTTGCCTACGTTCGAATCATTGAATCGAACCTATTGATACGCCGAGCCATGATGGCTAAGCTCTTGACAAATTCATTCGAGTCGTTCGTTTCAGCGTGATGGCATCACGTAGCGCAGCACGTGGGACAGCTGACGCACTCGCTCGGTTCGACGAACGGAATTGAGATTCAACGAGTAGCAAGAAAAGCCCAAAACACCCTCTCGCTTTATTTGACCAAATCAAACCCAAAAACTGTTTAGCAGGCGTTTGAAATCAACGTTGAATTGCCCCATTTCTTTTGATTTGAATTTGCCATGATTTAGCGTTGCCCATCGTTCACGGTGACTTTGTCTTTGGTGAGTCCACCCAATCGGGAGTGAACGCGTGCACCAGTTCCCATCACTAAGGCAAACAAAATCTCATTGGGACGAGGCGCATCCTGAATCCCGACTTCCATACTGTTGAAATGACTGCGCACATAACTGGCATGAATGTAATGAACAGGGACCATCAATCTGTAGCCAGCATTTGCCACTGCTTTACTGGCCGGTACCATCGCCTTGGGTTCACCCAGCACCGAGCGCATCGCCCATCCCCCGGCTTCGTGCCAGACTGCGCCATGTTCCATTTCGCCATTCACACCCACAATGGCGGCTTTGCTGTAGACCTCAATGTTCTCTTTCCCAAGTGTGTCAACCAACTCCTGTGCCAGCAAGGTGCCCAAGTTTCGTAATTCAGCCATGAAGGGCATGAGATCAGGCTCATACATGCCAGCATAAGGATTTTTGATCACCGCACAGGCTGCAGCCAGTTTCAGCGGCTTGTCTGTCACCGGACCGCCCTCGTGGTATGTAGTTTCGATCGTCAAGCTGCGCTTGCGAATTTCGATGAGTGACATGGAGTGTCCTTTTTTTCAAGTTAAATTATTGCTTAGGGATTTTGGCTTCGCTGACCACCTGAATCCACTTTTGGGTTTGACTTGCGACCATCGTTTTCATTTCATCGGGCGTGCTGCCTCTGACTTCGCCACCCATATCTTCTAAGCGGGCTTTTACAGTGGAGTTGGGGAGTGCCTTTTGAACTTCGGCATTCAATCGCTCAATCACAACGCGGGGTGTTCCCGCCGGTGCCATTAGGCCGGCCCATGAGCGCACGTCGTAGCCAGGTACGCCTTGATCGGCGACTGTAGGCACATCAGGAAGTCCTGGCCATCGTTGCGGCCCCGTTGTGGCAAGCGCGCGCAGTTTTCCCGCCTTGATGTTGGCCATTACGGCCGTTGGTGGCGCAATGATCATCGGGATATCGCCGGCTAACAAAGCAGTCAGCGAAGCCGAATCGCCTTTGTAGGGCACGTGCATGAGTTGTGACTTGGACATACTGGCTAAAAGCTCGCCGGCCAAGTGATGGGTTGACCCAATGCCCGCACTGCCGTAACTTATTTGTTCGGGGTTGGCTTTGGCCGTGGACAAAAGAGCAGACAGATTTGCGAACTTGCTGTTTGCCGGAACCACCACAAGAAATGGGAAATAAGTAATGGTGCTGACCATCTCAAAATCCTGCACTGTGCGGTAAGCTAGATTGTTGTAAAGCGCACCGGCAACAGCGTGCCCTCCCGTAGCCAACAGCAAGGTATAGCCATCTGGTTTAGCCCTTGCCACCGTGGTGGCGGCGATGGTTCCGCCGGCACCTGCCTGAGCTTCGACCACCAAGTTTTGACCTAACCCTTTGCCCATTTCCAAACCAATGGCTCTGGCAATGGCATCAGCGTTGCCCCCAGGCGCGAATCCTTGAAGAATTTTGATAGGCCGTTCCGGGTAATTTTGTGCCGCAACTTGAAAAGGCAGGGCCAGCGCACCCGATCCCAAAGTAATCAGTAAATTTCGACGAAGCATTTTGTCTCCTAGTTATAAATTCTGCAGCACCTCTGCGTGCGCCTGCAGTTGCTAAGTTCAAGGACGCATCACGATCTTTCCGCCTGCCAGCCCTTGATCCAGTAATTCGTGTGTCTGTCGTACATCGTTCAGTTTGAAAAGCTGGTGCGCAGGCGCTTTGACGATGCCTTGAGCCATCAGATCTATTGCGGACAACATCAACTCGCGCCTTGCCGGTTTGTCTTGATCAAAGGTGTGCATGGAAAAGCACCGCAGGGCCAAGCTTTTACCCAGTAAATTGCGAAGCAACTGAAAGACATCTTCTGTCGGCACACCTAGGATGATGTTGTAGGAAACAAGCGTACCCAGCGGGGCCAGACTTTGCAAACCATCGATCAAGCTTTGTCCGCCCAGGTGGTCAAACACCAGATCAACCCCCTTGCCATGGGTCAACTCCATAACCCGTTCATTCAAAGATGTTTGCCCAGAGCGAATCACATGGTCAAAACCATACTCAAGAGAGTCACTACTTTTCGCTTCGGTCCTGCTGATGCCAATCGCCATAAATCCCTTGCTCTTGGCCACTTGGCACAACATGCCAGCCACGCCGCCTGAAGCACCTGTAATCAAAACAGAAGGTTTTTTGCTTTGCGCTGGACTGGCCACACGCATCAATGCCAAAGCCAGTTGCAGGTTGGGCAGGCTGACGGTATCTTCAAACGAGACGGTAAGTGGCAATCGATAAGGCGCCTGCTGATTAACAACGATGGCCTCTGCATAACAGCCACCACGTTGCTCCAGCTCTCTGGCGCTCACCAGTACGCGGTCGCCCAATTTCCAGTGCTCAACCCCCGTACCCAAGGCATCTATTTCACCCGCCAACTCAGCACCGGGAGTCGCAGGTAAAGGGGGCATCCATTTGTACGTTCCATTTCGAATCAACACATCCGGACGCCCAACGCCAATCGCTTTCGCTTTGACTCTTACCTGGCCCGGTCCTGGAAGCGGTTCCGGCAAGTCAACCACCATCAACTGATCAGGTCCACCGGGCACCTGGACTTGAACGGCTTTCATGCTTAGGCTTGAGCTGCGATAGGGTTCACCAGCGTGCCGATACCTTCAATCTCCACCTCGCACACATCACCCGGTTTCATGAACCATTGTGGCTTGCGGCTCCAGCCCACGCCTGCGGGCGTTCCTGTGGCGATGACGTCACCAGGGACCAGAGTGAAGATGGTGGAGGCATAGCTGATGAGTTTGGCAATGGAGAAAATCATGTGCCCTGTATGGCTCGATTGCACAACTTCACCATTGAGGCGGGTGACCAGTTTAAGTTGCTGGTTAGGCGCAATTTCATCGGCGGTGACCATCCACGGACCAAAACCGCCGGTGGACTCGAAGTTTTTGCCCGAAGCAATTTGCTTGGCGTGAAACTGCCATTCGCGAATGCTGCCATCGTTGACCTGGGTAAGGCGCTGCCGCAATATCCCACCTTACTGGATTACATTGCTTCAGATGCATATTTGAAGGCAAGTGACG
>CANGEG010000009.1 GCA_947452725.1 Comamonadaceae bacterium | reverse complement strand
CAGCAGGCCGAGTTTTTCGATGGTACGTTTGAAGCGACGCAGTGCAACGTCAAACGGCTCGTTTTCTTTCACGCGAATGGTGGTCATTGAATCAAATTTTCTAAAAATGTGCCGGCTGCAGTAACAAGGGAGATCGTGCCCTTGGAACCCAGTTTCGGCGGTTCCCCGTCATGAACTAGTATTTGGCCGACGGGAGTTTGCCAGCAAAGCCTAGAATTATATAACTACTTGCTGCCTGTTTTGTTCCAATGCTTTGGCACAGGCATGCGCGCTGGCCCAAGCCCACTGAAAGTTGTAACCGCCCAGCCAGCCGGTCACATCCACCACCTCTCCAATAAAGTACAAGCCGGGCTGTTTGGACTCCATGGTTTGGGACGAAAGATCACGTGTATCCACTCCGCCCAGCGTGACTTCGGCCTTTTTGTAGCCCTCGCTGCCCGTGGGCGTCAGGCGCCAATGAGACAAGGCCTCGGCCAGCTGCGTCAGCGCCTTGTCGGGTACGTCGCTCACCGGGCGTTGCAAGTCCGGCTGAGCGGAGACCCAGGCCTCAGCCAGTCGGTTGGGGACCAGTCCTGCCAGTTCGTTGACCAACAGTTTGCGGGAACGGCGCTTGGCGTCTGTCAGGCGTTCGGGTAGGTTTACTTCGGGGGCCAGATTCAGACTGATTGGAGTGCCCGCTTTCCAGTAGCTGGAGATTTGTAATACCGCCGGGCCAGACAAGCCCCGGTGAGTGAACAGCAAGTCCTCGTCAAAATGCATGCGTTGTTTTTTCTCACCCGTTTCAATGGCCACGGGCAGAGCCAGTCCAGCCAGTTGCGCGTAGGGCGACCAGGCTGCACCGTCAAAGGTCAGTGGCACCAAGCCAGGGCGGCGCTCCACCAGGCGCAGCCCAAACTGGCTTGCGATGCGGTAACCCCAGTCGCTGGCACCTATCTGCGGAATCGATAAGCCACCTGTGGCCACAACGAGTGACGTTGTTGTAACGCTGCCTTGGTCGGTGCTCAGAGTGAAGTGGCCGGTGGCGGCGTTGCCGCTTGCATCGTGGTTGTCGTGGTGCTGCACCGATGTCACGGCGCAGCCCGCCCAGCGCGTCACGCTGCCGGCAGCGCACTCGGCCAGCAGCATGCGGATGATGTCCTCGGCCGAGTTGTCGCAAAACAACTGGCCCTTGTGTTTTTCATGAAAAGCAATGCCGTGTTTTTGCAACAGGTCGATGAAGTCTTGAGGCGTGTATCGCGACAAGGCCGAGCGGCAAAAGTGTGGGTTCTGGCTGATGAAATGTTTGTGCGGCGCCGAGGCGTCTAGCTGGCGGTTGGTGAAATTGCAGCGCCCGCCACCTGAGATGCGGATTTTCTCCGCCACTTTCAGACTGTGGTCCACCACCAGCACTTTCAGCCCGGCTTGACCAGCCAAGCCTGCACAAAACAGGCCGGCAGCGCCTGCGCCCACAATCACCACATCAAAGGAATTCATGGGCTCAGAGTGTAGGGCTTGGCGCGTGGGCGCTGGTTGAAGCGCGAGCAGTTGATCACAAAAAAACTTGCCAACTGAACTGGGGCCCCAATAGTGGGAAGGTCCTTTTGTTACGTTTATTTCAGCAAACCACCCAGCATGCCTATACCTTTGGAGAGTAAATCACTCTCTTGCAAGTTGCCGGTGGGCGTGAGCTGGTTCACCAGTTGCGGCAGCAAACTGGCGAGTTTTTCAGTCAGCCCTTCGACCGGTAAGCCCAATTTTTGCGCCATCTCTTGCAACCGGCTTTGCCCCAGCACGGATGTGAGTTGTTCTGCCGAGATGGGCAGGTTTTCACCGGTACCGACCCAAGACGAAACCACCCCGCCCAGACCTTTGTCTTTAAAAGAATGAACCAGGCCCTGCAGCCCACCGATTTGCGGATCATGGATCAAGTTGCTGATAACCCCCATCCAATCGGTTTTGCCTGCGGCGATTTGGCCACCCAAAACGCCTGTGACCTGACCTGCGATGCTATCTAAAAGACCCATGATGTTCTCCCTGACTGACGATTGATGTGTGATGAAACAAACCAGAATAGTGTTCTGGTCTGCCGTTCAGTCTAAGTTTGAAAGGGCGTTTGCGTATGTGCGATTGAAAGCAAATGTTCGCCCAGCGGGGTTCAGGGTTTCGATTGGGGGGCTATGACCGACGTGGGTGTGGGTGTGGGCATCGGTGCAGCAGACGCTGGTGCGTATTCAAAAATTTGCTCATTTACCTCTACGCCCCATTGATGGCCGCGTGTCTGGTGAATTAATTGAAAGCCCGCTTTTTCGTACAAATGCCGCGCTGCATGCAATCCTTCAAAGGTGGATAAATGAACGCGCGGATAGGCTTTTTGCTCGCAAAAGGCCAAGGCTTGGGATAGCAATTGACTACCCATGCCGCGGCCCCGGATCGAATCGGAGGTGATGAACCAGCGCAAATGTGCGCCTCGAGTGGAGTGGTTTGCACCATCGATGGCGATAGAGCCGTGCACTTCTTGCCTGGCCGCGTCCAGCACCAACCACAAGCCATCTTGTGCGGGGTTGAAGCGCTCACAAAAGGCGGCCAATTCGCGTGCGACCCGACTTTCAAACGGCAAACCGAAACCCACCAAGGGGTTGTAGTAGTGAGCGTGTAATTGGGTAATTCGGCCAATGCAGCCTGGTGTGTAGCCCAAGGTGATGGATAGGTGCATGGGATAGGTAGCGCCGTTTTCAGGCGGCGCGCGACAAGCCAGCTGGTTCGATTTGCTCGTCACTTGCTTGCCAGGCCATGGCGCCTTGGACCACATCGCCCACCACAATCACGCTTGGGCTTTGCAGTTGCTCAGCCTCGATGGTGGCCGCGAGTTGACCTAAGGTGCTTAATGCTTGGCGCTGCGTGCGCAGGCTGGCGTTTTGAATGATGGCTACGGGCGTACTGGACGCTAGGCCTGTGAGCAAGTCGTTTTGAATTTGCACCACGCTACTCACGCCCATGTAGATCACCAGCGTGAGCTTTGCTTGTTTGGCTGTGTGAGCCAGTTGGCGCCAGTCCGTGCCACTGTCGCCCGGTTTGGCATGGCCGGTGACAAACACCACGCCATGCGCGTGTTCGCGGTGTGTGAGCGGCGCACCCAGGCTGCTCAAGCCCGCCAAGCCGGAGGTGATGCCGTTAACGACGGCGACCTCAATGCCGGCAGCGCGCAAGTGTTCCACCTCTTCGCCGCCGCGGCCAAAGATGAACGGGTCGCCGCCTTTGAGCCGCACAACGCGCTCGCCTTCCCGTACGGCGGTGATCATCAGTTTTTCAATGAATGCTTGTGGTGTACTTTTACAGCCGCCACGTTTGCCAACATGAACGATGCGCGCTTGGACGTTGGCGTGTGCCAGAACGGCTTCACTGACCAGGTCATCGGCAAAAATCACGCTAGCGGCCGCAATGGCTTTGACCGCCTTGAGCGTCAGCAAATCAGGATCGCCGGGGCCGGCGCCCACCAGGGTGCACGAGCCTTGGAAAAAAGTAGAAAAAGTCATATTCGTATTGCTTGCAAGATGTGTTCCACCTGTAGCTCGATCGGTGCGGGAACGGGCAACTCGCCATCAAGCACCGCTTGAATGTAGTTGGCCGTGGCGGTTGCGTCGGTGCCTGGCAAGTTCGGCACCTGCGTCAAGGAGCCCGTTTGAGCGGCTTGCAAAGGGCGACTGGTACCCGATTGAAATATGTCCATTTGCGGAATGCGCCGAGGGTCGGCCACTGGCTCGCCTTCAGTGCCGCGAAGCAGCAGTGCGTGTTGTCCTGTCAGCGTGAAGGTGGCGCCCATGGAGACTGCGTATTCCGGATGGGTGTAGCTGCCAACAACCAAGGCGCTTCCGGCGCAGGGATTCATGAGTTTGACAAGGCTGTGCGCCGGGTTGCGCAGGCCAACCACGCGGCGCACATCAAGCAAGCGTTTCAGGCCGGGACAGAGCACTTCGGTCGGGATCATAGCCACCTGGCCTTCGGCCACCGAAGCGACCTGTGTCTGGACGTTCATGCCTAAGGCCTGCAGCACGCTGGCGCTGGTCACGCGCGATGTTTCTGTTGCCGTGCCATGGATCACCACCGCTGCACCCTGCTTGGCAAGCAGTAAGGCCAGCAAGGGCGTGAGTACAGGCAGTTTGCGTGCGCCGTTGTAGCTGGGCAGCACCACGGTGGTCAGAGTGCTGTCTGGTACCAAGTTCAAGCGTGCGTGGGTGGCGTCTAAAAAGCCGGCCATCTCGTGGGCGGTTTCGCCTTTAATGCGCATGGCAATGCAAAAAGCTCCTACTTCCAAGTCGGTCACGCTGCCGTCAAGCACTTGTCCAAACAGGTCTGCGGCCTGGCTGCGGTCGAGCGATCGCGCGCCGTCTTTGCCGCGGCCGATGTCCTTGATGTACTGACTGATTCCCATAGTGCGATTTTGCGACAAGCTTGATAACTTTGGGCAATAAGGTGAATGACCGACCTGCTCAGACTCCTGTGGCCTTCAAAGCGGTGCTCAGACTGGCGCTGCTGCGAATCAATCGGCGCAACTCCGGCACGCAAGAGCCGCACTGCGTGCCGCATTTAAGCTCGGCTTGCAATTGCATCAGCTTGGATTCACTCTCGCCTTGCAACGGGCGCAGGCAACTCATGATGGCGTCTTCGCTCACGTTACAGCAACTGCACACCTGTTTGCGGGTCGCCGCCAAAGGGACTGGTGGTGTTTTGCTTGGCTGCAGCAGTTGGAGTCCAAAGCCTTGTGCAGGGTTTTGGTTGAACAGCGCCGCTTGCAGCCAGTTGGCCGACTGTGTGTTACCCGCCAGCATGAAGGCGGTCAAATGCCGCTGCGCTTGTGGGCCTTGGGGCGCAGACAGGTGCGCTGCGCGGCGTTGGCCTCGTCGGGCGTCTTGGTATTGGATCACCCCGGGTTCGTTCAAGCCCAAGCAGGACGCAATTTGTTCGAGCACCGAGGTTTCTGGGGCTTGGTCGTCGGCGGCGCGAAACAACAAACCACTGCACGGCGAAGTGCCATCCCCTAGGGCCGAAGCTTGGGAAAATGGCACGCAAGAGGCAAAGCTGAAACTGGGCATCAGGCTTTGCAAGGTCCGGCGTGCGCGCCACAGATGATCTTCGGGGAGCCAGGCCATGGCGATAAAACCCCAAGGTAGCTCGGCCTTAAGAATGCGCACCGCCGCGTGTTTAAGCTCGGGTTGTTTGGATGTGGCGCAAAAGTCCGAGGTGGTCAAGGCGTTCACACCTGCCAATGGACGGCCTTGGTTGTCGCGGCCGCTGAGCACATCGCTGCCCCAGTGCATAGCCATGAAAACCTGCGTGCTTTGCAGCGTGTTGCTGGCCTGCGCAGGAACTACTAGGCTGCCGCGCTTGCTGGTGACAAATACCAACTCGCCCTCAGAGATGCCGTGGCGTTGCATATCTTGTGCATGCATTTGCACCACTGGCTCAGGCACATGGGCAAACAAGCGGCCCAGCGTGCCGGTGCGCGTCATGCCGTGCCATTGGTCGCGCAGGCGCCCGGTAGTCAGCGAGAACGGAAAGCGTGACACGCGTTGCTCGGCCACGTCTTGCCAGGTCACGGCAGCAAAAGTTGCCTTTCCATTGGCTGTGGGAAACTGCCCGTCCTCGTACAAACGCGCCAGGCCTTGGCTTGCGCCTTGGGCTAACGGCCATTGCTGCGGGCCTGCCTGCTCCAGCATCTCATAGCTCAGGCCGGTGATGTCCAGATCGCGCCCGCGCGTGCTGGCGCGGTGTTCGTTCCAAATGGCTTCGGGCATGTCAAACGCAAACAAGCTTTGCTGAGCGGAGTGGGCAATGGTTTTCTCTAGGCGGCGCCCCAGATCAACCACGATCTGCCAGTCGTGCCGGGCCTGGCCCGGTGGGGGCACGGCGGCGCGCACGCGGCTGATCCGACGCTCGCTGTTGGTCACCGTGCCTTCTTTTTCGCCCCAGGTTGTGGCCGGCAAGAGCAGGTCTGCCCAATCGCAGGTGGCGGCGGTGGCAAAGGCTTCTTGCACCACCACAAACTCAGCCCGCTCCAGCGCGCGGCGCACTGTAGCTTGGTCTGGCATGGACTGGGCAGGGTTTGTGCAGGCAATCCACAGCGCTTTGATCTGCCCGTCTGCGGCGGCTTGAAACATTTCCACAGCCGTCAGGCCTGGCTTAGCAGGAACATCCGGCACTCCCCATAAGGCGGCGACTTCTGAGCGGTGCTGCGGGTTAGCCAAGTCGCGGTGCGCACTTAGCAAATTGGCCATGCCGCCGACTTCGCGCCCGCCCATGGCGTTGGGCTGTCCAGTAAGCGACAGCGGTCCCGCACCGGGTTTGCCAATCTGCGCGCTGGCCAAATGCAGATTGATCAAGGCGGCGTTTTTAGCCGTCCCGCTGCTGCTTTGGTTCAGGCCCTGGCAGTACAAACTCAGGGTGGCGCTGGAGGTGGCAAACCAGCGGGCCGCTTGCAGTAAGTCGTGCTGCGCAATGCCGCATATTTGTGCCACCCGCTCGGGTGTTGCGTCTTGCACTGCCGCTTGCAATGCCTCAAAACCCTGGGTGTGTGCAGCGATGTAGGCCGGCTGCGTCCAGCCTTCACGCAGCATCAGGTGAAGCAGACCGTTGAAAAGCATCACGTCCGAGCCCGGCTGCAGCGGCAGGTACAGATCGGCTAGTTCGGCCGTGTCGGTGCGGCGAGGATCAGCGACGACGATTTTCAAATCAGGATTGATTTTTTTCGCGTCCTCAATGCGTCGAAACAAAATCGGATGCGCCCAGGCCGCGTTGCTGCCAACGAGGAAGATGCAAGTGGCATGCGCAATGTCGTCGTAACAGGCGGGTGGTGCATCGGCGCCCAGTGTCATTTTGTAGCCAGCCACGGCGCTGCTCATGCAAAGGCGTGAATTGCTGTCGATATTGTTCGTGCCCAGTAGTCCTTTGACCAGTTTGTTGAAAACGTAATAGTCTTCGGTCAGCAGTTGGCCGGAAATATAAAAGCCCACGGCTTCTGCGCCATGGCTTTGCACGATCTGCGTCAAGCGGCTACTGGCCACGTCCAAAGCTTGGCCCCAGTCGATTGCTTTGGCCTGAGATCCGCGCTGCAAGCGCTGCATGGGTTGCAGCAACCGGGTGTGCTGCGCTAGGGTCGGGTTGGCGGTCAGGTGCAGCGTAGAGCCCTTGGTGCACAGTCGACCGAAGTTGGCCGGATGCGCCGGGTCGCCGCGCACGCCGGTGATCTCCGCCCCTCTCGATTCGATGATCACCCCGCAGCCGACACCGCAGTAGGGGCAAGTGGAGTGGGTTTCGATGGGTGTCATGCGCAAGTGGTGTTGCGGCGTATGGGCCCGGCGACGGGGCGGGTCAGGTCTGTGGCAAGTCCCAACAACTCGTCGGCTTTCAGGTAGACCAAGCCCGCGTCCACTTTGACTTCAAAGCGCGGTGTGCAGCCGGCGTCTGGCGCCTGGGCTTGGCCGTCGCACAAGCCAATGTTCCAGTTGTGCAGCGGGCAAGCGACGCTGGTGCCGAAGACAATGCCTTGAGACAACGGGCCGCCTTTGTGCGGGCAGCGGTCGAGCAGGGCAAACACATCGTCTGTGTCATTGCGAAACACCGCCACATCCAATCCTTGGTCACGCGCCACACGGCGCGAGCCCAAAACCGGGATATCTTCGATGCGGCAAATTTGAGTCCATGCGGTCATTTAGAGTCCTTGAATTTAATGGCCATGGGCTTATGCTGGGACGAGAGGGATGAACTGGCGTGTGTCCACCCTGGCTTCTTGAAAGTCGAACCAGGGATCTGGTTCGCCGTCCAGCGCAGCTTGCAGCTTTGCCCAAAGCGCTACGCGCAGCGCAGCATCGTCCAAAATTTTCCTCTTCACATAGTCCAGTCCAACACGGTTGATGTAGTGGACCGTGCGCTCCAGGTACCAGCCTTCTTGGCGGTACAGTTGCATAAATGCGCCTGTGTATTCCAGCACTTCTTCGGCCGTTTTGAGCTTGGTGAAAAAGTGCGCCACTTCGGTTTTGATACCGCCGTTGCCTCCCACATACATTTCCCATCCGCTTTCAACGCCGATGATGCCCACGTCCTTGATGCCGGCTTCAGCGCAGTTGCGCGGGCAGCCTGACACGGCGAACTTGACCTTGTGCGGCGCATACATCCGCCACATGGCTTTCTCCAAGTCCTTGCCCATTTGCGTGCTGTCTTGCGTGCCCATGCGGCACCACTCGCTGCCCACGCAGGTCTTGACCGTGCGCAAGGCCTTGGCGTAGGCGTGGCCCGAAGGCATGCCAATGTCTTTCCAAACATTGACCAAGTCTTCTTTCTTCACGCCCAACAAATCGATTCGCTGACCACCCGTTACTTTGACGGTTGGGATGTTGTATTTGTCCACCACGTCGGCAATGCGGCGCAGTTCTGCTGCAGTGGTCTCGCCCGCCCACATACGGGGGATCACGCTGTAGGTGCCGTCCTTTTGGATGTTGGCGTGGCTGCGTTCGTTGATATAGCGGCTTTGCGGATCGTCCTGCGCTTCTTTAGGCCAACTGCTGAGCAGATAGTAATTGACGGCCGGACGACAGCTGGCGCAGCCGTTGGGTGTTCGCCAGTTCATCGACTTGAAGACGCCACCAATGGTGAGTAATTTGTCATGAACGATCGCGTCTCGAACGGCCTGGTGACCATGCTCAGTGCAGCCGCACATGGCTTTGGTCTTGGGGGTAGCCGAGTAGTCACCGCCTGCGGTGAACATCAAAATTTGTTCCACTAAGCCAGTGCAAGAGCCGCAACTGGCGCTGGCTTTGGTGTGCTTGCGCACCTCCTCCAGCGTGAAAAGGCCTTTGTCTTTGATGGTCTTGCAAATCGCGCCTTTGGTCACGCCATTGCAGCCGCACACTTCGTCAGTGTCTGCCATGGCAGAGGCTTTGCTCTGGCCTTGATGGCCCACATCGCCGATATTGGATTCGCCAAACATTAGCCTGTCGCGGATGTCGGCCACGCTGCGGCCGTCGCGAAGTAATTTGAAATACCAACTGCCGTCCACCGTATCGCCATACAGGCAGGCGCCCACCAGCTTGTCGTTTTGAATCACCAGCTTTTTGTAGATCCCGCCGGAGGGGTCGCTCATCACTATTTCTTCGGTGGTTCCGTCGCCCATGAAGTTGCCGGCAGAGAACAAGTCGATGCCCGTGACCTTGAGTTTGGTGGAGGTGAGAGAGCCGGTGTAGCGGCCAATGCCGAACTCTGCCAAATGGTTGGCCAGCACTTTACCTTGTTCAAACAAGGGTGCGACCAAGCCATAGGCAATGCCGCGGTGCGCCGCGCATTCTCCAACTGCATAAATCCGCGGGTCAGTCACGGTTTGCAAAGTGTCGCTCACCACAATGCCGCGGTTTACATGCAAGCCCATGCTTTCTGCCAGTTGGGTGTTAGGTCGAATGCCAACCGCCATCACCACCAAGTCGGCCAATACATGCGAGCCGTCTTTGAACTCCACCTTACTGACGCGACCCTCCTCGTTGGCGATCAGCGCCGAGGTTTGCGCGTTCATACGGAACTGCAGGCCGCGCGCCTCGAGCGACTGCTGGAGCAACTTGCCCGACACATCGTCAAGCTGGCGCTCCATCAGCCAATCGCTCACATGCACTACGGTCACTTGCATGCCGCGTTTCATCAAGCCGTTGGCGGCCTCTAGGCCGAGTAAGCCGCCGCCAATGACCACCGCGTGTTGGTATTGGGTGGCCGCGTCGATCATGGCCTGGGTGTCTGCAATGTCACGGTAAGCCAGTACGCCTTGCAGATCTTTACCCGGCAAGGGCAGCATGAAGGGGTTGGACCCTGTGGCCACCACCAAACGGTCGTAGGCGGCGCTCATGACCTGACCTTGGGAATTATGGGCATGAACCACGCGTTGCACTCGGTCAACCCTGGTCACGGTCCAGCCTGTGTTCAGTGCAATCTGGTTGTCGGAGTACCAGGACCAATCGTTCAGCACGATTTCCTCCAGTGTTTGCTCGCCGGCCAACACGGGTGACAACAAAATACGGTTGTAGTTGGGGTGCGGCTCGGTGCCGAAGACGGTTATGTCGTAAAGATCGGGGGCGATCTTCAGCAACTCTTCCAGCGTGCGCACGCCGGCCATGCCGTTGCCAATCAGCACCAGCTTCATTTTGGGTTGGGGGTGGGTTCGCATGTCCATAGTGTTCTCTAAGCTGTTTTTTCGACGTGGGCTTGGCGGGTGTACAAGAAGTCAATCACCGCTTTTCGGTACTGCTGGTAGTCGGCGCTTTCGGCTAACTCAACACGGTGGCGCGGACGCGGCAGGTCTACGTGCAACACTTCTCCAATGGTTGCCGAAGGGCCATTGGTCATCATCACGATCTTGTCGGAAAGCAGCACGGCCTCGTCCACGTCGTGCGTCACCATGACCACAGTGCTCTGGGTGCGTGCCACGATCTCCAAGAGCTCGTCTTGCAGCTTGGCTCTGGTCAGCGCATCCAGGGCGCCAAAGGGTTCGTCCATCAACAACACTTTGGGCTCCATGGCCAAGGCGCGGGCAATGCCCACTCGCTGCTTCATGCCGCCGGAGATTTCACCAGGGCGCTTTTGCGCGGCCGCTGTCAGCCCAACCAGAGCTAGGGCCGCATCGGTACGGATCATCAGCTGGGACTTGTTTTCGGAAGCGGCGCCGGTGCTTTTGGATGCCGCACCAAACACACGCTCGACGCCCAGATAGACGTTTTCAAAACAGGTTAGCCAGGGCAGCAACGAATGGTTTTGGAACACCACGGCCCGCTCTGGGCCGGGGCCGGCGATTTCACGATTCGCGCACAGCAGGTGGCCTTGGGTGGGCATGGTCAGGCCGGCAATCAAGTTTAAGAGTGTTGATTTGCCACAGCCGCTGTGGCCGATCAGTGCCACAAACTCGCCTTTGGCCACGGTGAGGTTGATATCACGCAGCGCGGGAAAGTTGCCTTTGCGGGTTTTGAAAGTCTGGGCCACGCTTCCAATTTCAATGAACTTGGCGTTCAGGGTTTCCGAGCTCATGACTTCACCTCTTCGTATGTGAATGCGGATGCGATTTTGATCAGTGCATATTCAAGCATCAGGCCGACGATGCCGATGATAAAGATGGCGATGATGATGTTCTTGACGTTGAGGTTGTTCCACTCGTCCCAGACCCAGAAGCCGATGCCCACGCCACCGGTCAGCATTTCGGCTGCCACAATTACCAGCCAGGCAGTGCCCACAGCTAGGCGCACACCCGTCAACATATAGGGTAGAACCGAGGGAAATAGGATTTTGGTGACGATCTTCCATTCGGACAGATTCAGTACGCGGGCCACGTTCATGTAGTCCTGCGGCACGCGCTGAACCCCGACCGCGGTGTTGATGATCATGGGCCAGATCGAGCAGATGAAAATGGTCCAGATGGCTGCGGGATGCGCACCCTTGAACACTAAAAGCCCAATCGGCAGCCAGGCCAGTGGGGAGACCGGGCGCATTAGGCTAATCAGCGGGTTGAACATTCGGCTCATGAACTCAAAGCGGCCGATGACAAATCCCGCGGGAATGCCCACCACAGCTGCAAGACCAAAGCCCAAAGCGACGCGCTGCAGCGAAGCCAGCACATTCCAACCTACGCCTTGGTCGTTCGGGCCCTTGCGATAGAACGGGTCGCTGAAGATGTCGATCGCCTGCTTTGCGGTGTCGATCGGTGTCGGAATGCTACCTGCCGTGGCCATGCTGACCATGGACCAGATCAGCACCAAAAGCAGCAGGCCCAGCACCGGAGGCAAAAAGGCCATCAACAAGTCATTCCAGTCATAGCCAGGTTGGGTTTCGGCAGGGATCGTGGCTTGCAAGGCCTTGACCGCACCTGTGGCCTCATCCTGCAGGATTGCCACATCTTTGGCCCTGGTGGCCAAGGGGGAGTGAAAAACAGAGCTCACCATGATGGGGTCCTCAGACTTTAATTTTGAAAGACTCGGCGTACTTTTTCGGATCCTTGCCGTCCCAGACTACACCGTCCATGAGTTTGCTGGTGCGCATTACGTCTTTGGGTACAGCTGCCTTGGCGGCGCTCGCGGCTTGTTTGTAGATATCGATTTGGTTGATCTGTTTGGCCACGCCCAAATAATCAGGATGGTCTTTGAGCAAGCCCCAGCGCTTGTGCTGCGTCAAGAACCACATGCCATCAGACAGATAAGGAAAGTTGACCGCACCATCTCCATAAAACTTCATATGGTTCGGGTCGTCCCAGGTTTTGCCCATGCCGTCTTGATAGCGGCCGAGGATGCGCTGGTTGATGGCGTCCACGCTGGTGTTTACATAGCTTTTGTCGGCAATGGTTTCTGCCATTTTGTTTTTGTTTTGCAAGCCGGCGTCGATCCATTTGCCCGCTTCAATGATGGCGGCCGTGACGGCTCGTGCGGTGTTGGGGTATTTCTGGACAAACTCAGCGGTGGTGCCGAGTACTTTTTCAGGGTGGTCTTTCCAGATGTCTTGGGTCGTCATGGCCGTCACGCCAATGCCATCAATGATGGCTCGGTGCCCCCAGGGCTCGCCGACGCAGTATCCGTCCATATTGCCCACGCGCATATTTGCAACCATTTGCGGTGGCGGCACTGTTATGACTTTGGCGTCCTTCATTGGGTTGATGCCATTTGCCGCCATCCAGTAGTAAAGCCACATGGCGTGGGTGCCAGTGGGGAAAGTTTGCGCAAAGGTGTATTCGCGTTTGTCGCTCGCCATCAACTTGGCCAGGCTGGCGCCGTCGACCGCACCTTTGTCGGCCAGCTTTTTACTCAAAGTGATGGCTTGACCGTTGTGGTTCAGCGTCATCAACACGGCCATGTCTTTTTTCGGACCGGCCACGCCCAAATGCACGCCGTAAATCAAACCGTACAGCGAATGCGCAAAGTCCAATTCCCCGGTGACCAATTTGTCGCGCACACCGGCCCAGCTGGCTTCTTTGGTAGGGATGATTTTGACGCCGTACTTTTGGTCAATGCCCAGTACCGAGGCCATTACCACGCTGGCGCAATCGGTCAGTGGAATGAAGCCGATCTTGACTTCTTTTTTCTCGGGTGCATCCGAGCCTGCCGCGTAGACCATGGAGCGCAAAGCAGGGGATACACCGGCTACGCCCACGGTGGCGGCTTGCAACACTGTGCGGCGTGAGAGGCTGGTTTTGAGCAGATCGGTCATGGTTCACTCCTGAAGTTTCAAAAATAAAAAACAAAAAGGCGTCCTCATGTCAATCGGCACTGCAGGGCAGTGAGATTGCATGGGGACGCCTTTGTCCGTTACAGCAATGCCCGTCGTTGGGCTTTGCTGTTGTTTGACCACCATCGGTCTTGATTAAGTTATTGCAAGCTGTGTGCCAGGTTTTTTTGCATTGCAAGCGTGGAAATTCACAAATTTGGAGGAACTCGATGCACCGTCATGGTGCCTAGGCACTTTGCTGGTGCTTAGCCCAACAGCTCCGCCATGTCGATCATCTGCTGTGCCATCTCGGCCAGCTTCATGCCTTTGTTCATCGCCGCTTTGCGCAGGCGCGCGTAGGCCTCTTGCTCGCTCAGGCCTTGGCGTTGCATCAGCAAGCCTTTGGCTCGCTCCATCACTTTGCGCTCGCTCAGCTCCAAGCGGGCGCTGTCCAGTTCGGCGAGCAAGGCTTGCTCGTGCTTGAAGCGGGCCATGGCCACCGTCAAGATCGGGTGGATACGTTCTGGCGCCAGACCCGCCACAATGTAGGCGGTCACCCCGGCAGCTACGGCGTCGTTCACATGTTGGGTGTTGCTGTCGTTGGTGAACATGACGATGGGTCTGCGCGCATCGCGCGTAGCCATGACCACATGCTCTAGCGCGTCTCGGGCATCGCTCTCGGCGTCGACGATCACCAAGTCGGCTTGCAGCTGCGCCAAGCGTTCTGTCAAAAACACGTCGGCTGGCAGGGTAGCCACCAAGTTGTAGCCCGCTTCCAGCAAGCCAATGCGCAGCAGACGGGAGCGATCTTCCAGCGCTTGGGCTTGTTCATCGCCTTCGGCGACCAAGGCAGGGTCAGAAATGATAACAACGATTCGGAGCGGTTCCTGCATGTGGCCGTACTTGCAAGAAGTGCGCCGGGCTGCCAGTTGTGAAATCAGCTACCGCAGCGCCAAGCTCAGTCGGTCAATCCACTCAGACCAGTCGGAGTCCGAAGCCATTTGCTCTCGAATAAATCCGCGTTGACCCTCGGTCCAGAAGGTTGCGTCTTCTAGCTTTACCTCGGGCGAAAGTGGTTTGTGCTGTTCAATGAAGGCGCAGATCTCTGCGCCCTCGCAGGGCAAACCCAGTTGTTTGAACATTTCTGTGAAGGTGTGGATCATTTTTTCCATAACGAGCTCACTTTCTAATCAATGTGTTGCATATATTTCGCAGCGCCTGCAGCCCCACCGGCGGGGTGGTGAGAAAGGGGATGACAAAGATTTTTTTTGCCAAGCCTTGCTGGATCTTTTCCATTAGCCGCACTTCGCCCTTTAAACGCGCGACCAGCAAGGGGTCTTGGGTGCCTGCGGCCAGCACCGATCGGTTCATGACCCAGGCGAAGGGTTCAATCTGCGCACGGCGTAAATCTTCTTGCAGCGCCGCGGCTTGCAGCACCGGCGTCGCCTCTGGCAGTGTGACCAATATGATGCGCGTGTAGTTGGCGTCTTGTAGCCGCATCAGCGGTGTGATGATCTTGGTCGAAGAGCCTGTGTGTTGTTCGTAACTGCTCATCATTTGCCGGTGGTAGGCCCCGGCCGCGTCCATGAGCAGTAAAGAGTGCCCGGTGGGCGCGGTATCCAGCACCACAAAGCCGCTGCGCGCTTGCGCCACGATGTGCGAGAAGGCATGAAACACGGCCACCTCTTCAGTGCAGGGCGATTGAAGGTCTTCCAGTAAAAGCGCTTTCTCGTTTGCATCCAGTGCCGGACCTTTGGCGGCCATGATTTTGGTGATGTAGTTTTGGGTCTCCACTTTGGGGTCTATGCGGCTCACTTGCAAGCCTGGTACTTGCGCTCCCAAAGTTTGCGTCAGGTGCGCGGCCGGGTCGGTGGTGCTCAGATGCACGGTCTTGCCGCACTCCACCAAGCCCAGTGCCAAGGCTGCCGCCACTGTGGTTTTGCCAACGCCGCCCTTGCCCATGACCATGATTAGGCCATGATCTTGCGATGCCAAATCGGCCACCAGGGCGGCCATATTCAGACCCTTTAGATTCAAACCCTTCATGTCCTGGACTGGCGCGTCTGCGGACCGCGATTGCGCAGGGGTATCCCTCAACAAGGCCCGCAGCGCAGGCAGGCCCACGTTGTCGATCGCGCGCAAAGGCACCTCATCGCATGGCAAGTGACGCAGCACCTCGGGCATCTGTGCCAATGCGCTGTGTCCTTGCTGCTCAATGGCGCAGGCCACGGGGTCTAAGGGGTTGCTGGCGTGGAACACACCGTTGACGATCAAACGCTGGTATGACAAACCCAACGCACTTAACTCTATGCTGGTGCGCGCCGCTTCGACCAGTGCGCTGACTTCGGGCCGGGTGATGAGGGCCACGCTGGTCAATGCGGGATTGCTCAAGGCGGACAATGCTTGATTGAATCGAGTCTCTTGCATTTTTAAACCCGAATGCGGCCCCAGGCAGGAAGCGCCTTGGTCGTTGCCCGCTAAAAAGCCGCTCCACGCTTTGGGCAGACTCAGCAGGCGCAAGGTGTGACCGCTTGGCGCAGTGTCGAAAATCACATGGTCGTAGTGCTCGTGGTTGGCGTCGTTTGCGAGCAGGCTGGAAAACTCGTCGAAAGAGGCAATTTCGGTGGTGCACGCGCCCGACAGTTGTTCACGCACCGTTGCCTTTTCTGCGTCGCTGGTCTGCACTGGCATTTGTTCAATCACCCGCTGCCGGTAAGCCTTGGCCGCTTCATCCGGGTCGATATTCAATACATCCAAACCCGGCACCCCAGGAACGGGGACGGGCTGATTGCTGAGCGTGATGTTCAACATCACGTCCAGGTTAGAGGCCGCGTCGGTGCTGACCAAGAGCACCTGCTTGCCGCTGTCGGCCAGATGAATGGCAGTGGCGGCGGATAACGATGTTTTGCCCACTCCGCCCTTGCCGGTGAAAAACATGAAACGCGTGGGGACGGTGAGCCAGTTGGGCGGTGTGGAGTTCATTTTTTTGTTTTACAACCTTTGGGGGTGCTAGACCTAAATCTGTATCAAGTCTTTTGCAATGGCCGAATGGATCTCCTTTTGTGGACGTGACATCAAAATGTCATATATTTCCACCATAATCGAATTATGGAAGATAAAGACGTCATTAAGGCTTTGGCCGCGCTAGCCCAGCCCCATCGCTTGCAAATATTCCGCGCGTTGGTTGTGCAAGGCCCTGGTGGGTTGACTCCCGCGGTGCTGGCCGAACTGTTGGCGGTGCCTGCTGCAACCTTGTCTTTTCACCTCAAAGAGTTGCTCAACGCCGACTTGGTCTCGCAAGAGCGCAGCGGCCGCAACCTGATTTACCGAGCCCAGTTTGACCGCATGAACGCGGTGCTGGGCTTTTTAACCCAAAACTGGTGCCAAGGCCAAGCCTGCTTGAGTCTAACTACAGAACCCTGTGATTGTTGACCCCATGACTCTGAATGCCCCCATGAAAGCCCCCCTGAACGTGTTGTTTTTGTGTACCCACAACTCGGCACGCAGCATCTTGGCGGAAGCCTTGCTCAACCACATGGGCCAAGGGCGCTTCAAAGCCTTTTCGGCCGGCAGCAGTCCTCGCGCAAATCAACAACCCCATCCGCTGGGTTTAAAGGCACTGCAACAAGCGGGCATTGCAATTGAGGGGCTGCGCAGTAAAACCTGGGACGAATTTGCCTTGCCCGATGCACCGCACATGGACTTGATCATCACGGTATGTGACAACGCCGCAGGCGAAATCTGCCCTTACTGGCCAGGTAACCCCGCCACAGCCCATTGGGGTTATGCCGATCCATCAGCAGGCGACGCGTCCGATGCTTTGAAAGAAGTGGCTTTTGCACAGACCCTGATTGCAATCAAGTTACGCCTTGAAATGTTGATGAATCTACCGGTTGAGCGCTTGGACGCCATGAGTTTGCAAGGCACCGCGCGCCAATTGGCCCACAGCAACGGAGCTTGAAATGAATTTGTTTGAACGCTTTCTGACCGTTTGGGTGTTTCTGTGCATTGTGATCGGGATGGCACTGGGTCAGTTTTTTCCAGAAATTTTTCAGGCCATTGGCCGCATGGAAATTGCACAAGTGAACTTGCCAGTGGGCCTGCTGATTTGGGTGATGATTATTCCGATGCTGGTCAAGGTGGATTTCAGCGCGCTGGGTGAGGTGCGTAAGCACCTCAAAGGCATTGGCGTGACGCTGTTTGTCAATTGGGTGGTCAAGCCTTTTTCGATGGCGTTTCTGGGTTGGCTATTTATTCGCCACTGGTTCGCGCCCTTGTTGCCCCCCGACCAAATTGATAGCTATATCGCCGGTCTGATTTTGCTGGCCGCAGCGCCTTGCACGGCCATGGTGTTTGTGTGGAGCCGCTTGACCGGTGGCGATCCCCTGTTCACTTTGTCGCAAGTGGCGCTGAATGATTCGATCATGGTCGTTGCGTTTGCGCCGCTGGTGGCTTTTTTGCTAGGCCTTTCGGCGATCATTGTGCCGTGGGACACCTTGTTCACGTCGGTGGTGCTGTACATCGTCATCCCAGTGATCCTGGCGCAGTGGTTGCGCAAAGCCTTGTTGTCACGCGGCACACCTGCTTTTGAAGCGGCTATGGCTCAGATCGGCCCTTGGTCCATCACCGCGCTGCTGGCCACGCTGGTGCTGTTGTTTGCCTTCCAAGGTGAAGCCATTTTGAAGCAACCCCTGGTTATTGGCCTGCTGGCGGTGCCGATTTTGATTCAGGTATTGTTCAATTCAGCGCTGGCCTACGGGCTGAACCGCGCATTGGGCGAGAAGCACAACATCGCCTGTCCATCGGCCTTGATTGGCGCCTCCAATTTCTTTGAGTTGGCGGTGGCTGCTGCAATCAGTCTGTTTGGTTTCAACTCAGGCGCCGCTTTAGCGACGGTGGTGGGTGTGCTGATTGAGGTGCCTGTGATGCTGCTGGTGGTGTACGTCGTGAACCGATCCAAAGGCTGGTACGAAGACTCGCAAACGGTCTAGGAAAGTTGAAATGAACGGCCCCATCCTTTCTCACGGCCTCCCGTCCGACGCCATTCCCCAACTGGATGCTGCGTGCTTTCACCGGCCGCTGCCCATCTTGTTGAATGTACCCACGCCGACTACGCATGCGCCGCGGATTTTGCTTTTTTACGGATCGCTTAGGGAGCGTTCTTACAGCAAGCTGCTGACACTGGAAGCGGCCCGACTGCTCGAAGCCATGGGAGCGGAGGTTCAAATTTTTGATCCCTCGGATTTGCCGCAACCCGATTCCGTACCCGATTCGCATCCCCGCGTGGTTGCGTTGCGCCAAGCTGCCGCTTGGTCCGAAGGCATGGTGTGGTGCTCGCCTGAGCGCCACGGCGCAATGACAGGCATTATGAAAAGTCTGATCGATTGGATTCCCTTGTCCGTCGGTGCGGTGCGACCTACGCAAGGTAAAACGCTGGCCTTGATGCAAGTTTGCGGTGGCTCCCAGTCCTTCAACGCGGTCAACCAAATGCGCATTCTGGGACGCTGGATGCGCATGATCACTATTCCCAATCAAAGTTCGGTCGCCAAAGCTTTTTTGGAATTTGACGAAGCCGGTCGAATGAAGACTTCCCCTTATTTTGACCGGCTGGTGGATGTGATGGAAGAGTTGGTCAAATTTACCTGGCTCACGCGCGACGTGTCGCCTTACTTGGTGAATCGATACAGCGAGCGCAAAGAAAGTGCCGAGGCACTGTCTTTGCGGGTCAATCAAAAATCAACGGGTGCCAGCAGCTCTTAAGCCTGGGCCGATCGCCGGCCCGATTTGACTTCACTGTTGGACTGATAGATGCGACCAGAACCATTCAAAGATTCAGTCAGCAAAGCAGCTGTTTTTTGACTTGTTGTCTGTGAGACCTCAAGGGCATGCTGCCCCATTTCCAGCGCTGATTTGACAGCGTTTAGCACCAGGCCTGGACTGGCAAAGGACCCGCTGGGCACTTTGTCGATGAGTCCTTGCCATTCAGCGCTGCTCTCAGCCAATTGTTTTTGCACGGCGGCAAGCAAGTTGGTTTGCTCTTGGTGCCCAAGCGTGAAGAGCTTCCAAGAAAACGCCAACGACTCACTGACGGATCTCATCATCTGCTCCGACACCACTTGAAAAACTTCAGCAGGTGTTTTAGCGTGCGAAACAGCCTGGAATTCCTCTTGTGTCTGTTCGAGCATTCGTGCGTTTTCTTTGACGATCAGATCAGTCAATTTTTGCATATGGTGCAGGGTGAAGTTGGCGTAAACAGAGCCAGCGTGCGAGATTGAATTCATCGCGTCAGTGGATTGATCTTTCATAGAGGTCCTTAGTGAAATGGACATCAAGTCCATGAAGTTGAAAGGCCATTAAGTGTCATGCTCACGCTCTCAAAAGTCTGTGCGATGTCCCACCCAAACTGAGTCAGTCTTTGTATCGCACCGAGACATAGCCGCCCGGTGCAGGCTCCAGTGCGTCCTTCGCTGCGTGCTGATCCGCCGAAACTGTGCCACTCCCGTGTTGGACCAACCATCGGTGCCATTCGGGCCACCATGAGCCTTCAAAAGTGGGGGCTTTTTGACGCCAGCTTTCAGGCGAGTCCAAATGCGTATCGGCTTGGGTGGTTAATTTTTGGTAGCTGTGAAATGGTGTGCCGGGCACGGACAACACCCCTGCGTTGTGGCCACCGCTGGTCAAGACAAAGGACACATCCGAGCGGGTCAAGCGCATGACTTTGTAGGCTGACTCCCACGGCGTGACATGGTCTTTGACCGTGCCCAATGCAAAGATAGGCAGATGAATGTCTTCCATTGAGATCGGAATGCCATCCACCTCAAACAGGCCCTCGGCCAGTTCGTTGTGCAGATAAAACCGGTGCAGATACTGGCTGTGCATGCTGGCGGGCATGCGCGTCACATCGGCATTCCATGCGCTCAAATCGTCTTTGACCACGGGGGCACCTAGCCAGTATTTGCTCACCAGTTCGGACCAGAAAAAATTGCGCGGCTTAAGCAATTGAAATGAGCTGCCCATGAGCTGGCCCGACAGATAACCGGTCTCGGCCATGGTGTCTTCTAGCAGCGCCACCTGGGCTTCGTCAAGGAACACCCCCAAATCACCCGGGTCACGAAAGTCCAGTTGTGCGGCAAGCAAAGTCATTGACGCCAGTGGGGCGATTTGATGGGTCTCGTGCAGTTCTTTCGGACTCGCCAGCGCCGCAGCGGCAATGGCCAGCAACGTACCACCAAGGCAGTAACCTGCTGTGTGAATCGGCACGCCGCCGGTCCGTTCGGTGATCACCGCCAAAGGGTTCAAAACGCCAAGCTTGAGGTAGTCCTCCATGTCCAACAGCGCATCCGATTCGTCAGGGTTTCGCCATGACACCATGAACACGGTATGACCTTGCGCCACCAAATACTTCACCATCGAGTTGATGGGCGAGAGATCGAGGATGTAATACTTCATGATCCACGAAGGAACGATCAGAAGCGGCTCGCGTTGCACACGCCGTGTTTGGGGTGTGTACTGAATCAACTCCACCAGGTGGTTACGGTGAATCACATCGCCCGGTGTGCAGGCGACCTCCACGCCGGGGCGGTAGTTGCTTGGCTGTGGCTGCGGCTGAATGCCCCAGATGCGTTGCAAATCCTCCATGCCCAGCGTCATGCCCTGCAAAAGATTTTGGCCTTGTGTTTTTACTGTCGCAGTGAGGACGGCGGGATTGAGCCACGGCACGTTGCTGGGAGAGGCCGCCCCCAACCATTGGTGCGCCAAAAATTGCATCACGTCTTGATGGTGATGCTCCATGCCGCGCAGATGGGTGGCGTTGTCCCACCAAGTTTCTTGCAGATGTTGTGTGCGTGCCAGCGTCCAAAAGGGCCACAATTTCCAGCCAGGGTCGCTGAAACGGGGGTCCTCAGACGCCTCAGGGTTTGCTGCGTTGACAGCGCCCATGCCGCACTCTAAGCCCAAGCACGTCAGCGTGCTGGGTGACCCCGTCACATGCCACGCCCAGTCGGTCATCGCCAGTGCCAGCGCAACGGGCGAGAGCCCCCCTGTTATCCAAACTTGCAGGTTTTGTATTTTTCGGTCCAGCTTGGAGGCCAGTTCCGACACCATGGGCGCGTTCAGTGCAGACATAGCCATAGCCTCCAAAGCGAAACAGCCCCAAAGTCTATAACGCGTCATTGCGCTCGCTCAGTGCGTTGGCGAACACGTAAGGTGCAAATCACCCGCACCCATGGCGCAACATGTTCTGTGGTTTAAGACGTGGCCGCTTGCATGCCGTGACTTACTTTGGTTTTTAGCGTGGCCGAACTGGCCCAAAACGACAGCAGGACTTGAGCCGCCCGGGGTTGGGCCGACGTGGCAGACACGCCGCCAGAAAACGTGGTGGTGATCTGCACCGCGTCGGGCAAAGGGCCGAGCACGGTGATGCCGGCGACGCCCATCATTTCGCTCAATTGTTGAAAGCCCAGCGTCACTTGGCCTTGCGCAATCAATGCGCCGACCGGAATGCCGGGTTGGGCTTGCACCAATTTGCTTTTAATTTGATCGACAATGTCCCAGCGTTCAAACAGTTTGGCCAGTTGCACGCCGCTTGGGCCTGTCGAGTAACCCAAGGTGGTGGCTTGCAAAACCGCTTGTTTTAAAGCTTCTTCGCTGGAGATATCGGGGCGGGGCGCACCTGACGGCACGGCCACGGCCACGCCGGAGTGGACCAAATCGATGCGACTGCCCGCCACGAGTTTGCCTTCTTGCAGCAAGGTGTTGATGGCGTTGCTGGCCAGCACCACGCAGTCAAAAGCTTCACCTGCGTGGACGCGCTTGGCCGCGTCCACGCCGCCCACTGACTCAAATTGCACCGAAAATTCTGGGTAATGGGCTTCAAACAAGCGCGCCAGATCAGCCAGCAAAGGCTTGGTGGCCATGGAAGAAATGACGCGGATGGGCGTGGAGGAAGGCGTGGGGTGAGAGGTTGTCATGCGGTGGTTCCGGCAAGGTGTTTTTTGCTGCAGTTCAGATTACACCGCAATTTGTGCCGGTTTCGGGTCTTGACCTTGCCCGGTCGCTTGCCTCTACACTTGGCACCTATGCTAATTTTGGGTATTGAATCTTCTTGCGATGAAACCGGTGTTGCCTTGGTCGAGTCGGGCATGGGCGGTGCGCCGCATGGCCTGCCGCGCTTGCTGGCGCATGCTTTGCACAGTCAGATCGAGATGCACCAAGCGTATGGCGGCGTGGTGCCCGAGTTGGCCAGCCGCGACCACATTCGCCGTGTTCTGCCTTTGACCACCCAGGTTTTGGAAGGGGCCGCTTGCACCTTGCAAGAGGTTGACGTGGTGGCCTACACACGCGGGCCCGGTCTGGCCGGCGCTTTGCTGGTGGGTTCGGGCGTGGCCTGTGCATTGGCTGCGGCTTTGGGCAAACCGGTTCTGGGGGTGCACCACCTTGAAGGGCATTTGCTCTCGCCTTTTCTGAGCGCCGACCCGCCGCAGTTTCCATTCGTGGCTTTATTGGTTTCGGGAGGGCATACGCAGTTGATGCGGGTCGATGGTGTGGGCCGCTATGAACTTTTGGGCGAAACAATTGACGATGCTGCCGGCGAGGCGTTTGACAAGTCTGCCAAGTTAATGGGCTTGCCTTACCCCGGTGGTCCGGGCTTGGCCGTGCTGGCCGAGTATGGCGACCCGGCCGCCTACAAATTGCCACGGCCTTTGTTGCACAGTGGCAATTTTGATTTTTCGTTTGCTGGCCTGAAAACAGCGGTGTTGACCCAGTCGCAAAAGCTGGGGCCTGCAGTGTTGCAAGAGGGTTCGACCATTCGCGCCGATTTGGCAGCGTCTACTCAAGCGGCGATTGTCGAGGTCTTGCTTAAAAAATCCATGGCCGCTTTGAAACACACCGGCCTGCAGCGCCTGGTGGTGGCCGGCGGCGTGGGGGCCAACCGCGAGTTGCGCCGTCAACTCAATGCGGCTTGCCTCAAAGCGGGTGTGCGGGTGCATTACCCCGAGCTGCATTTGTGTACCGACAACGGCGCCATGATCGCCATGGCCGCCGCCATGCGGCTGGACGCGGGAAGTCAACAGGCCGAGCACCGCTACAGCTTTGACGTGAAGCCGCGTTGGCCGTTGGACAGTTTGGCTTGAGCGCGTGGTTTGAATGACTGGTTTGAAGCCCGGCGGGGTTCAATTTTTTTCTTGGATGATGGTTTGAAGTTTCAATATTCTTTGCTGCGCGCCCTGTCTCTGTTCGGTGCTTTGATGTTTAGTGCGGCCCATGCGCAAACGCAATCCATTCAGTCACCGATTCAATTGGCCTTGATTGAAGGCCTGAGTGGCCCCTTTGCCAACACGGGCGAAGCCGTGCACCGTAATCTGGTCTGGGCCGTGGAGCGGGTCAATGCCCGTGGTGGCGTCAAAACCACAGCAGGCCTGCGCCCCTTGGCTTTGCAACGGTATGACAGCAAGGGGCAGAACGAAGAAGCCTTGTCGGTTTTTCGTGCGGCGCAGGACGATGGCGCTCAGTTTGTGCTTCAAGGCAACTCCTCGTCCAATGCCGCCGCCTTGCTGGATGCGATCAATAAGCACAACGAGCGCGAGCCCTCAAAACGGGTACTGTTTCTCAATTACTCGGCAGTGGATCCAGCCTTGACGAATGAGAAATGCAGCTTTTGGCACTTTCGCTTTGATGCCCATGCCGATATGCGCATGGGCGCTTTGATGCAGGTGCTCAAGCAAGACAAAGTGGTGCGCACTGTGTATTTGATTGGCCAAGACTACAGCTTTGGCCAGGCCGTACTGCGCGAAGCGCACATTCAATTGGGCCTACAGCGACCCGATGTGAAGGTGGTGGGCGAAGAGTTGCACCCGGTGGGGCGCGTGAAAGACTTTTTGCCCTATGCGGCCAAGATCAAAGCGAGCGGCGCGCAGGCCGTGATCACTGGTAATTGGGGCAACGATTTGACTTTACTGGTGAAAGCCGCGCGCGAGGCGGGTTACGAAGGCAAGTTCTACACGTTCTATGGCAATGCCCTGGGCGCGCCGGCGGCCCTAGGCGATGCGGGCGTGGGCAAAGTTTTGGCGGTGGCCGAATGGCTGCCCAACGTGCCGGGCGTGGCCAGTGAGGCCTTTGTGCATGCGTTTCATCAGCGCTTTCCCAAGCCCACTGACGACTATCTGCATTTGCGTATGCAAATGATGATCGAAGCCTTGGTGCAGGCCATCGAAAAAGCCGGGACATCAGAGCCCCAAGTGGTCGCGCTGCAGTTGGAAAAGGCCCAAGTCAGCATGGCAGGGCAAACCGGGCGTATGCGGGCCGTCGATCATCAGTTTCAGCAACCCTTGGTGGTGGGGTTGATGGCCAAGCAGGGCGACAAAGGTGTCAAGTTCGACGTGGAGGGCTCGGGCTACGGCTTCAAGGTGATCCGTCAGCTGAGCGCCGAGCAGGTTAGTCGACCCACCACTTGCACCATGGTGCGGCCAGGCTGATCCTGTTAGTGGGTTGGTTCAGGCCTGCTTTGTCAAACCAAGCTGCTCAATGAGTTTCTTTTCTTTGGGAAAGGTCTCGCGAGCATATTTAGTGTAATCGGCAGTGTTCATATAGATCACCGATTGGTCGTATTTATCAAACGAAGCCAGCACCTTTGGATCTTCCAGGGTGGCCTTGAAAGCGTCGTGTAGCTTGCGGGTAATGGCCGGATCCATGCCCTTGGGCGCGCCAATGCCAAACGGTGAGTCCGAAACTGTGTCGTAGCCCAACTCGTTCAAGGTCGGAACATTGGGCCAGCGCTTGGTGCGCTTGCTGCCGTAGGTGGCCAGCAGGCGGCAGGTGCCCGCTTCTACATGCGGGCCCCATCCCGTGGCGTCGCTGTGCGACATGACGTGGCCACCCAACAGTGCCTGCATGCCGTCGGCATTGCCTTTGAATGGAACATGCTGCAATTTAATACCAGCTTTCATTGCGAATTCCTCCACCGCCAAATGAGGCGTGGTGCCGTTGCCTGTGGAGCCAAAGGTGAATTCACCGGGCTTGGCTTTGGCGTAGACCACCAAGTCTTTGATGCTCTTGATCGGTGAGTCCGCACGCACCACGATGCCAAAGGTGTAACCGGTCAGGCAGGCCACATAGGTGAAGTCAATCATGGGGTCGAACTGTGTTTTTTGCATGTGCGGTATGCGAAAAATACCCATGGGTAGTTGCGTCAATGTGTAGCCATCGGGCCTGGCGTTGACCATCTCGTTGGCGCCAAGCACTCCACCAGCACCAGCCTTGTTTTCGATAATTACCGGGTTATTCAAAATGTGCGCGGCGCTTTCGCCCAGGACGCGCATGACCGCATCGGTCGAGCCGCCGGCGGGCCATGGGCAAATCAGTTTGATGGGGCGCGATGGAAAGCTGCTTTGCGCCAGTGCGGGCAGTGCGATGCTGGCGGCACCGGCCAAACCAGCTTGCAAAATCTGGCGACGCGGAAAGGATGAAGTCATAACAAGTCTTTGAAAAGAAGTATTCGAAATTTATTCGGCTTTGGCGCCGGACTCTTTGACCACTTTGGCCCACTTGGCAATTTCGACCGCCTGGTAGCGCGCCAATTCATCGGGGCTGGAGAGCACTGGGTCAAGCCCAATGGTTTTCAAGCGCTCTTGAATTTCAGGCAACTTGAACACGCGCACAACTTCGGCGTTGAGCTTGTCGATTACGGCGCGCGGTGTGTTCGCCGGTGCAAACATGGCAAACCAGGTGGTGGCTTCAAAACCGGGCACGAATTCGGACATGGTTGGTACATCGGGCGCTGCGGGCGAGCGTTTGGCGGTGGTTTGTGCCAGTGCGCGGATCTTGCCTTCTTTGGCCATGGGCAAGGCCGAGGGCATGTTGTCAAACATCAGCTGGATACTTCCGCCCACCAGGTCAGGAATAGCGAATTGGCGGCCCTTGTAGGGGATGTGCGTCATCGACGTGCCAGTCATTGACTTGAACAATTCGCCGGATACATGCACCGAAGTTCCCGTGCCGGGCGAGCCAAACGACAACTTGTTCGGGTTGGCCTTCATGTAGGCGATCAACTCGGGCACCGACTTGACGGGCAGATCGTTATTCACCACCAGCAAGTTGGGGGCGGAGGCAATCAGCGATATGGGGGTGAACCCCTTCACCATATCGTAGGGGATTTTTTCATAAAGCGATCCGTTGATCGAATGCGTGCCTACGGTGCCCATGACCAGTGTGTAGCCATCGCCCGCCGATTTAGCCACGATGTCGGCGCCAATATTGCCACCGGCACCGGGCTTGTTGTCGATCACTACCGGTTGCCCGAGTTGCGCTTTCTCACTGAACAAGCGCGCCAAAATGTCGGGCGCGCCCCCTGGTGTAAAAGTCACCACCAGTCGGATCGGTTTGGCCGGGTATGTTTGCGCTTGCGCAAGGGTGCAACCCAAGGTAATAGCGGCAATCAGTGACAAACTCAGGCTGCGGCGCAACCCAGAAAAGGAACGAAACGAAGCTGTAGCGTGGTGAGAGGCAAAAGACATGGTGTGTTCTCCTAGGCCCAATGTAGGCGCCACTCATTGCATGGGCGATGGTGAAAACCCTCTGTCCGCCGCGGTTTTTGTCGTCTGCGGGACCCACACGGGGAGGCGCAAGTTCTATCAGTCGTCAACAGAGGCCGACCATCGATCGCCCCAGCCCTGGCCTGCGCGCTGCAGTTCTCGCCTGTCTCGCTTGGTGGGGCGGCCATGTTCGATGCTCAAAGCGGGCTCGCGCGCCAGATGACGCTGCTCGCTCAGTTTCGTGCGCAGGGCCAAACTCTCAGGCGTTTCTTGGTACAGCGCCTGGGCCACCGGTGCGGGTCCACGCACCTGGCTTAAGTCCAGCACCAGCAATGTGCGCGTCACATCATTTTGACGAATCAGCACCGTGTCTTGCACTTTGACATCACGCGCTGGCTTGGCCACTTGTCCATTGACCTGGACACGGCCTTTGTTGATTTCATCAGTGGCCAGCGAGCGCGTTTTGTAAAACCGCGCCGCCCACAGCCATTTGTCGATCCGCATGGAGTTCATGGGGCTTATTGTGCCCGGCTCAAGGCGATGCCCGCAGTCTGCACCCCGCTGTTCGATCTGACAGGGCAAGTCTTTTGACCTAACACCGTCCTGCGAGAGTCACTTCATCCGCATAACGAAGACAGGCTTAGTTATTCAGGCCCTTCGAACGCCTTCACGACTATCGGTAAACCCGCCTCCAAGGTAGGGGCCTTCCATGAACAAAATATATTTTGAGAAAGGCCTTCAGCATTTGTACCCAGCATTAATCAAATAAGTTGCCTCCGTGGGGGCGCCGTAGATGAATTTTTTATTTTGGGCGCAAAGGGTGACCCGAATATGGCGTCGGCTTATGCCAAATCGACTGAGGCATTATTTAACAGGAATCTCGCGCGAACCCTGATCATTTAGCGCGGTTCAGAGGGCCAAAAAGCCGCCGCGTATGCGCGCCATCCACGTCGTGACACTTAATAAGTACAAGTTCAGCACCGCTTTAGTTAAGCGCAATGACGTGATCTTCGTGGGCGAAGTGGCGAGTGCTAGTCTGAGCTAACATCTCGGTTCATTCACTGCACACCTACCATGAAGCCTTTTTTGCGCCAAAGCATTCTTGATGTTGAAGAGTCCCGCATACGCGAAGTGGCTAATGCCGGCATTGGCCGCAGTGATGTGCTGGCCTTCTGGTTTGGTGAGAGCGACGAGGTCACGCCTCAGGTGGTGCGTCAGGCTGCCATCGACTCGATCGCACAAGGCGAGACTTTTTATACCCACAACTTGGGCATGCCCGAGTTGCGTGAGGCCGTTTCCATTTACATGAGTGCCTTGCACGCTCCGATTGGCGTAGAGCGACTGGCCATCACCTCGGGCGGCGTCAACGCCTTGATGTTGGCCGTGCAGGCGCTGGTGGATGCCGGCGACGAAGTGGTGGCCGTAACCCCCGTCTGGCCGAACTTGACGGCACAGGCGCTGGTTATGGGGGCGGATTTGAAATGCGTGTCGCTCAAGCCGGTTAACGGCCAATGGGTGCTGGACATGCCAGCTTTGCTGGCCGCCATCACCACGAGTACCCGCTTGTTGATTGTGAATTCGCCCAACAACCCCACGGGATGGACCTTGACGCGTCAAGAGCAGGCTGTTTTGGTGGCTCATTGCCGACAAACTGGCACCTGGATTTTGGCCGACGAGGTGTATGAGCGCCTCTATTACGAAAACGACACATCCAACGGCGCAGCGCCCTCATTTTTGGATGTGAGCGAGCCCGAAGACCGTTTGGTGGTTGTACACAGTTTTTCCAAGAGTTTTTTAATGACCGGCTGGCGCCTAGGTTGGCTTGTCATGCCGTCGGCTATGACGCAGCCGATGGGCAAGTTGATCGAGTTCAACACTTCTTGTGCCTCGGTGTTCACTCAGCGTGCTGGCATTGCCGCTTTGCAGCACACCCAGCAGATCACACCGCAGGTGGTGGCGCACCTCAAACAGTGTCGCGACACCTTGGTGCCACTGCTGAAAGCCGTCCCCGGGGTGGAGGTGGCTCCGGCAAGAGGCGGAATGTATGCATTTTTCAAATTACAAGGCCATTCCGACTCGGTGGCCACAGCCAAACGGCTGGTGGTGGAGGCAGGTTTGGGTCTGGCGCCGGGGGAAGCCTTTTCACCTGAGGCTCATGGCTGGCTGCGCTGGTGCTTTGCATCCAAAGACCTCGAACGGCTGGCGCAAGGGGTTCAGCGGCTGCGGGGCTGGCTGTAACGGGTTATAATTTAAAGGCTTTGCATGGTGCAAGGCAGCACGCTACAGATCAATCCAATCTGCAGCGCAAGTTTGAAACATCGCTTTTTCTTCCGATTTTTTTCGAGATAAGCGAAACACAAGGAAATTAAGATGATTGCATCTTCTATCAAAGCTGAGGTCGTCAAGGCCAACGCGCGCGCCGCCAATGACACGGGCAGTCCAGAAGTTCAAGTGGCTTTGCTGACCGCTCGTATTAACGAACTCACACCTCACTTCAAAACCCACGCCAAAGACCACCACGGTCGCCGTGGTT